>NZ_RCVM01000048.1 GCF_003686955.1 Streptococcus hillyeri
CTAAGAGAAGACAAAATTGTGGCTACAAGAAAATCTTCTACCTCGCTAAACAGGCTCAAAAACAATACGAACAAACCCTCGTTGAGGCTCGAGAAGGAACACCTCTCAACTCTCAAACGTTCTGGGATATGGATAAAGTCATTTCTGATGGTGTGAAAAAGGGACAACACATCTATCACATCCTTAAAACGCATAACCTTGATGTCAGTTCCTCAACCGTCTATCGACACATCCGTAAAGGATACCTTTCTATCGCTCCTATTGATCTGGCTAGAGCTGTAAAATTCAAAGAAAGGCGCAAATCTATCCTGCCTTCTATCCCTAAAGAAGCTAAAAAAGGGCGTTCTTATGAGGACTTCCAAAACTACCTGACACATAGACAACTGACCTCTTGGCTTGAAATGGACACCGTTATTGGACGGGTTGGCGGAAAAGTATTACTCACCTTCAATTTGTCTTTCTGTAACTTTATCTTCGCTAGACTTCTGGACAATAAAACCGCTCTTGAGGTCGCTAAACACTTCTATGTCATCAAGAACACACTTTATGAGGCTGATAGAAATTTCTTCGATGTTTTCCCTATCATTCTTACAGATAATGGCGGAGAATTTGCCAGAGTTGATGACATCGAGATGGATATCAGAGGTGAGATTAAACTATTCTTTTGTGACCCTAATCGCTCTGACCAGAAAGGAAAAATTGAGAAAAATCACTCCCTTATTCGCGATATTCTACCAAAGGGAACTTCTTTTGATAACTTAACTCAGGACGATATCAACCTAGTCTGTTCTCATGTCAATAGCGTGAAACGCGCTGCTTTGAATGGGAAATCAGCTTATGAGCTCTTTACCTTTACCTATGACGAAGAACTGGCTAAACTTCTTGGCATTTCCTTAATTCCCGCAGAAGACGTCTGTCAGTCCCCAAAATTACTCCAACATAAATTCTAAAAACTAATCTAAATATAAGCCACTCAAACGTCTCACACTAACTTCCACCATAACGGAACTTAATCTGAAACGCTTTCAGATGAGGGGATTTTGTGTACCCTTTTTTCACCTAAATTCGCCTAAAAATGCAATAAAATCAACCATTATAAAAACCAGTGGAACTTACCCTGACACGGATTTCCACTGGTTGTTAGAGGTTTTATCAGATTAACTTCCACTTTAACAGACGGTGGAAGTTAGTTTGGGAATTTAGC
>NZ_RCVM01000049.1 GCF_003686955.1 Streptococcus hillyeri
GCTAAATTCCCAAACTAACTTCCACCGTCTGTTAAAGTGGAAGTTAATCTGATAAAACCTCTAACAACCAGTGAAACTCCGTGTCAGGGTAAGTTCCACTGGTTTTTATAAAGGTTGATTTATTGCATTTTTAGGCTAATTTAGTTGACAAAAAGGGTACACAAAATCCCCTCATCTGAAAGCGTTTCAGATTAAGTTCCGCTATGGTGGAAGTTAGTGTGAGACGTTTGAGTGGCTTATATTAGGTTGTTTTTAGAATTTGTGTTGGAGTAATTTTGGAGACTGACAGACGTCTTCTGCTGGAATTAAGGAAATGCCGAGTAGTTTAGCCAGTTCTTCGTCATAGGTAAAGGTAAAGAGCTCATAAGCTGATTTCCCATTCAGAGCAGCGCGTTTCACGCTATTCACATGAGAACAGACTAGGTTGATATCGTTCTGAGTTAAGTTGTCAAAAGAAGTTCCCTTGGGTAAAATATCGCGAATAAGTGTGTGATTTTTCTCAATTCTTCCTTTCTGGTCAGAGCGCTTAGGGTCGCAAAAGAATAGTTTAATCTCACCTCTGATATCCATCTCAATGTCATCAACTTTGGCAAACTCTCCACCATTGTCAGTTAGAATGACAGGGAAAACATCGAAGAAATCTCGGTCAGCCTCATAAAGCGTGTTCTTGATAACATAGAAGTGTTTAGCGACCTCAAGAGCGGTTTTATTGTCCAGAAGTCTAGCGAAGATAAAGTTACAGAAAGAGACATTGAAGGTGAGTAATACTTTTCCACCAACCCGTCCAATAACGGTGTCCATTTCAAGCCAAGAGGTCAGCTGTCTATGTGTCAGGAAGTTTTGGAAGTCCTCATAAGAACGCCCTTTTTTAGCTTCTTTAGGGATAGCAGGTAGTGTAGCCTTTCGTCTAGGTTTGAATTTTACAGCTCTAGCCAGATCAATAGGAGCGATAGAAAGGTATCCTTTACGGATGTGTCGATAGACGGTTGAGGAACTGACATCAAGGTTATGAGTTTTAAGGATGTGATAGATGTGCTGTCCCTTTTTCACACCATCGGAGATGACTTTATCCATGTCCCAGAACGTTTGAGAGTTGAGAGGTGTTCCTTCTCGAGCCTCAACGAGGGTTTGTTCGTATTGTTTTTGAGCCTGTTTAGCGAGGTAGAAGATTTTCTTGTAGCCACAATTTTGTCTTCTCTTAG
>NZ_RCVM01000004.1 GCF_003686955.1 Streptococcus hillyeri
ATATTTTGTCATAGTAAGGACTCATTTCTAACACAAACGTCTCAGACTTAATTCCACCATAAAAATCCGTTTTAGACTAATTTCCACTTCGAAAGCTAAAGTGGAAATTACTTTGGGAAATTACCAAAACGATTTTTCGATAAAATCTTAGTAGAAAAAAGAGCAATTTAAAAACAACTATGATATAATAGTGAAGTTAGAAATTAAAAAGGAGAAAGCCAAAAATGAAGCGTATTGCTGTTTTGACCAGTGGTGGTGATGCCCCTGGTATGAATGCTGCTGTTCGTGCAGTTGTTCGTAAAGCAATCACAGAAGGCATGGAAGTTTTCGGAATCAACCGAGGCTATGCTGGTATGGTTGAGGGAGATATTTTCCCAATGGATGCTCACTCAGTATCTAATACTCTATCACATGGAGGAACGTTCCTCCAGTCAGCTCGTTACCCAGAATTTGCAACATTGGAAGGACAACTAGCTGGTATTGAACAATTGAAAAAACATGGTATTGAAGGTGTTGTTGTTATCGGTGGAGACGGTTCTTACCATGGAGCTATGCGTCTAACTGAGCATGGATTCCCAGCTGTTGGTATCCCAGGAACTATTGATAACGATATTGCTGGTACTGACTACACAATCGGATTTGACACAGCTGTAAACACTGCGACAGATGCTTTGGATAAAATCCGCGATACTTCATTCTCACACGGACGTACCTTTGTCGTTGAAGTGATGGGACGTAATGCTGGTGACATCGCTCTTTGGTCTGGTATTGCTGCAGGAGCTGATCAAATCATTATTCCTGAAGAAGAGTACACCATCGAAGAAGTTGTTGCTAAAGTTCGTCAAGGTTACGAAGAAAAAGGTAAATTCCGTCACTTGATCGTTTTAGCAGAAGGTGTTATGCACGCCGAGAAGTTTGTAGAACTGATGAAAGAAGCGGGAGATACAAGTGATCTTCGTGCAACTAACCTAGGTCACATCTTGCGTGGTGGTGCCCCATCTCCTCGTGACCGTGTCTTAGCATCTTGGATGGGTTCTCATGCGGTAACTCTTCTTAAAGAAGGTCGTGGTGGCCTTGCAGTTGGTATTCACAATGAGCAATTGGTTGAAAGCCCAATTCTTGGAACTGCAGAAGAAGGTGCCCTCTTTAGCTTGGGAGAAAACGGTAAGATTATTGTGAATCATCCACACAAAGCACGCCTTGACTTTGCTGCTTTGAACCGTGACTTAGCTCACTAAGCAATATTAATTTAGTTAATTCTGCCGGTAATCGGCAATTTAAAAAATAGGAGTTTCATATAATGAATAAACGTGTCAAAATCGTTGCAACACTTGGTCCTGCGGTAGAATTCCGTGGTGGTAAAAAGTTCGGAGAGCCAGGATACTGGGGTGAAGAACTTGATGTTGAAGCATCAGCTCAAAAAATTGCACAATTGATTAAAGAAGGTGCAAATGTTTTCCGCTTTAACTTCTCACACGGTGACCACGCAGAGCAAGGAGCTCGTATGGCAACTGTACGTCGCGCTGAAGAAATTGCTGGTCAAAAAGTTGGTTTCCTTTTGGATACAAAAGGACCTGAAATTCGTACAGAAGTGTTCGAAGATGGAGCTGATTTCCACACTTACAAAACTGGAGATAAACTTCGTGTAGCTACAAAACAAGGTATTAAATCAACTCCAGAAGTGATTGCCTTGAACGTTGCTGGTGCTCTTGATGTCTTTGACGATGTTGAAGTTGGTAAACAAGTTCTTGTTGACGATGGTAAACTTGGTCTTAAAGTCGTTGAAAAAGATGCTGAAAAACGTGAATTCATCGTTGAAGTTGAAAATGATGGTGTCATCGGTAAACAAAAAGGTGTAAACATTCCTTACACTAAAATTCCTTTCCCTGCTCTTGCAGAACGTGATGATGCAGATATTCGTTTTGGTCTTGAACAAGGTCTTAACTTTATCGCAATCTCATTCGTGCGTACAGCACAAGACGTTGAATCAGTACGTAACATCTTGCGTGAAACTGGCAATGAACACGTTCAATTGTTCTCAAAAATCGAAAACCAACAAGGTATCGATAACATTGACGAAATCATCGAAGCATCTGATGGTATCATGATTGCTCGTGGTGACATGGGTATCGAAGTTCCATTTGAAATGGTTCCAGTTTACCAAAAAATGATTATCACTAAAGTGAACGCAGCTGGTAAAGCAGTTATCACAGCAACTAACATGCTTGAAACAATGACTGATAAACCACGTGCAACTCGTTCAGAAATCTCTGACGTGTTCAACGCTGTTATCGATGGTACTGATGCAACAATGCTTTCAGGTGAGTCAGCTAACGGTAAATACCCAGTTGAATCAGTTCGTACAATGGCAACTACAAGTAAAAACGCTCAAACTCTTCTTAATGAATATGGTCGTTTGAACTCTGATAACTTCCCACGTACATCAAAAACTGAAGTTGTTGCTTCTGCTGTTAAAGACGCTACAAAATCAATGGACATTAAATTGGTTGTAACAGTAACTGAAACAGGTTTCTCAGCACGCCAAATCTCTAAATACCGTCCAGATGCAGATATCTTGGCTGTAACATTTACAGAAAAAGTTCAAAAATCATTGATGATCAACTGGGGTGTTATTCCAGTCGTAACTGAAAAACCAAAATCAACTGATGATATGTTTGAATTGGCTGAAAAAGTTGCGCTTGAGCAAGGTCTTGTTGAATCAGGTGATAACATTGTTATCGTTGCTGGTGTACCAGTTGGTGTATCAGGTTCAACTAACACAATGCGTATCCGCACTGTGAAATAATCAGTCCATTCTATTCCAAAAATACTAGTTCTGACTGATTAGTTATTACACGAAAAACTCAATTACTCGTTAGAAGTAATTGAGTTTTTTTGTGTTAGCACACTACCTTGTGAGAAGACTATGGGAATCAAAGATAGAAATGTGTCATTTTCAGAGATTCTCATGATAATTTAACAGAAAACATGGTATAATGATAGTATCATAAACAAGAGGAGGCACTGATGGTAAAACGTGATTTGATAACGATGATTTTTCTGACAATGATAGCCTTCTTATTGGCTGTTGGTCTGAGGATTTTTGTTTTTGAACCGTATACAGTTACGAAAGAACAGGCCAATAGTTATTTAAAATCAGATGATTATGTGGTGGCTAGTCAATTATCTACTCCTGAGTACAAAGATTTTGTCCTTTATGAAGTGGATGGAAAAGAGTATATGGGACGTGTTGTGGCTAAAGAAGGTGATGTTCCAGTCTATATGGATGATATTTTTTACCTTAATAATCAAGTTGAAAGTCAGTCCTACTTAGATGACTTAAGGAAGTCTCATTTTGATTTACATCCTGTGGACACGCCTTTTACGGCGGATTTTACTTTGGAAAGTTTAACTAATGGTGCTGAGGAGAAGGTTCCTAAAAACCAATATTTAATTTTGAATGATGACCGTCAAAATACACAGGATAGTCGAACGTTTGGACTCATTAAAAAATCTCAACTTAGAGGAGTTGTGTCATTTAAACTCTTACCTTTAGAGGATTTTGGCTTTGTCGAAGTCGAGTAATTTAAGCGAAAATGATGAGTTATTGAAATGGGTCAAGTTATTTTTGATAGTGATAACAATTTAGAGAGCAACAGCAATTCATTTAAACATGGATTTTTGTCGCTCTCTTTTTAATTATCGTTTGAAATGGAAGCACCAGATGTAACGTCTGACCAGCCGACTAGGGCTTGCCCAGAATTTTCCAAGTAGGAGGAGAGAAGTGGCTTTAAATCTTGAACCATTTCCATGACTCCTTGGAAATCACCCGAATCATCATACAACATGGTGTAGGACTGCATATAAATTTTCCCAAAAGCCTCATTTGGAATTTCCAGATGTAGGCTTTTTTCTGTGGAATGGCGGAGCTCCTGCCAGATCCAGTCGGGCAGTCTATCGTAAGATTCTGGGAAAAACGTACCATCAGGCTTATGGTTACTGTAGGTGAGTTTTAAATCCTTATCATAAAAGGCAGTCTTATATGGAAAATAATCAAGATAATTCATGATTTAAATGATAACTTTTTTCATCGGAAATAGCAAAAAAAGCGTTTTTTAAGTAATTGTTTAAAAAAACTTCAAAAAATATTTATTTAAGTATTGACTTAACAAAAATAAAGTATTATACTACGTGTATAAAGTTAAATAAATACTTAAAAAAATATAAACGGAGATACTAATATGAAAAAGGCACTTAAAAATAAACTTTTCCTGGCAACCTTTGTTTCTGACATGATTTCAAATTTTGGTGACAGTCTTTACTATTTGGCTTTGATGAATTATGTTTTACTCTTACCAAATGCTAAGTTTGCGATTAGTTTGGTAACCTTATCTGAAAGTCTTCCAATTCTAACACGGTTTGTGATGGGGATTTGGGCAGATAAGACGAAAAACAAATTGGATACCATCATGGCAACTCAGATTTTTCGTGTCCTACTCTATATCATTGTAGGGGTAGCTATGGGTTTTGCACCTGCTCTCTGGGTAGTTTTAGTTGCTGTTATCGTCAATCTTTTCTCAGATATTTCTGGTCAATATGAATCTTACCTTTTTTCTCCCATTAGTTTGCGGGTTGTTTCAAATGATGATCGTGAAGGAGCGATGGCCTTTCGTCAAGCAGCAAGCTCCATTTTACAGATTGGTTTCCAAGCGAGTGGAGTAATACTTACCGCTTTTATGACCTACCAAAATCTCGCTTTCTTTAATGCAGGCACTTTTCTTGTAAGTATGTTAATAATGCTAGCTTTACGCCCTGCTTTATCTAAACTCCTAAAAGAAAATCCGATTAAAATGGAAGAAGTGGAAACGCCACAGAGCTTAGTTACAGAACTAAAAACTTCTTTTAAGGGAGCAATGGAAGTTATCAATGGTATTCCGGTTTTGAAAGCTAGCTTAATTACCATTATGGGAATTAATGCTATTGGGTCAACTTTGGATCCTATCATAATGGCTACTATAAAAGATTTTAAAGATTTTATCATTGTCAATCCAGCGACAACGATTGCGACAGTATCAATTATTTTCTTTGTTGGGAATATTGTTGGTTCAGTACTTTGCACAACACTTTTCAAAAAAGTCGATTTGTTAGCAATGATTAAATTGACCTTGGTACTATTAGCAGGATTCTTTGGAGCAATGGTTGTTCATCAAATTTATATGGCTTTGGTAGTCATTTTTGGAGCAGCAGTGGTTTCAGGTGGTGTTAATCCGAAATTTAGTGCCATGATGTACCGTGAAATTCCAGAGGAAAAGTTGGCGACAATTGGTTCTGGGATTGACACCTTGATGACCCTGGGAATGATTGTTAGTCGTTTCGCCTTATCAGGAATGGTTTTGGTTTTACCAGCTCAAGTTATTTCAAGCATTTACCTCTTGATTGCGCTTGCCCTTATGGTTTATACTATTAAAAAAACCTTTAAACAAAGTGAAGCAAGTGTTGAACTTGTTTCTTAGAAAGAAGAAAGCAATGGCTTATACCTATAATCAACAACGTTCTGAAATTTTTGAAATGACTATGCTGCCAGTCTTGTCCTACAGTAGGGATGAGAGTGAGTGGGATTTTACGCAAAAGGAGCTCAGCATTTTAGCAAAAGACCTTGATACCTTAGAAGAAATCTATCAGCTCTTTTTACCCTATCAAGAAAAACTGCGTAGCTATTATCTCATGGGTGCTGGTTGGTCATTCCTAACAACCTGCTATTTCTACCTACTCAATGAGGGGAGGGAGCCTTCTTCTATTGAAGAATTGCATAACTTGGTTCTAGAGCTTTCAGAAGAAGAGTTACATTATTGCTTGCGACTTTTTTTAACAGATGACACCACTAGCAAGACTGAAAATAAGGACTACTGGGAAATCTTGGAGGAAAAATCTTTTAAACCAGAACAAAAATGGCACATTCTAACCTTTAGTCAGCATTTAAAAGAGAATGCCACCAAAATGGTAGAACTGTCACGTGAATTGGTCAGTCTATATGTCCCTTATTTTGAAAAAGCTAGGTTAGAGCGAGAAACTTACGCTAAAAACTTGAATCTTGAAGCTGTTTTTAAAGATACGCAAGCTTTAAAAATGATTCAGGGAACCTTGCAGAAGGAATCGTTTGAACTCTATATTGTGAGCCCTTGGATTATTCGACTATCTGTGATTACCTTGGAGCCTTTATTTGAGAAATACAATAGTTTTCTTATTCTATCTTGTAAGATTGATGAGGTTCTCAATAGCCACAATGAATTAGATGAAGATAATTTCTCATCAGCCTTGAAAACACTAAGTGATTTAACACGTTACAAGGTTTTAGTTGCCCTAACGCAGCCACATGCTAAGAGTAAGGATATTGCTGAAGATTTGGGAATTACGAGCGCAGCTGTCTCCTTCCATAGGCAGAAACTGCAAAATGCCCAGCTCTTACTGTTTAATAGCAGCGAGAAACACACTAAATACGACCCAAACACTGAGTTAATTCAGGCGGTTGTTGATAAATTAAAAGACGATTTTAACTTAAAATAACTACTAATAAGGAGATTTTTATGAATATTAAGAATAATGGCTGGTATGATGAAACTGGTCGCAAGTTGAGTGAAGACGAAAAAGAAGCGTTGAAAAATCAAGTCAAGGATGAGCTTGATAAGGAATTAAAAGACACAGGTCTTGAAGGCTGGCTCAAAAAATTCATCAGTAAACAGTTTGATAAAACGTCAGGTGTGGTTCATGTTGAACAGGCTGAGGCTAAAAATACAGATGATGACAATAGAGAGCTTGGTGGAGAACAATTAGCTGATGAGGCCATTGCTTTAGCCATCAATAGTTTAGATATAGCCATAACTGAACTGTCAGAAAAGCTCGAACACTTAAAAGAAGAACGTGAAAAATTGATTCATAAGCGTAACAGTAGATAAGAAAACGAAATCGAGGTAGGACTAGATGTCCCACCTCGATTTCATGTTTGTGAATAGCTAAAGTTTTAAATAGGTTAGTAGAACAAATAATAGCAAAATGAGAATTCTAATTTTTTGAACGTTGAACCTCTAAATTAATTACAGAATAAACCAGGAAGCACACTGAAAATCATAGACATGTAAATCCAGAATGCTAAAAGATAGAGAAGTCCTGTCATGAAGAGCCCCACTTTTCGTGTCATAAAAGAGAAGATAATGATTATAATTCCAATAATGGGAAAGACTTGTTGTGTTAGAATTAACGGAAGTGGGGTTGTCTGAATACTGATGTCCCAAGGAATAAAGAAAGCGAGAATATAGGCAGTCAATAGTAACAGTAGATAGCTGCGGTAGTGGTCGTTGATTATTTGTCTGAGCGTTAACATAGAGTCACCTTCTTTCTAGCATTTTGAAATCATTTTTCATCTTTAGGATATCAGTTCTCGTTAGAAAAAGCAAACAATAAAATGTAAACGTTGTCACATTTGTGTGTTCATTAACAATTTTAGTATTTTAAGATTCGCGGATGTCTTTTGGTTCTTTCGCTAATTATGGTTGTTATCCATAAGAAACTTTGGCTAAAAAATGAGTTCCAAAAACAAGGTTCGTAAATAACGAACGAAACAAAATATTTTTAATCAAAATTTGACAAAACAAAAACGAAAGTATAGAATATCTATGGAAGGGTGGGAAATCCACTTAGCGATGCTCTGTTTATTACTGTTAAAAACAGAGTTATAGGAAGGTCATCATAGTAAAGGCTGCTCGGCTGGAGATGACTTTTGTGATACACAAAAAATCCTTTTTCAGTCCCAGTGGCAGAAAGAGGATTTTTATGTTTAATGATATGCCCGTTTTTGACTACGAAGATATTCAGTTGATTCCTAACAAATGTATCATCAATAGCCGCTCTGAGGCAGATACATCAGTTACTTTAGGAAAGCATACGTTTAAACTTCCTGTTGTCCCTGCTAACATGCAAACCATCATTGATGAGGACGTGGCAGAAATGCTGGCTAAGGATGGTTATTTCTACATTATGCACCGTTTTGATGAAGCGTCGCGCAAGCCATTTATCAAACGCATGCATGAGCAAGGGCTTATCGCCTCAATCTCAGTAGGTGTGAAAGACTATGAGTACGATTTTGTGACGAGTTTGAAAGATGATGTGCCAGAGTTTATCACGATTGATATTGCACATGGCCACGCTGAGAGTGTTATTAAGATGATTAAACACATCAAGGCTGAGCTTCCTGACACTTTTGTGATTGCTGGTAACGTGGGAACGCCTGAAGCTGTCCGTGAGTTGGAAAATGCTGGTGCGGATGCGACGAAAGTAGGGATTGGTCCTGGTAAAGTATGTATCACTAAGGTTAAGACTGGTTTTGGTACAGGTGGTTGGCAATTAGCCGCACTTCGTTGGTGTGCCAAAGCTGCGCGTAAACCAATTATTGCAGACGGTGGTATCCGTACGCACGGAGACATTGCTAAGTCAATCCGTTTTGGTGCTAGCATGGTTATGATTGGTTCTCTCTTTGCGGGTCATATCGAAAGCCCAGGGAAATTGGTTGAAGTCGATGGCGAAACCTTCAAAGAATATTTTGGTTCTGCTTCAGAGTACCAAAAAGGTGAGCACAAAAACGTTGAAGGTAAGAAAATCCTCTTGCCAACAAAAGGCCATTTGAAAGATACTTTAATTGAGATGGAGCAAGACCTTCAAAGTTCGATTTCATATGCTGGTGGTCGTGATGTGGAAAGCTTGACACGCGTCAACTATGTTATCGTGAAGAACTCTATTTGGAATGGGGATTCTATTTAAATCTCTTGAAATTACCTAGTAAAGTGGTATAATAAGGAACAATAAAAACTTATTTATGTTGTGAATTGGCACAACGTTTCTACAAGACACCGTAATGTCTAACAATAAGTCTACTTTGTTCAGTTTCCAAAGGGATAGATTTACTGTTTTATTCAGATTACGGAGGTGTTTACCATGTGTAAGCATCTCTTTGTCTTTTACGGCTAATGTTAGAATTGACTAATTGATATTAAAAGGAGTTATGATGCAATTATTAGAAGACCGTATTTTAAAAGATGGAAATGTCCTTGGTGAAAATATTTTAAAAGTGGACTCTTTTTTAACCCATCAAGTTGATTATAAATTGATGAAGGAAATGGGTAAGGTATTTGCAGATGCTTACAAGGATTCTGGCATTACTAAGGTTGTAACTATTGAGGCCTCTGGTATTGCACCAGCAGTGTACGTGGCAGAAGCTCTTGATGTACCGATGATTTTTGCGAAAAAGCATAAAAACATCACCATGACAGAAGGTATTCTGACAGCAGAAGTTTATTCCTTTACTAAGCAGGTTACAAGCACAGTTTCAATTGCAGGTAAGTTTCTCTCAGCTGATGATAAGGTGCTTATCGTCGATGACTTTTTGGCAAATGGCCAAGCTGCTAAGGGGCTTATTGACATTATTCAGCAAGCAGGTGCAGAAGTTGTTGGTGTTGGGATTGTCATTGAGAAATCATTTCAAGATGGTCGTAGCCTTTTGGAAGAACAAGGTGTACGTGTGACTTCATTAGCTCGTATTGCTAAATTTGAAAATGGTCAGGTTGTTTTTGACCAAGCAGATGCTTAAAGAATAAAAAGTGTTAAAAACAGAAAATGGCTTAGAGTGACGTTATCGAGAAACGTTGATTCTAAGCCATTTTATAGTGTTAAAATTTTTAGAAAAGCCCATCCTTATTCTTTTGAGGTTTTCATAAGATAAAGAAAATAGGGAGCGCCGATGAGGGAGACAACGAGTCCAGTTGGAATACCTGTTCCGACAAGGAAGACACGACCGATAGTATCTGCAATCAAGAGGATAAGCATACCCATTAAGAAGGTTATGGGGAAAAGGATAAGATGATTTCCTCCAACAAATCGTCTACTGATGTGACCTGAAATCAATCCAATAAAGGTGATATTGCCAACAATAATCACGCTAAGGGAGGCAAGTGCTGTTGAGAGAAGGAGTGTTATCAACCGTTCTTTTTGAAGATTGAGACCAAGTGCGGTAGCGGTTTGTTCGTTAAGGGTCATGATATTGAGGGAACGGCTACGGCTATAAGAGAGCCCCAAAAGTAAGATTAGGAAAGGACTAAGAAGTGCTAAGGTTTTCCAGTTGTCGCCAGAAATCTGCCCACTAAGCCAATTGATGATGTAATCAACTTTGAAACGGTCGATATTTCCAATAATGGACACCATAAGTCCAGACAACATGATGGATAGACCTACACCAGTGATAATGAGACGGATAGGATCAATATCATGATTTGGTTTTCGGCTAATGAAATAGACAATCATAACAGTTGTCAATGCTCCTAGCATAGCCATTAATGGCAGGAGGGTAATAAACTGGGGAGCTGTTGTCTTAAAAATAGAAATGGCAAGGGCAATGATGAGCCCAGCGCCAGCATTTATGCCTAAAATCCCAGAATCGGCAAGAGGATTTCTAGTCAGTGTCTGCAATAATAGACCGGAGATAGCCAATGAAGCCCCGGCTATTAGAGCAGCGAGTATGCGAGGAAGACGAATAGTTAAGATGATTAGTCTTGTTTTGTCGTCTGTTTGTCCTAGCAAGGTTTTGATAACTGTTACTAAAGATAGGTGACTACTCCCTAGAGATAAGGAGAGGAGGGCTAAAAAGAGTGTTACTAGGATTAAGAGAATGAAAATGCGCTTAAAGTGAGTGGTTGTCTGATTCATAGTGACCTCCGTTTCATCAGCCATAAAAAGCAGGGCAGACCAATCAGTGAAACCATGGCACTTAACGGAGTTTCATAGGGTGGGTTGATGGTGCGACAGAGAAGGTCAATCCAAAGCATAAAGGTTGCCCCTAAAAAAGCAGTCATTGGCAGAATTTGCCGGTAATTGCGAGGACAAAAGAATTTGATAATATGAGGAATAATCAGTCCAACAAAGGCAATAGTTCCAGCTAAAGCTACCGCAGAAGCAGATAATAAGAGAACGAGCCCTAACCAGAAAAGGGTCATGATAAAAGTTTTTTGTCCAAGACTTTTTGCGACAGTCTCATTGAGACTAAGAATGGTTAGTTGGTGGGAAAATAGCTGCGCTAAGATAAGGCTTACCAAGATGATAGGAGCGAGAATACTAAGCATTTTCCAATTGACAGCAACAAGTCCTCCAGATTGCCAGCCGATAATGGTGGTAGCAAGGTTGAAGGTGATGGTAAAAATTTGACCAAGTGCTGTAAAGAGGGCAGAAATCATTGTCCCTGCTAAAATCAACCGTAATTGATTGTAGCCTCTTTTGGGATCGTAAGAAAGTGCGAAAACCATAAGGGTAGCAAGTGTAGAGCCTAGCAAACAAATCAGGACAATCCATGTATAATGAAGTTGTCCGAAAACGGCATAGGCTATCACTAAAGCCAATCCAGCGCCAGCATTGATTCCCAAAAGACCAGGATCGGCGATTGGGTTTCTGGTAACGCCTTGTATGATAGCACCAGCTTGAGCAGTAGCAGCTCCGATCAAAAGACTGGCGATAATTCGAGGTAGTCGGATATCAATCATGACATCTTGAAGGTCAGAATTGGTAAAGGGGTGCCGAAAGGTCGTCAGAAGATCTTGGTGTGAGAAATGAATCGCACCAAAGCGTAAACTAGCGTAGCAGCCTAATAGCAGTAAGAGGCTAGTGATGAAAAAAACAAGCCAAAAGAGATGTTTTGGCTTATTGAGTGTTTTGTATAGAGAAATCATTTTTCTTTTCTATTGTTGTTAGGAATACTTAAAACTAAGTCATTATTGTTGTGTTTTAGAGATTGCTTCGGTTAACACTTCTAGCTCATGTTCAAGGCTAACAGGATCTGTAAAGTAGAAGACATTCGCATCTACCTTGATGACATGATTTTTTTGTACCGCAGGGATATTTTTCCAAAGGTCACTTTCGTAGAGGCTTGCACCTGTCTCTTCATTTTCAGCGGCTACAAGCACATAATCGCCAATGTAGTTTGGAAGAACTTCACGTGAGACTTCGAGGTAACCTGTCGGAAAGACTTCTTTTTCCACAGCTTCAGGCGCCTGGTAGCCAAAGGCTTGATAGATAATCTCACCACCACGTCCCCAGTTGTTGCCAAAGAGGTAAAATTGTTTTTCAAAAAGTCCCATAACGGTAAAGGTAGCATCTTTTCCAGTGGCATCGTGAACAATTTCTTTGGCTTCGCTAACTTTTTTCTCCCAAGAGGCTAACCATTTTTTAGCGTCATCTTCTTTTCCAAAAATGTGACCGAAGTCAGTCATCATTTGGAGGTAGTCATGTTTACCATATTCAACAACGACAAGTGGGGCAATTTTTTCAAGTTGATCTAGGTTTTGTTCGGTTGAACCTACCACAATCACATCGGGTTCGGTAGCTGCTAGGGCCTCAAGGTCCGTCGGTAACATGATTTCAGCAGATTTAATAGCATCAGAGAAGACAGGATTTTTCTGATCATAGGTTGTTGCTGCTACGATATTGAAGCCAAGTTTGAGCAAATAGCCAGTGTAAGATGATGCCATGCTTGCGACACGTTTTGGACTTTCAGGAACCTCACCACGGTAACTGATACCTTCGATTTTAGGCATTTTGGAAATAGCAGAGCTACTTGATTGTGACTGCTCAGCCTTTTCTTTGGATGATGTTGAACAAGCCACAAGAACAAAGATAGCCATGAGGCTAAGTAAGAGTGATAGTGTTTTTTTCATAGGATTTCCTTTTCTAATAAATGATAGGTGAGTAAAATAGGACGCTGACTGTCTGGGTCAGAAACGATATGAGACTTAATATTAAAAATCTCTTCTAAAATAGTTGTTGTCATCACCTTTTCAGGTGGTCCCTGGTGCTTAATTGTCCCATCTTTCATGGCAATCAAATGATCAGAGAAACGAGAGGCTAAATTAAGGTCATGTAGGACCATGATAATCGTTTTCTGGTTATCGTGATTCAGTTTTTTGAGCAATTCTAGGACTTCCAACTGATGATTCATGTCTAGGTAAGTCGTTGGCTCATCTAGAAAAATCGTATCGGTATCTTGAGCAAGTGCCATAGCAATCCACACACGCTGGCGTTGCCCACCAGACAAACTATCTACCTTTACATTGGCATAGCTGACCACTCCAGTAACTTCCATCGCCCAGTAGATTTTTTCACGGTCTTCTGGCGTGAGGGTTCCTAGATATTTTTGATGAGGGAAGCGGCCGTAGGAGACCAGTTCATAGACGGTAATGCCTTGCGTTGCTTCTAAAACTTGGGGAAGGAGGGCTATCTTTTTAGCGACTTCTTTAGTTGGTAGTTTTGCGATTGACTGACCATCTAAAAAAATGTGTCCTGTATTTGTAGGAATAATACGGGTCAGTGCTTTAAGGAGTGTCGATTTTCCAGACCCATTGCTACCAATGATCGTTGTAATCGCTTGGCTAGGCAATGCTAAGTTCAGCTGATCAATGATAGGGCGCTGGCCATAGGAAACAGAAATCTGTTTTGCCTCAATATGT
Organism: Streptococcus hillyeri; assembly: GCF_003686955.1. Lineage (GTDB taxonomy): Bacteria > Bacillota > Bacilli > Lactobacillales > Streptococcaceae > Streptococcus > Streptococcus hillyeri. The sequence continues at coordinate 13,536 of NZ_RCVM01000004.1, forward strand.
GACATAATACTCCTTTCTGGTGGTTTTGAAAACCAAGATAGAGCTATTATACCATAATAAAAAGCCTCAGAAAGGCTTTTGAGTAGATTGGAATGGTTTCAAATAAGCTACCCTAAATCGCGTTTCGCGATCTCAAAATCACCTAGGTAAGCTGTTTTTTCACCGTTTACGATTTGGTAAGCATCGGCTCCTTTTCCAGCGATAATCACAGCATCGGTGCCGTTTTGTGTTAATTGCAGAGCTTCTTTGATAGCAGTTTCACGGTCAATAATAATCGTGACAGGGCGGTTGATATGCTCAGCAATTTCTTGAGAAATAGCCATAGGGTCTTCAAAATTTGGGTCGTCAGCTGTCAAAATCACTTGTAAATGAGGATGTTTATTAATCACATAACCAAAATCAGCTCGACGACTTTCTCCTTTATTGCCAGGCGCTCCGAGAATCAAATGAATGGTTCCTTTTTGGTGTTCTTCAACGACAGAAAGAAGTTTTTCAAGACTATCGCCATTATGTGCGTAATCAACAAATACCTTAGCCCCGTTTGACTGGGTTAAAACTTCCATACGCCCAGGAACAGTTGTAGTGGCAATTCCTCTTCGGATATCTTCTAAGCTAGCTCCCAAACGTAAGCTTGCTAGTCCAGCAGCAACTGCATTTTCTTGATTAAAATGACCAATCAGTTGAATGTCGTAGTGTCCAGATAATTGACCATTAAGGTTAAAGCTAAAGGCTTGACTGTCTAGAATAGTATTTTCAGAGTGAGAACCATAGAAATCATGAGGCGTATTTTTTACTTGCTCTTTGACAATCTCAAAATGATCCATATCGCTGTTGACGACCACAGCTCTGCTATTTTCCATCAAAAGGCGCTTGTGATAAAAATAATCGGCAAAGTTAGGGTGTTCAATCGGACCAACATGGTCGGGACTGATGTTGAGAAAGACACCAACATCGAATGTCAGTCCATAAACACGATCAACTAGGTAGGCTTGGCTAGAAACTTCCATAACAAGATGAGTCATGCCGTTATCAACCGCTTGTCGCATCATACGAAACAAGTCAAGGTTTTCAGGTGTTGAGAATTGAGATTTGAAGAAGGTTTTGCCATTGTCTAAGGTAGTATTCATGGTAGAAAGCAGAGCGGTTTGGTGGTTTTGCCTTAGAATATTAAAGGCAAAATAGGCTGCTGTTGTCTTTCCTTTTGTTCCTGTAAAAGCAAGGAGCTTTAGCTGATTTTGAGGATAATCATAGAATGCCATACCGATAAGGCTCATGGCCTTTTTGACATCAGAGACAATGATAGCAGGAATACCAACTTCATAGTCAATTTCAGAAACATAGCACTTTAACCCTTGTAGCACAGCTTGTTCCAAAAATTCGCGTTTAAAGGCAGCGCCTTTGGCGAAGAAAAGGGTTGAAGCATCAACGTCGCGACTATCATAGCTAATCTTTGAAAAGGTTAAATCTGTTAAGTGGTAATGAAAGGTTCCGTCAATCAGAACTTCTCGAAAATTATGGTCTTCTTTAAGGATAGTAAGAATTTGTTCAATTGTAATCATACCTCTATTTTAGACCTAATGTTCATAATTTACAAGTGGCAGGCAAAAGTTTATAATAGGAAGCAAAACAAGTACAGAAATGAGAAGGTTATGTCAGAAACACAGCAATCAAAAATGGACAATCAGCAGTCGAAAATGGTTCGAGGGATGGCATGGTTGACAGCTGGTAATTTTATTAGTCGGTTGATTGGTATCATTTATGTCATTCCTTGGTTGGCGTGGCTAGGACCTCATGCGGATGCTGCCAATGGTTTATGGGGAATGGGATACAATATCTATTCTATTTTTTTGTCTGTTTCCACAGTTGGGATTCCAGTTGCGATTGCTAAACAAATTGCCAAATACAATGCGATTGGAAAAATCGAAACGAGCTACTACCTCGTTCGTGAGTTCCTTAAGCTCATGCTTTTAATGGGAGCATTCTTTGCTGGAGTGATGTATTTTGCTGCTCCGCTTTTAGCTAAGTTATCGGGCTCTGAGGTTGATTTAATTCCTGTTATGAGGAGTTTATCTTGGGCGGTGCTATTTTTCCCAGTGATGAGTGTTCTAAGAGGAGTATTTCAAGGAACTAATAATTTGCGTCCTTATGCAACAAGCCAAGTGGTGGAGCAGATTCTTCGTGTGATTTGGATTTTGTTAACGACCTTCTACATCATGACATTTGGATCGGGTGATTATAAAGTAGCGGTTGTTCAATCTACCTTTGCGGCATTTATCGGAATGTTAGGAAGCCTTGCTGTATTGATTTTCAGCCTTCATCGTGAAGGAGTTTTGATGAAGATTCTAACAGCGAAAAAAGGTGAGGAAAAAACAGACACCTTATCGTTAGTGATTGAAATCACAAAGGAGGCTATTCCATTTATTGTTGTTGGTACAGCCTTTCAGACTTATCAATTACTGGATCAGATGACCTTTATCAACACCATGTCTCTTTTTACCTCTGCGACAAAAGAAACCCTTTTAACCTTATATGCTTACATGTATTCTAATCCTAATAAAATTATTATGATTATTATTGGGGTGACGGTTTCGATGGGGTCTGTGTCTATTCCGCTGATTACGGAAAATTTTGTTAAGAAAGACCAGAAAGCGACAGCGAGCCTTATTCTGAATAATTTACAGATGCTCACTATTTTCTTAGTGCCAGCCGTGTTTGGCTCAATTATTCTAGCTCGTCCACTCTATACGGTCTTTTATCCAGCTCCTAAGGGGTTGGCCATTCAGCTGTTTATTGTTAACCTTTTACAGATTTTTGCCATGGGATTCTATGCTCTGTTTGGACCAGTTATTCAGGCCTTGTTTGAAACGCGTAAAGCTATGCTGTATTTCCTTTATGGTTTTCTTGTGAAGCTTGTTCTTCAAGTGCCTTTTATCTGGCTGTTCGGTGCCTACGGTCCCCTGTTTACAACAATTATTGGCCTGTGCGTGTCAACCTATCTAATGTCTAAGAAGGTTCATGACATGATTCACTTTAATTGGAAACGATTTGTCAAAAATGCGATCTTAATTCTTCTGATGACAGCGGTTATGGCTCTCATCGTTGGTGGCGTTGAATTAGCTTTGGTGCGAGTGTTACCTGTCACTGGTAAGGTGAGTAGTCTGATTCATCTTATTGTTGGTGGAGGAATAGGTGTGCTTGTCTATGGTTATCTGGCGCTTTTAACCAATCAAGCAGATAAATTAATCGGCAATAGCCGTGCGGAGAGCTTCCGTCGTAAATTGAAAATTGCCTCTAGAGGTTAGGGATGCCCTAACTTCTTTTTGCTATAGTTTGAAACTATATCTATATCTGTTTACAAACTAACGCTAGAGACTTGTTTTCATGGTAAAATAGAGGATAGGAGATGAAATGAGGAGATATAATATTATGGTGAAAAAACTGAAAATTGATACGATTTTAGCCCATGCGGGGATTAAATCAGATAAAGCTACGGGAGCCTTGGTTAGTCCCATTCATTTTTCGACGACTTACCAACATCCCGAATTTGGAAAATCCACAGGTTTTGATTATACCCGTACTAAAAATCCAACGCGTAGCACTTTGGAAGAAACACTTGCTGCTATTGAAAAAGCCGATTATGCGATTGCGACAAGTTCTGGTATGAGTGCGGTTGTTCTTGCTATGGAAATTTTTCCAGTTGGTAGTAAGGTGGTAGCTGCGCGTGATTTATATGGTGGTTCTTTTCGCTGGTTTAACCAACAAGAAGCGCAAGGGCGTTTTAGATTTACTTATGCCAACGATGAAGAGGAAATGATTGCGGCTATTTCTGATGAGACAGATATTGTTTACATTGAAACACCAACTAATCCTCTCATGGTAGAATTTGATATTGCCAAAATTGCCAAGGTGGCTCATGAGCATGGAGCTAAGGTTTTGGTTGACAATACCTTTTATAGCCCAATTTACCAAAATCCAATTCCGCTAGGAGCTGACCTTGTCATTCACTCAGCAACCAAATATTTAGCTGGACATAACGATGTTTTAGCTGGGGCTTTGATGACAAACGATAAAGCGATTTATGAGAAGCTCTATTATAACCTCAATACAGGTGGTCCAGTCTTGTCACCGTTTGACAGTTACATGGTGATGCGTGGTTTGAAAACCTTGAAACTACGTATGGAAAAATCGACGGAAAATGCTCAAAAACTAGCGTCAGCCTTGTCCCAAAATCCTGCGGTCAAAGAAGTCCTTTACACAGGAAAAGGGGGCATGATTTCGATTAAGGTGGCTGATGAAGCGAAAATTCCAACCATTTTGAATAACCTAGAGGTTTTCACATTTGCAGAAAGTTTGGGTGGTGTGGAGAGCTTGATTACTTATCCGACGACACAGACCCACGCGGATATCCCTGCAGAAGTCCGTACCAGCTATGGTTTGACAGATGACCTCTTGCGACTTTCTATTGGGATTGAGGATGTCGAAGATCTTTTAGCTGACCTCGAGCAGGCGCTTGAAAGATAGGAGGCACTTATGACTTACCATTTTACAGAATTTCCAGATCGTACCTTGTCCAATGCCTATAAATGGCAAAAAGCTGCCGCTGATAAGGACTTGATTCCCTTGTGGATTGCGGATATGGACTTTATCACCTTTCCAGAAATGACAGCTGCGCTGGAGGCATTTGCAAAGCAAGGAGTCTATGGCTACGATGGACCAAAGGATAGTCTCTATCAAGCCATTTTAGACTGGGAAGAAACGCAGCATGGTTACAAGGTTGCAAAAGAAGATGTGGTTCTCATCGAAGGGGTCGTTCCTGCTATCTCAGTAGCTATTCAGGCTTTCACAAAAGAAGATGAGGCAGTTCTTATCAATACGCCAGTCTATCCTCCATTTGCACGCACGGTGACCCTTAATAATCGTCGGTTGATCAACAATTCCTTAGTAGAGAAAGATGGGCACTTTGAGCTGGATTTCGTTCAGCTTGAAAAAGACATTATTGACAATGAGGTCAAGCTATATGTTTTTTGCAGTCCTCATAATCCAGGAGGACGTGTTTGGACAGCAGAAGAACTACTGCAGGTTGGGCAAATTTGCCAAAAACATGGGGTTATCTTAGTGTCTGATGAAATTCATCAAGATTTAACACTTTTTGGACATCAGAACCATTCTTTCAATACGGTTTCACCTGACTTTAAAGAGTTTACGATTATCCTAAGCTCTGCGACCAAGACCTTCAATATTGCAGGAACAAAAAATTCGTTTGCACTTATTGAAAATGAGGTGTTGCGCAAGCTTTTCCAAAAGCGTCAGTTAGCCAATAACCAGCACGAGGTGTCAAGTCTTGGATTATTGGCAACCGAAGTGGCTCTGCGAGAAGGATTGCCTTGGTTGAAGGAGTTAAAAACAGTCTTGGAGACTAATGTTAACGTGGTTTGTGACGCCTTAGCCCAAACGAAAATTAAAGTTATGAAACCAGAAGGGACCTACTTGATGTGGCTAGATTTCTCCGAAATAGGACTTTCTCATGAGGAAGTGGCAGAAGTCTTAGCTGACAAGGCAAAACTCCAACTCAATGACGGATTGACCTTTGGTAGAGAAGGAAAAAATCATTTCCGTTTGAATGTAGCAGCACCAACAACATTGATTGCAGAAGCCTGCGAACGTTTGGTGAATACTTTTGGGTGAGAATAAATCAAAGAGTCTGGGATTATTATCCCAGACTCTTTCGAAATCCAACAAAAGAACTGTTCAATTGGAAGTTCTTTTGTTTTTTATACTCATTCAAAATCAAAATTAGAATTTTAGAACCTCTAATATCATTGAAATAATGATAAGCGTAGCAAGAAAAAATGTTTCTTTCACTACAGTAGTATTCTTAGTAGTGAAACTCAAAAGGAGGTTTTGATGTTGACTTTGTCAACTCTATTTCCCACCTCGAAAGGTTCCCTGAACCTTTTGAGCGTCCGTACTTTTAAGAAAAAAACAAGAAAGTAATTTTTAAATTTGGTGTTAAGTATTAAAATGATTATACTCTTCTATCTCTTCTTCAAGAGTAGTAACTAATTGATTTTCACCAGTCAATTTCAAAAGGGTCATACCTTTTGAAATAAGCTCATCATCATTTTGGCAGATGCCGAGGCGAACTTGGGAGAAACCAAGTGCATCAAAACGTTTTAATTCTTGAGCAATTTCAAGAGATTTGAGAGTAATTGATTCACATTGTTTAAAATGATGATTTTTAAAATAGATAGTCGATAGATTACCTAGTAAAGAAAGTTGAAAAGATTTTATATCGTGAAAGTTTTTGTATCGCTCCAAGTTTTCAAGAATTCTTTTTGTGATGTGAGGTAATGTTTCCATATCAAAATAAAAAAGAATTATTGCCAGTAACCGTAAATCATTTCCATACCAAGAGTCCATAGGTTCTAAATGTTTCCAAATTGATGTAGCTAGCCCATGTAAATAATCATTACTCTTTAATCCCTTAATACGAATTTCTGTAATTACCTGCAATGAACGATAAAGATTTTGAATAGGAACATCGTGATGTGTTTTGAGAAAATTTTCGCAGTCCTTGAGTAAAGGTAATAAATCTTGTACCTCTATGGTGGAGTTTTGGCTTTGAATTGTAGTGATAATTCTTTCTCGTTGATCAGGTTTGAACTCATTACAAATATATTTAAATTCAGATAGACTCATATCAATCTGTTCAAGAAGAAAGACCATATTATCAAAGTTAGGAATAACTTTCCCACTCTCTATTTTTGCTAGCGTAGAACGACTAATAATTTCTCCACAAACATCGTTTTGGGTTAATCCTTTTGATTTTCGAATCATTTTATAAACTTGACCATAATCCCAACGCATAAATTCTCCCTATAAAATGTGAATATGTTACACATTCTGAAAATTTAGATATTTGATGTGCTATCATTATACCAGAAATTGGAGGAGAAAGGTATGAAAAATAAAATACGGTCGTGGATTATAATTTGTATTTTACTATTAGCTATTGTTTTAGTGAAAGATTTAGATCCCTGGGGAGACATTCCATCGTGGTGGTAAGTGTAGTAAGGAATAAAATAGAATAGTAGGTAAGTCCCATGAGCTAAGATTCTAAATGTTAATTAAAATTTTCATAAAAGTACTATTACCGTTATCACTAAGAGTATCTTAAGAAAGGTGTGTTAAATATGAAAAATGTGAAAACTTATATTTGTGCAGGTGCATTGTTGTTAATGGTAGGGACAAATGTAGCAAGTGCCTATGAAATTGGAGAATTTTCTAATTTCAGAATTACAACTGCCTATGTTAGGACTGGTTATATCAATAAAGAAAATGCAGGGGCTGAGTACATAATGAATTTAAATCTTAGTCTTAATCTTTTCTTTATCCAATGACTGTAAAGCATCGTTTAGTAAATTCGAATGGAGAAGATCGTAGCGGTACATCATTGACAACCTGTGGAACTCGATCAACACATGGGAATTGGGCAACAGCGGGATATGTTTATGCTGCAGATATGGCAAGACAGAACTGGTGGGATGGCGCAGCAGCTATAACAGGAAGTTGGTCGCCAAACTAATAATTGAGAGGTTCGGTACTTTTATGAAAATTAATTTTTTGAACCTAGTAAGACATAAGTTTTTATATTTCTTACTAGGTTTAGTTTTTATCTTATTAGTCTATCGTGATTATATTACTACTTATTTATTTTTTGACGCCAATGCACCTGATTTAGCTAATTTTGACGGAATAGCTATAAAAAATGAATTATTACGTTCTAATCTAGATATAAATGTTTTACTATTCAATGTAGGATTTTATCAGTCCTTTCTTCTGCCAATTATTATTTCTTTACTGGGATTTAATTATGTTACTCTGAAAACTAAATTTATAAAATTATCAATTGGCAAGAACGATTGTTATTTTAAATTTCGGAAGCACCTTTCTTGGCAATTAGCAAGTCTTCCAGTTCTACTGTATCTAATAATTGTTGGTATTGTTGTAATCATTACCATGCTGGCAGGAACTTTTCAATTATCTGGTAAAGAGCACTTACTGTCAGAAACAAGTGTTTTACGCTATTTCTTGAATAGTGATTTAATTCTGTTTATATTTTCAATCATTTTGGTTTGTGTGGCTATTTTTGTGAATAGTTTATTTCTGTTTAAAATAATAGATGTTTTACAAAATCCAATAAAATCTGCGATTGATTACCTCATGTTTATTTGGCTTGGATCCATAATTCTATATCATTTCATGCCTTTTTATTTAGTTCCTATGACGACTTTTATGATAACTAGTTATGGGAATCTAGATATCCAAACTCTGCTTTTACCCTATTGCTTTTATATGTGTGGCTATGCTATTTTAAAAAAATATGAAGATGAGATTTAAATTTACTAAGAGTTGCTTCCGAAAAATAATTGTCTTAATGGTAAGAGCGGCTCTTCTTTCCATATTAACGTGGCTGTTGTTAAAAAGAGTCTCTGAGAATTTTAGTCATATTATTGATTTTCGGACTTTTTTTGAAAATGAATTACTTTCTCTGCTTACCTATGACGAGTTTGGAAGAAGTCAGTTAGATATTTCGAAAATGTTGACCACAAGCTCTATATTTTTAGTTGGTTGTCTGTCATCTTTAATGTTTGTCTGGGAATTGTTAAACTCTTATCGAGCACTTATCCTTTACAAATCACAATCTTACATATGTTTTACCCAAAAACGGATATTGTTGGTGGCTTTATTTTATCTACAAGATTTAATGGTTTGGTTGGTGGGCTTGCTTCCTCTATATTTCTATTTTAAAAATACTGAATTTTTCATTCTCCTAGGAAGGTTAATGCTAATTTATTTGATTTTTATAACTTTGATTGCTCTAATCAGTAACAATTCAACGATAGCTTTTTTACTATTTTTTGTTTTACTAATTTTTCAAAAGTTGATAATCTCTAGTGCTCTGATAAGTTGTTTAGGAGGTGCTGTTCTTATAGTGATACTGGGGAGTGGTATCTTAGAAAAATATCTAGAAAAGGATGGTATGTGATGTTAGAAATAAAAAAAGGGTATAAGTGCTATTATAAACAGAATATTTTAAATAACGTAAACTTACGTTTTGAACCTCAAAATATTTATGGATTAAAAGGTGATAATGGTTCTGGAAAGACTGTTTTACTCAAGCTCTTAGCAGGAACTATCCGTCTTGATAGAGGGGATGTATTTCAAAATGGGATTAGTTATGGTAAAAATTTAAGATATATTCAAAATGCTGGAATTGTTATTGAAAAGGTGGAATTTTTATCCTACCTTACATTAAAAGAGAATCTGGAGTTGTTAAAATTTCTTTCACCTAATATTACGAATGATGATATTGATTACTGGATTGATTATTATAATCTGTATGACTTTGAAAATATAAAATATAATCATCTTTCATTGGGGACACAGCAGAAAATGGGGCTAATTCAGGCATTTATACACAAACCAGATGTTCTTCTTCTAGACGAACCGATGAATGCTTTGGATGAGAAGAGTGTTTTGTTAACTAAGAAAGTGATTTTGTCTTATAGAGATAAAAAGAATGGTTTAGTTATCTTGACTTCGCATATTTCAGAAAATATCACAGACTTGTGTAATGAGATATTTTTATTAGAAGAGGGAGAGGTTAAAGTGGTTAAAGAATAGTTGCTCACTCCCCGAATCTTTCATAGAAGTGTCACAAAACATTCAATCAGAGTCAAGTTAAAATGTTCCTTTATTGAAAATCGCCTATTTGGCGATTTTTTGCTATAATGTGGGAAAAGCAGGAGGTACTCCCGTGGAAGTAAGGAAGATTAGCCTAGAGGATAAAAATGCATTTCAGAGGTTTGAAGAAGCCATGTTGAGGGATAAGCAAATCAACCCTTTTGTGGAATGGTGGGAGACTGCTAATTTTGAAAACTATGTTGCAGATAGCGATGTTTCTGAGGTGAAGAAAGAAGGGCAATCGTGGTCAACCTTTACTCGATATTTTGCTTTTGAGGATGAACAAATTTTAGGAATGTTGATTTGTTTTTGGGAAATCCAGCATCCTGATTGTCAAAAATTAGGGCATTTAGGTTATATGGTAGCTCCAGCTTTTAGGAAGCAAGGTGTGGCTTTTGAGTTAGTTCAGTATGGACTTGAACGCTATCGTGAAAAAGGAATTTCTAATATCTATATTGCCATGGATGAGAAAAATGTAGCTAGTCGTAAAACAGCTGAAAAAGCAGGTGGAATACTATTAGGAACTTTTGATATTAATCATCAAGGACAAAAAATCCAGTCAGTTAACTATGAGGTACATTTATGATCGAGATAAGACGATTAGAAGTTAGTGATGAAGCCGCTTTTCGCAGGTTTCAGGAGATTTTGTTGGAAGAAAAGGAACGTAATCCTTTTGTAGAAACCAAAAAAGTGGACGATTTCGCAGCCTATCTTGCTAAATGCCGTCAAAATGAAGTGGATACTGGTAATCCTGACTGGGCGACGTCAACGAATTTTTATTACTTTTTGAATGGCGAGATTGTGGCAAGAATTGGTTGTCGTTGGGAATTAAAAGGTGACTTAGCTCGCGTTGGTGGGCATATTGGTTATGTGACGAGGACTGACTATCGTGGGCGTGGTATCATGGCAGAACTAGTAACCTTTGCCCTAAAAGAATATGCCAAACGTGGTATCACAGAGGTGCTCATTACGGCGCGTGAGGACAATATCCCTAGTAGAAAAACGATTGAACATTTTGAAGCGAGATTGGATGGTTTTGCTGAGGATAATGGCCATCGCTACGCACGGTATTGGGTAAAGACAGGAGAATAAGATGGGAAAGACGACCTTTATTTGGGATTTTGATGGGACTTTGGTAGAATCGTATGAGGCTATTGAAGATGTTTTAACCCTGTTGTATCAGGTTTACGATTTTCCGTTTAATCGTGATTTTGTGATGTCCTATGTCATTGAAACGTCAATCGGTCAGCTTTTAAGAGATCTTTCTCAAGAGCATAACATTTCCTTTGACGAGTTGCTTAGCTTTTTTAATAAAGAGCAAGAAGCTCGTGACCATATGATTTCCCTTATGCCTGGGGCTAAAGCGGTGCTTGAACAAACTTCTGAGGTAGGAATTCAACATTTTATCTATACCCATAAAGGTGCCTCCACAGGAGCAGTGCTCAACAATTTGGGAATAGATGGCTATTTTACAGAAGTTATCACCTCAGCTAATGGCTTTAAGCGTAAACCACATCCAGAAGCTGTAACCTATTTGATGGAAAAATATCAGCTAGATAAAGCCAACACCTACTACATTGGGGATCGTTGTTTAGATGCTGAAGTCGCTATAAATGCTGGTATCAAGTCTATCAATTTACGTGTAGAAGATTCAGATTTCAATACAAAGATTGATGAGTTAATAGATATTGTTCGTATATTTCCTCTTTAGATGTATCGTGTGAGCAAAATGTTAGGCAAATTGACTAAATATTGATAGAGTTAGGCTATATTGTTCTTAACTCTTTTTTTAGTTGATGGAGGTTTTTGTGAAAAAAACAAATCGATATGTTGTGGCTGTATGTGGGGTCTTGCTTCACTTGATGTTAGGTTCTACCTATGCTTGGAGCGTGTACCGCAATCCAATTGTCAGTGAAACAGGATGGAGCTTATCGTCAATAGCGTTTGCCTTTTCTCTAGCAATTTTCTGCTTAGGCTTATCAGCTGCCTTTATGGGACGGCTGGTTGAAAAATTTGGACCTCGCGTAACAGGTTCGATTTCAGCAGTCCTTTATTCCCTTGGAAATGTTTTGACTGGCTATGCTATTGCTCAAGAAGAATTATGGTTACTTTATCTCGGTTATGGCATTTTAGGTGGTCTTGGTTTAGGTGCGGGCTATATTACACCAGTGTCGACAATTATTAAATGGTTTCCTGATAAGAGAGGTTTGGCTACTGGACTTGCTATTATGGGATTTGGCTTTGCTTCTTTGTTAACAAGCCCTGTTGCTCAGTATCTCATTGAGACGCAAGGTCTGGTCAATACTTTCTATTTGTTAGGTGGCTTATATTTTGTGGTGATGATAACAGTTTCTCAATTGATTAAAAGACCAACTCAAGAAGAATCTAAACGACTCGCTGCTAATGCTAAAGACGCTAAAAAAGCAGATTTAACAGTAGGCATGACTGCCAATGACGCTCTGAAAACAAGAGAATTTTACATTCTTTGGATGATCTTATTTATCAACATTGCTTGCGGTCTAGGAATCATTTCAGTGATTGCTCCGATGGCTCAGGATTTAACGGGAATGTCTCCAGAAGCAGCAGCAGTTGTTGTGGGACTTATGGGAATTTTTAATGGCTTTGGGCGTCTGATCTGGGCATGGATTTCTGATTATATTGGGCGTCCCTTGACTTTTATCATTTTGCTTGTGGTTAATATTTTAATGGCTTTTAGTCTCATCTTATTTAGGACACCGCTAATGTTCACGATGGCAATGGCGGCATTAATGACTTGCTATGGGGCAGGTTTTAGCCTTATTCCACCTTATCTCAGTGATATTTTTGGGGCAAAAGAATTAGCTGCGCTTCACGGATACAGTTTGACAGCTTGGGCGATGGCAGCTTTAGTAGGTCCCATGTTATTGTCAGTGACATTTGAAGCGACGGACAGTTACACAGTTACCTTGTTAGTCTTCATGGTTTGTTACGCCTTAGCCTTGGTTGTTGCTATTTGGTTGAAACATATTCTTAATAAACAAAAATAAAGTAAAAATCTCTAGCACTGACTAGAGATTTTTTATATAATAGAGCCTATGGTAAAATCATATTCAAAAAATGCAAATCACAATATGCGACGTCCAGTTGTAAAAGAGGATGTTGTCCATTACATGCGGACAAAGCAAAAACAAAACGAAGGCCATCTAGCTGAGCTAGAAGCTTTTGCTCGTCAAGAAAATATCCCGATTATTCAGCATGAAGTTGTCGCTTATTTTCGTTTGCTTATGCAGACCTTGCAACCGAAAAATATCCTTGAAATCGGGACAGCAATCGGTTTCTCTGCTCTTTTGATGGCAGAATATGCTCCAAATGCTAAAATCACAACGATTGATCGCAATGAAGAGATGATAGCTTTTGCAAAGGAAAATTTTGCAAAATATGACACGCGTCAGCAAATTACCTTAGTTGAAGGGGATGCGGTAGACATGTTGGGCACTTTAGAGGAAACCTATGACTTTGTATTCATGGATTCAGCAAAGTCCAAATATGTTGTCTTTTTGCCTGAAGTTCTCAAGCGCCTGAAAGTTGGTGGTGTCATCATTTTTGATGATATTTTCCAAGGGGGCGATATTGCAAAGCCGATTCAAGAAGTTCGTCGTGGGCAAAGAACCATTTACCGTGGTTTACATCGTCTATTTGAACAGACATTGAACCACCCAGATTTAACAGCTAGCCTCATTCCACTTAGTGATGGCCTGTTGATGTTACGCAAAAATGCAGAGCATATTAAACTTGATTAAGTTATTTTTTAGAAAATATGATATAATAAAAAAGTTAATGAAATTATAGAGAAGGAATGAGTGTTTTGGGAAAAGGCAGAGCAAGGTTCTGTTTTTCCGATGTCAAATAGCATTTGAACGGTTTGGCACTCATGGTATTTTATAAACATGAAGAAAAAATTCGCTACAGGTCTTGTGACCTTAATGTCAGTAGCAACATTGGTTGCATGTACGAGCAAGACAAGTACAGACAGCAAATTAGTGACGATGAAAGGTGACTACATTACCGTAACTGATTTTTACGACCAAGTTAAATCAACACAAGGTGCACAAAGTGCCATGTTGACACTTATCTTGGATAGAGTCTTAGAAGAGCAATACGGTGATAACGTTAGTCAAAAAGAGACTGACGAAGCCTACGATAAAGAAGTTAAAAACTATGGGACTTCTTTCCAACAAGTCTTAGCCATGAATGGCATGACCGAAAAAACCTATAAGCAACAAGTTCGTGTGCAAATGTTACTAGACTATGCCATTAAAGCAGCGGCTGAAAAAGAGCTGACAGATGATAGCTACAAGGAACTTTACAAGGCTTACACACCAGAAATGACAGCTGAGTTTATCCGCTTGGATAACCAAGACACTGCTAATAGTGTTTTAGCAGAGGTAAAAGCTGAAGGTGCTGATTTTACGAAGATTGCTACTGATAAATCCCTAGATGAAAAAGTGGAGTACAAGTTTGACTCAGCTGCCAAAGATGTTCCTACAGAAGTAGTGACAGCTGCAGCAAGTCTTGAAAAAGGTGCAGTATCAGAAGTTATTCCTGTTGTCAACACTACTAACTACACGACAAGCTACTATATTGTTAAAGTGACTGCTAAAACTGAAAAATCTGCAGATTGGAAAACTTATAAAGACCGTCTGAAAGAGACTTACCTAGCAGAGAAAAAGGCAGATGTCACTTTCCAAAATAAAATTATCGCTGCGGCTCTTGAAAAATCAAACGTCAAAATCAAAGATGATAGCTTTGCCTCAATCTTGTCACAGTATGCAGCGACAGGTGAAACGACAACAGTTAGTGAAACAATGACAGCTAGCGAAACAGAAAGCTCAGAAGCTACTACTCAAAAATAAGATTTAGAATGGATAAGGTAATATTTTTTCAGAAAGGTGGCGGTTGCTGTGAGCCACTAAAATGACCTTATCTTGCTACTAAGTCTCATAATGGAATACAAATGAGGATGACAAGGTCATTGAATGGAGGTGGTACCGCGGTAAAATCGCCCTCCGTTTACTGGCTTTGTTGTTTTCTTTTGTTAAATAATTGTAGCCTATATCTGTGAAATGAAACAGATGGACACATTATGAAAGGAAAGGTTCGGTCAAGCTAAACCTGCCCTAAACCTACTAAATTAAATGAAAGGTAGGGTGTTAAATCCGAGTTCAGCAAAATAGAACTCGGGCTACGGACTGTGTCAAAAAGACGAATACTTCCTAGACGCCAGTGTCTTCATCAGGTTTTCTATTCTTCAAAATAAAAAATATATGAAAGGAAAGTTCAGTTAGGGAAATTAACTGAACCCGAGCTAAAAGCATCGGAAAAAAGATAGACCGCCTTGTGTGCAAGCACACGGCGTTGGTCTCCTATTTTTCTCTCGCTTTCTTAACGCTCTTGGTATCTTATTTTATGAAACAATTATCTTCTGCTCAGATTCGTCAAATGTGGTTGGATTTCTGGAAGTCAAAGGGTCACTCTGTTGAGCCTTCGGCTAATCTTGTGCCAGTCAACGACCCAACCCTTCTTTGGATTAACTCTGGGGTTGCGACACTTAAAAAGTATTTTGATGGGTCTGTGATTCCTGAAAATCCACGCATTACCAATGCACAAAAATCAATCCGTACCAATGATATTGAAAATGTTGGTAAGACAGCACGTCACCACACCATGTTTGAGATGCTTGGAAACTTCTCTATCGGAGACTATTTCCGTGACGAAGCCATTGAGTGGGGCTTTGAGTTGTTGACAAGTGAGGACTGGTTTGCTTTTCCAAAAGACAAGCTCTACATGACTTACTATCCAGATGATACGGATTCCTACAACCGCTGGATTGCTTTGGGAGTTGAGCCAAGTCACTTGATTCCGCTGGAAGATAACTTCTGGGAAATCGGTGCTGGTCCTTCAGGTCCAGATACGGAAATCTTCTTTGACCGTGGTGAAGCTTTTGACCCAGAAAACATTGGTATTCGCTTGTTGGAAGAAGATATTGAAAATGATCGTTACATCGAGATCTGGAACATCGTGTTGTCACAATTTAATGCTGATCCAGCTGTTCCACGTTCAGAATACAAAGAATTACCTAACAAAAACATTGATACGGGCGCAGGTTTAGAGCGTTTAGCAGCGATTTTCCAAGGGGCTAAAACCAACTTTGAGACAGACCTCTTTATGCCAATTATTCGTGAAGTGGAGAAATTGTCTGGTAAAACTTATGACCAAGATGGCGATAACATGAGCTTTAAGGTCATTGCTGACCACATTCGTGCGCTTAGCTTTGCCATTGGTGATGGTGCCCTTCCAGGAAATGAAGGCCGTGGTTATGTCCTTCGTCGTCTCCTTCGTCGTGCTGTTATGCACGGTCGCCGCTTGGGGATCACAGAGACTTTCCTTTACAAATTGGTTCAAATCGTTGGTCAAATCATGGAAAGCTATTACCCAGAAGTGCTTGAAAAACGTGACTTTATTGAGAAAATCGTTAAACGTGAAGAAGAGACTTTTGCCCGCACGATTGATGCTGGTTCAGGTCACCTTGAAGAGTTATTGGCTGATTTGAAAGCAGCTGGCAAAGATACGCTTGAAGGAAAAGATATCTTTAAACTTTACGATACTTACGGATTCCCAGTTGAATTGACAGAAGAGTTGGCAGAAGATGCTGGCTACAAAATTGACCATGATGGGTTCAAAGCAGCCATGAAAGAGCAACAAGACCGTGCGCGTGCTGCTGTTGTCAAAGGTGGTTCGATGGGTATGCAAAATGAAACCCTCGCAGGTATCACTGAGCCTTCAACATTTGTCTATGAAGCAACAGAACTTGAGGCAAGCTTGTCTGTTATCATTGCAGATAACGAGCGTACTGAAGCTGTATCTGAAGGTCAAGCTCTCCTCGTCTTTGACCAAACACCATTCTATGCTGAAATGGGTGGGCAGGTTGCTGACCACGGTGTGGTGAAAAATGATAAGGGTGATACTGTTGCGCGTGTCGTAGATGTGCAAAAAGCGCCAAATGGTCAGCCATTACACACGGTAGAAGTTTTGGCAAGCCTTTCTGTTGGCACAAGCTACACACTTTCTATTGACATTGCTCGTCGTAACAGTGTTGAGAAAAATCACACAGCGACACACTTGCTTCATGCTGCGCTTCACCGTATCATCGGTGAACACGCGACTCAGGCTGGTTCATTGAATGAAGAAGGCTTCCTTCGTTTTGACTTCACGCACTTTGAAGCAGTGACAGCTGAAGAACTCCGTGCCATCGAGACACAAGTCAATGAAAAAATCTGGGAAGCTCTACCAGTTGTGACGACTGAGACAGATGTTGAGACAGCCAAAGAAATGGGAGCGATGGCGCTCTTTGGTGAGAAATACGGTAAAGTGGTTCGTGTGGTTCAAATCGGGGATTACTCTATCGAGCTTTGTGGTGGTACACACTTGTCAAACACTGCTGAAATCGGTCTCTTCAAGATTGTCAAAGAAGAAGGTATTGGTTCAGGGACTCGTCGTATCCTTGCGGTAACAGGTCAACAAGCCTTTGAAGCCTTCCGTGACCGTGAAGATGCGCTTAAAGCTGTGGCACAAACCCTTAAAGTGCCACAAATGGATCAAGTACCAACTAAGGTAACGGCTCTTGCTGAGGAGCTCCGCCATTTGCAAAAAGAAAACGCTGAGTTGAAAGAAAAAGCAGCCGCAGCACAGGCTGGTGATGTCTTCAAAGATGTTAAAGAAGCTAACGGTGTCCGCTACATTGCGACACAAGTTGAGGTGGCTGACGCAGGTGCCCTTCGTACCTTCGCGGACAACTGGAAGCAAAAAGATTACTCAGATGTCCTTGTTCTTGTGGCAAGTATCGGTGAGAAAGTCAATGTCCTTGTGGCAAGCAAGTCTAAAGAGGTCCATGCTGGTAATGTGATTAAGGAAATTGCGCCGCTTGTATCAGGTCGCGGTGGTGGTAAACCAGATATGGCCATGGCAGGTGGTAGCGATGCGTCTGGTATCCAAAATCTCCTAAATGCAGTAGCAGAACAATTGTAAAAATATCAGGTAACCAAGTTCATATGAGCTTGGTTTTTTCAAAAATATCAAAAAAATCCTTGACTCTCCCCTAGGTGGATGGTGTATAACAAAGATAGAAAGGAGTTCTTATGCAGATTAAAGATGTAGAAAAGTTGACGGGATTGTCAAGTAAGACCATCCGTTTCTATGAAGAAAAAGGCCTGCTTGAAGTTGCGAGAAATGCGAATAACACTTATCGTGATTACTCTGAAGCTAATGTTCAAACCTTGAAAAAAATCAAAATTTTTCGCTATTTTGGTTTTTCACTTAGTGACATAGCAGAGCTGCTGACACAAGAGAATTCACGGGTTCAGGCAGCTTTGGAAGACCGTGTTCAGAGCCTCTATGCTGAAGAAGAAAAGGTTTTCGAGCGTCGTCAACTCTGTCAGAAGTTTTCAAAGGTCTATGGAAATCCTGCTAAAATTGATGAGTTCAATGACATCATTGATTTCAAAGAAGCAGATGAATTTGAAGAGTTGAGGGAAGTTTTGGTTGACAGCAGTGTCAACTCATTATGGAGTACGCTTTTATTGACCTCTGTTTGGATTGCTTGGATATGGTCTCGTTATTTTAAAAATCGTCAAGCGAAAAAATCTCTGGTAACCAAGAAAGATAGGAGAGAGTGGAAATTATTGCCTGTTCTGTTATTAGGGATTATCTTAGCCTTGTTGTTTTTTTCAGGTATCTCTATTGTGACGACTTATCTTCTTCCAGAAAATTGGTTCTTTTATGAATCCAATCGTTTTTGGGGGCTTGTGATGATTGGCGTGACAGTATCTAGTATTGGCTATTGGCTCTTTCATTTCTTTAAAGTCTACGACTTATTTGATAACTGGTACTTGCGTTTTGGATCACCTATCTTGATACTTTTATCGACCTTTTTGTATCTGACCAATACGACAGTTGTGACTGAGCAAGACATTATCCTTTATTCGTCCCTAAATTTATCTGGAAAGCACTATCGCTATGAAGAAGTTGAAAAAATTGAAGCTTGGTATGGTGCTTCACATTGGCGATTATCCACGAATAATCGTCAGGGGCATTTTTACTATGCTATTTGGCTGGATGGAAAGAAGGTGGTTTTGTCTCAGCCTAATGTTAATGATAAAATCGAGCGTTTTACTGATTCTTATCAGGAGCTAGAAGAATTTGATGAGCGCCTAGTGAATATCGGTATCCCAAAAACAGCTTCAGCTAAACATGCGGATAAAATTGATTATGATGAGCAATAAAAGAAGCGGTTTGAAAGGATTATTAATAACAAATAAGACGCGAACTGTATAAACAATCGTGAGTCGTTTCATCAAAAAAAGAGGCTGGGCAAGACATCCATGATGGCTCCGCCCTCACCCACAGAATAATGAAAACAAACATAAAGCCCTTACTAGGTGTATAATCTTAGTGAGGGCGGAGCCATCATGGATGTCTTGCCCAGCCTCTTGCATTTATTATGGCAAGAATTTTCCAGAAGTATAAAGTTGATCAAAGGCTTCTGCTACCTGCTCTGGCTCAAAAATCAAGTCAGGACGGTGTAGAAGCAGGGCATCAAGATAATCCGTCTGTAAGCGTTCCAAAATACGGTCAACGTTTGACAAGATATTTTCTTTTGTCCAATCAAATTCATTACGCTCGAATTGGAGGCCAACTTTTGATTGCAGGATGATGTCTTCGCGCTTGATACCAGTTAATTTAAAGGCATCACCAAAACGACGCTCAGCTTCCCCGTCATCACCATAACAGGTAGCGTGATCGAAAAAGTTAATACCATTTTCAACAGCGGTTGTAATCATTTTAGCAGCTGCTTCAACATCGAGAGCAGGCATACGCATGCAACCTAGGATAATATTAGAAACGTTTTGAGGTCCGTGTTTAACATTGAGAGTTTTCATGAGATTTTCTCCTTTCTTGAATCCGCTACCATTTTAACACTTTAGAGGTGGTCTAAGTCAAGAGAAAAATTGGTTTGTGACAAGCTTTTCATAGATTTTTACTAACTGCACTTAAAAGAAAGAACACTGAATACTGATTCTTTAAAGAGGAAATTCTAGAAACTTTTTGCTATAATTTTCCCTATGGAAAAATTAGTTAAAGACATTTACAAAGATCATGCTGAGATGCCTTATATTGCGCCTCAATATGAGGAAGAATTAATGAAAAAGCCGATTACTAAACGTCAGATGGAACGCACTGTAGAAGGATTTTTACCAGGTCATATCATTCTCTTGTGGCGGATCTCTTTTGGAACTTTTTTGACGACTTCATTTCGTCATAAGTATTTTTACACGACTTACGGCATCGATGCGGATAAGGAATTGGATATGCTTATTGAGACGGGCTACGTTCGGATTGAGACAGCCTTTGAGTCCCTACGTCACTTGCCTGCCGGTGACCTTAAAGAATTTTTAAAAGCCAAAGGAGTGGCAGGACTATCTAAGTTTAAGCGTAGCGATTTGGATGACAAAATGGCAGAGCAGTACACAGAAAAGGAATTATCTGCCCTATTTGAGTTGAGAAGCTATGCTTTGACCGAAAAAGGCAAAGCCCTTCTAGAAGTACATCCAGAGATTGTTGCTAAGCACCCACAGAAAAAACAGGACAAACGCATGAAACAGTTATTTCCGAATTATAGTACAGTTTAAAGTAGATACTCTCAATGCTTTTCCTATAGCAAAACAGCTCAATAATAAAACGTATTTTTGAAAAAGCCGAAAATTGAAATACAAAAAACTTTGCTTTCTTGCTAAAAATCTTTCATGCGATTGTCGTGCAGAAAAAATTCTGAGCTTTAATTTTCAAAGTATTCGTGGTATAATGGGAACAATAACGTCAAGGAGAAAACAATGGAAATTATTCGCGATAAAGAATTTGTCAATCAATTTCACTACGATGCCCGCAATTTGGAGTGGGAGAAAGAACACGGCACTCCAAAGTCTAAGGCAGAGGTAACGTTTCAGTTGATTAAACGCGATACAGAGGCTAATGAAACAGTCTTAGTTGCTCGCTTACAGTACATGATTGTCAAGGAAGAATTTGTGATTTCAGGAGTCATTTCACAAGGAAATCGCATCTTGAACCGTATCTTACAAGAACCAAGTGAACTTTCTCAAGAGGAAGTTCAAGATTTGGCAGCTCCTCTTTTGGATATGTTAAAACGCTTGACTTATGAAGTCACTGAAATCGCCTTGGATCGACCAGGTATTAATTTGGAGTTTTAAGATGAAATTAGCTGTAATTACGGATTCGTCAGTCTTTTTCCCAGAACAATTTAAAAAAGCTGATAATCTCTTTATTTTGGACATTCCTGTAACGATTGATGGAGACACTTATGTCGAAGGTGTTAACCTAACTGCTACAGAGTTTTATGAAAAAATGGCGGCTGCGCAAAATCTACCAATGACGAGCCAACCCTCTGTTGCGCAGTTAGATGAATTATTGTTTAAACTTGCCAATGAAAACTATACGCATGTTGTCGGGTTATTCTTGTCTAGTGGTATTTCAGGTTTTTGGGCTAATATCCAATACCTTATTGAAGAACATGAAGGTTTAACGATTGCTTTTCCGGATACAAAGATTACATCTGCTCCACTAGGAATGATGGTGATGAACGCACTTAATTGGGCAGAAGCTGGATTGAGCTTTGAAACCATTATGGACCGCTTACACCAGCAAATTGAGAAGACGTCTGCTTATATCATGGTGGATGACCTCAATCATTTGGTCAAAGGTGGGCGCTTGTCAAATAGCTCTGCTATTCTCGGTAACCTTTTGTCAATTAAACCGATTCTCTATTTTGATGAAACAGGGAAAATCGTTGTTTATGAGAAAGTTAGAACAGAGAAAAAGGCTGTTAAACGCTTGATTGATGTGATGGTGAAACTGTCTGAAGATGGTTCTTACGATGTGATGATTATTCACGGAAATGCGGTTGAAAAGGCGAATTCACTTTACGAACAATTAACAACAGATGGTGTAACAAATCTTTCAATTGCAACCTTTGGTTCTGTGATTGGAACGCATTTGGGTGAGGGCGCTATTGCTCTGGGTGTGACACCACACTTTGACTAATAAAGCCATTTTACCTAGGTAAATCTACTATTTCTATCAAAAAGAGAAGATTGAGATATTTTTTGCCCAGTCTCTTAGGTTGCTTTCGATTGTAAAAGAAGGAGAGTTTATGAAAATCAAGGTCATTATTGCTGGTTTTAAAGGAAAGATGGGATCAACTGCGGTTGATATGGTCACACAAGATCAGGAACTTGAATTAGTAGGCCTCCTTGATCCTTTTGCGACCGAACAAGATGTCAATGGCGTTCCAGTGTTTACTACCAAGGAAGACTTGATTGGCTTGCAAGCAGACGTATGGGTGGATTTTACCATGCCAAAAGTTGCTTATGACAATACTCGCTTTGCCTTGGAACAGGGATTTGCTCCAGTCGTTGGGACCACGGGTTTTACGGAGGAACAGATTGCAGAGCTTATCGCCTTATCCGCAGAGAAAAAGCTGGGTGGTCTCATTGCTCCTAACTTTGCCATTGGTGCAATTCTTCTGATGGAATTTGCAGCTAAAGCCAGCAAATATTTTCCTGACCTTGAAATCATTGAACTGCATCATGATAAGAAAAAAGATGCGCCTTCTGGAACAGCCATAAAAACTGCAGAATTGATTCGTGAGGCACGTTCTTATAAAACACAGGGTGTTGCTGACGAAGAAGAACTCATTGAAGGAGCGCGAGGAGCAGAATTTGACGGTTTTCGCATCCATAGTGTGCGCCTCCCAGGTCTTGTGGCCCACCAAGAAGTTATTTTTGGTGCCCAAGGTGAAGGGTTGACGCTTCGTCATGATTCTTATGACCGCAGTTCCTTTATGAGTGGGGTCAATTTGGGCATCAAAGAAGTGGTCAAGCGCAAAGAACTTGTTTACGGATTGGAAAAGTTATTATCATGAAATTAGAAACAATGCCTTCTGACTTTCAGAAGGCTTTACCCTTATTAAATAAGATTAAAGAAGCAGGGTTTGAAGCCTATTTTGTGGGTGGGAGTGTGCGTGATGTCTTGTTAGGTCGTGACATTCATGATGTGGATATCGCCACATCGTCTTATCCTGAAGAAACGAAGCGGATTTTTGAACGTACCGTTGATATTGGGATTGAACACGGAACGGTTTTGGTACTTGAAAATGGTGGTGAGTATGAGATAACAACTTTTCGTACCGAAGATGTTTATGTTGATTACCGTCGCCCACAATCTGTGTCCTTTGTGAGATCGCTAGAAGAGGACCTCAAGCGCCGTGATTTTACAGTCAATGCGTTTGCTTTGGATGAAAATGGCAAAGTCATTGACCTTTTTAATGGTTTAACTGACCTTGATAACAAGCTGCTAAGGGCTGTTGGTCAGCCAGAGGAGCGTTTTAATGAGGATGCCCTAAGGATTATGCGAGGATTACGCTTTGCGGCGACCCTCAATTTTGACATTGAGAGGGCAACCTTTCAGGCGATGACGACCCATGCACCCTTGCTTGAAAAGATTTCCATTGAGCGTTCCTTCATTGAATTTGACAAGTTGTTGATGGCTCCGCATTGGCGCAAAGGCATTGAAGCACTCCAAGCGACAAAAGCCTACCAGTACCTTCCTGATTTGGCTGATACGTTTGAAAAATGGCAGAGCTTACTGGATAAGATGTCTGAGGACTTTGTCTTTACCAGTTCAGAGCAAGCATGGGCAACTCTGATATTGGCGCTAGCCATTAGAGAACCAAAGCATTTCCTCAAAAAATGGAAAACGTCAGTTAATTTCCAAAAAGATGTCGAGCGCATTGTCCAAGTGTTTAACTACCGCCTAAACAATGAGCTAACGAAAGAACAAGTTTATGCTTATGGTAAAAAGGTCATTGTATTGGCAGAAGAACTGCGTCAAGCCCAAGGTCTGCCTGTTGATTTTGCGAAAATTGAGAGTCTCGATCAAGAGCTTGTGATTCATGATAAGCACGAAATTGTGGTTAACGGTGGAATGCTGATCAAAGAATTGGGACTGAAACCTGGACCAGATATGGGACGATTGTTGACTGCCGTTGAAAAAGCAATCGTCATCGGTGACTTAGCAAATGAGAAAAAGGCTATTTTTGACTTTATTGAGCAACTGTAAGAGGGGAGTAGAAATCACATTTTCATGGTTTTGACTTATCCAGCTCTCTCATTATCCAGCTCAGTCTAGCGTTATCCACTGGACAAGTTTGCTCCCAAAAACCTTTAGCACCAGATAAGTGCTGATTGATAAACGACTAAATGACATAAAAGAAAATAGGAAGATAGCATGTCTGATTTTATTGTTGAAAAATTAACCAAATCTGTTGGAGATAAAACCGTCTTTAAAGAAATTTCCTTTATTCTCCACGATTTAGACCGTGTGGGAATTATTGGGGTAAATGGGACTGGTAAGACAACCTTATTGGATGTGATTTCAGACCGTATTGGCTACGATGGGGATATTTCTCCCTTTATCAAGAGTAATGATTACAGCATTGCTTATTTGACTCAGGAACCTGAGTTTGACGATAGCAAGAGTGTTTTGGATACGGTACTGTCATCAGACCTGCGTGAAATGGCTCTGATTCGTGAATACGAGCAGCTGATGCTGGCTTATTCTGAGGAAAACCAAGCCCGTTTGGAAAAGGTTATGGCAGAAATGGATAGTCTTGATGCTTGGACCATTGAGAGCGAAGTTAAGACGGTTCTTTCAAAACTTGGCATTATGGATTTAACCACAAAGGTTGGAGACCTTTCGGGTGGCTTGAGACGCCGTGTTCAACTGGCACAGGTTCTCCTTGGTGATGCTGATTTGTTATTATTGGATGAGCCGACCAACCATCTGGATATTGACACCATTGCTTGGTTGACCAATTTCTTGAAGAATAGTAAAAAAACGGTACTCTTTATCACCCACGACCGCTATTTCTTGGACAATGTGGCGACCCGTATTTTTGAATTGGCTGATAGTCAATTGACAGAGTACCAAGGAAATTATCAGGACTATGTCCGATTGCGTGCTGAACAGGACGAGCGTGACAGTGCAACTCTTCATAAGAAAAAGCAACTCTACAAACAAGAATTAGAGTGGATGCGACGTCAACCTCAAGCCCGTGCGACCAAGCAACAAGCTCGTATCAATCGTTTCCATGATTTGAAAAAAGAGGTACATCAAGGCACAAGTGCTGAGGATTTGGAAATTACCTTTGAAACCAGTCGTATCGGTAAAAAGGTGGTTAACTTTGAAGATGTGAGCTTTTCATATCCAAACAAACCGATTTTAACTGATTTTAACCTGATTATTCAAAACCGTGACCGCATCGGTATTATTGGAGATAATGGTGTTGGGAAATCGACTCTTCTTAATTTGATTAACGGTGACTTGCTGCCAACATCTGGGAAATTAGATATTGGTGAGACCATCCGTGTCGGCTATTTTTCACAAAATCTTAAGGATATGGATGAAAGCAAGCGTGTCATTTCTTATTTGCAAGAGGTTGCTGATGAAGTTAAGACAACGGTTGGGACAACTAGTATTTCTGAATTGCTAGAGCAGTTTCTTTTCCCACGTTCGACACATGGCACGCAGATTGCTAAGCTGTCAGGCGGTGAGAAAAAACGTCTCTATCTCCTTAAAATCTTGATTGAGAAACCAAATGTCTTACTTCTAGACGAGCCGACCAACGATTTAGACATTGCAACCTTGACTGTCTTAGAAGGTTTCCTAGCTGGATTTGCTGGTCCCGTTATCACCGTTAGCCACGACCGTTATTTCTTGGATAAGGTGGCCAATAAGATTTTGGCATTTGAAAATGGTTCTATTAGAGAATTTTTTGGGAACTATACAGATTATCTCGATGAGAAGGCTTTTGAGCAAGAAAGCTCTGCCATTTCCCAAAAGAAAGAAGTCATCAAAGAAGAGAAGCCAAAGGCTGAGAAAAAGCGGATGTCCTACTTTGAGAAGCAGGAGTGGGCTGGGATTGAGGCTGAGATTGAGGCTTTGGAAAATCGGATTGCGGAGATTTCAGAGGAGATGCAGACTTGTGGCAGTGATTTTACAAGGCTTAGCGATTTGCAAAAGGAACTGGATGCCAAGAATGACCAGTTGCTTGAAAAATATGAGAGGTATGAGTATTTAAGCGACTTGGAGGGATAAAATGCTGGTATTAAGAGCGATTGAGGTGCAAGATAACCCTGCGGTGGCTCAGCTTATCCGTACCTCCCTTGAAGAGTTTGGTCTTGATAAACCTGGAACGGCTTATTGTGATCCACAGCTGGATAATCTTAGCGCCTACTATGCTCATCTTGACCGTGCGGCTTATTTTGTGATAGAAGAATCTGGAGAAATCGTTGGTTCGGGAGGTTTTGCTCCTATTTCTAGGGACATCGCAGAGCTTCAGAAATTATATGTTGCTTCAAACCAAAGAGGCAAAGGGATTTCTAGCCGTATTCTCAAAAAAATTTTTGCAGAAGCGAAAAAAGAAGGTTATCAGAAACTATACCTAGAAACCGCCAATGAATTATCGGCAGCCGTTGCCGTCTATGAACATTTTGGATTTAAACGCTTAGAAAAGCCTCTCCCAAATGAGGCAGGGCACACGGCAATGGATATTTGGATGCTAAAAAGTTTGTAGGAGAAGAAATGGTACATTTAAAACATTTTGGTGTTTATGGCATTTGTATTCGTGAGGGAAAGTTACTCTGTGTGCGTAAAAATCGAGGTCCCTATACGGGGCGATATGACTTGCCAGGAGGAAGCCAAGATAGTGGAGAAAGTTTACTTGATACTCTAAAACGTGAGATGCTAGAAGAGACTGGTTTTCAGGTGTTATCTGCTGTTAATAACCGTATCTTTGATACCTTTGTACAGCCTGAGGGAGAAGAAAATGTGACCCACCATATTTTTGCGGTTTATGATGTTGAACTTGATGACAGCTCTGCTATTACTATTGCTGAAACCATTGATGATGGAGATAAAAATGACTCCGCAGGGATTGTTTGGGTAAAGCTTTCAGAACTGACAGAGAGTAATGCTTCGCCTTTGATACTCAAGATTCTCGCTCCGGATCTTGAGGCTAGTCATTACCCAAACTGGCATGTTTTAAGCTAGAAATAGCCCCAATTTTCTGGTATAATAATGAGCATTAAAGCACAATCTGTGCTTTTTCTTGTCTACGATTTAGGAGATTATAGTTATTTATCTGTTGTGCTAGTTAAATTTATTTCAATAGATTTACTTTACAAATAATAGAATTATTTGAAGATAACATGTTAGTAATATCTGAGCTATTTAGGTTTATCATATAAGTGTCTCTTGAACAGTATAGCTATATGAAATAATAATTAGTAGGACGACGAAGTCGCCCATCTAGTACTTTCCGCAGTGGTGAAAACACAAAAACTTTTAAGTGTTGGTGTGAAGGGGGTGAAAATGTCCAGTGGACAATTTCAGCCTAAGCTTAGAAATTAGGAAGCGAAGGAGACCTAGACTTGCCCAAAAGGAATGGAACTCCGGAGGAGGTTTTGATGCTGACTTGGCCAGCTTCATTTCCCACCTTCAAAGGTCTCCCAGACCTTTGAAGCGCCCCCACCACATTAGGATAAGTGCTAACAAAAAGTTATATTTAAACAACTATAATTTAAGGAAAGGAAAAAACACGAACTTTGGAAGTGCCAGTGACTAACTGTGATGGGCTATCTAATGGTTTAAATCAGTTTGTGATATTGCACTTATCGGTTCAAGTTTGATAGGTAATATAAGAATGCAGTTAATTTGGTCTTATCTCAAATCAAAATACAAGTGGTTGGCTCTGGATTTGCTAGGAGGCTTCCTTTTTGTTGTTGTTAACTTGGGAATGCCAACTATTCTCGCTCGCATGATTGATGATGGGATTACGAAAAACAATCCTGATCAGCTCACCTACTGGGCGATTGTCATGTTTGTGATTATTGTTCTTGGGATTATTGGTCGTGTGATTCTTGCCTATGCGGCTGGAAAACTCACCACGACGATGATTAAAGAATTGCGTACAGACATGTATGCAAAATTGCAGAGCTATTCCCACAATGAATATGAAAGGATTGGGGTGTCATCACTTGTGACGCGTATGACCAGTGATGCTTATGTTTTGATGCAGTTTGCAGAGATGTCCTTGCGAATGGGTGTCGTGACACCTATGATGATGATTTTCTCGGTTGTCATGATTTTGATGACAAGTCCTAGTCTGGCTTGGACGGTAGCGGTCTTTCTGCCATTTTTAGTCGCAGTTGTGACTTATGTGGCTGTTAAAACTCGCCCGCTTTCTAAACAGCAGCAACAGACACTAGATAAAATCAATCAGTATGTTCGTGAAAATTTAATGGGTTTGCGCGTGATTCGTGCCTTCTCACGTGAGGAATTTCAAGAGGAGCGTTTTGCTGGTCAAAATGACGAATATGCGACCATTTCTAAAAAGCTATTCACCCTGACTGGTTTGACAGAGCCTCTCTTTGTGCAGATTATTATTGCCATGATTGTAGCGATTGTTTGGTTTGCTTTGGCTCCTT
Organism: Streptococcus hillyeri; assembly: GCF_003686955.1. Classification (GTDB taxonomy): domain Bacteria; phylum Bacillota; class Bacilli; order Lactobacillales; family Streptococcaceae; genus Streptococcus; species Streptococcus hillyeri. Next base: position 41,936 of record NZ_RCVM01000004.1, read on the forward strand.
TGGCAAAGGCAGAGCTACAAATTGGAGATTTAGTTGCCTTTATCGAGTACGCCTTCCATGCCCTCTTTTCATTCTTGATGTTTGCTAACCTCTTTACCATGTACCCTCGTATGGCGGTGTCAGCGAGTCGTATTCAAGAAGTGATGGACATGCCAATCTCAATCTCAGAAAATCCTAATGGGGTTACTCAGACTGAGACCAAAGGTTATTTGGAATTTGATAATGTGACCTTTGCCTATCCAGGTGAAACTGAAAGTCCTGTGCTACACAATATCTCCTTCAAGACAAAACCAGGTGAAACCATTGCCTTTATCGGGTCAACGGGTTCTGGAAAATCAAGTTTGGTGAACCTCATTCCACGTTTTTATGATGTAACACTAGGGAAAATTTTAGTAGATGGAGTGAATGTTAAGGATTACAATCTAAAGGCTCTTCGTCAGAAAGTAGGTTTTATCCCTCAAAAAGCTCTGCTATTTACCGGAACCATCGAAGAAAACTTAAAATACGGTAAGCAAGATGCCACGGTTTCTGAACTTGATGAAGCGACCAGCGTCTCTCAGGCAAAGGAATTTATTGAGAGTCGTGAAGAAGGTTACGAAACCCATCTTGCAGAGGGGGGAAGTAACTTATCTGGAGGGCAAAAGCAGCGCTTATCAATCGCACGTGCCGTGGTTAAAAAGCCAGATATCTATATCTTTGATGACTCCTTCTCAGCCCTTGACTATAAGACGGATGCCGAACTTCGTCGCCGCCTCAAAGAGGTGACCGAAGATGCGACAGTGCTTATCGTGGCACAGCGTGTCGGAACCATTATGGATGCCGATCAAATTATTGTCCTTGATAAAGGTGAGATTGTGGGACGTGGTACCCATGATGAGCTCATGCAGACCAATGACATCTACCGTGAAATTGCCAATTCACAGCTGAATAATCAATCATTGACGGAGGAGGGATAAGATGAAAACACCTAAAAATCAATCCGTATTTTTACGTTTGTGGAGCTACTTAAAGGTTTATAAAACCTCACTCTTCCTAGCTGTCTTCCTTAAAATCATGGCTGCGGTGATGAATGTTTTGGAACCTTTTGTATTGGGACTGGTTATTACAGAATTAACACAAAATCTTTTAGATATGAGTGCTGGTGTGGAAGGGGCAGCTATTAACACGACCTACATTTTCTGGGTTCTGGTTATCTATGCTATTCGTGCCTTTTTCTATGAGATTGGTGCCTACGGTTCTAACTATTACATCACTCGAACGGTACAAAATAGTATCAAAGATCTTCGCAATGATTTGAGTGAAAAAATCAATCGTATTCCTGTTTCTTATTTTGACAAGCACCAATTTGGAGACATGCTAGGACGCTTTACATCAGATGTTGAGACAGTGTCAAATGCCTTGCAACAATCTTTCTTACAGATTGTCAATGCGATGATTTCCATCACACTTGTTGTGGCGATGGTGCTTTACCTCAATGCTCAATTAGCGATTGTGGTTATCCTTAGCATTCCTTTGACTTATGTGACTGCGCAAGCCATTCTCAAAAAATCTCAGCCTTATTTCAAGCGACAGGCCAAGGTTTTGGGGGATATGAACGGATTTGTTCAGGAAAATTTGACAGGTTTTAATGTCTTAAAACTTTACGGGCGTGAAGAAGCATCTGCAGCAGAATTTGCAAGAATCACCGATGAATTACAGGATGTTGGCTTCAAAGCTAGTTTCATGTCTGGAATCATGATGCCTGTCCTTCATGCTATCTCAGATATGGCATATCTGATTGTAGCAGTCCTTGGTGGGCTTCAGGTAATGGCTGGTAAAATGGCAATTGGTAATATTCAAGCCTTTGTTCAATATACCTTCCAACTCGGACAACCGATTCAAACCTTAACCCAGCTAGCAGGTATTCTCCAATCAGCCAAATCTTCTTTAGAACGTATTTTTGAAGTCTTGGATGAAGCTGATGAAGCAAGTACCGTTTCCGAGCACTTGACTAAGGACTTGACAGGTCAAGTGAGCTTTAAAAACGTTAACTTCCAATATGTTGAAAACAAACCTCTCATCCGTGACTTTAACCTAGAAGTTAAGCCTGGTGAAATGGTCGCTATTGTCGGACCTACTGGAGCAGGTAAGACTACTTTGATCAATCTTCTCATGCGTTTCTATGATGTGACAGATGGTGCGATTACCGTTGATGGACATGATATTCGTAACCTGTCACGACAAGAATATCGCCAGCAATTTGGGATGGTTCTTCAAGACGCTTGGCTTTATGAAGGAAGTATCAAAGAAAACCTTCGCTTTGGTAATCTTGAAGCAACTGACGAGGAAATCATTGAAGCAGCCAAAGCAGCTAACGTGGATCATTTCATCCGTACCCTACCAGGCGGTTACAATATGGAAATGAACCAAGAGTCATCAAATATTTCACTTGGACAAAAACAACTCTTGACCATTGCGCGTGCGCTTTTAGCTGATCCGAAAATTTTGATTTTGGATGAAGCCACATCATCAGTAGACACACGCTTGGAATTATTGATTCAAAAAGCCATGAAACGCTTGATGCAAGGTCGCACCAGCTTTGTCATTGCCCACCGCTTATCTACCATTCAAGAGGCAGATAAAATTCTGGTCCTTAAAGATGGACAAATTATTGAGCAAGGAAACCATGACAGCTTGCTTGCTGATAAAGGTTTCTACCATGACCTTTATATGAGTCAGTTCTCAGAAAAGGAAGCTTGAGTAAAAAAGAATCGCTTGACCAAACGGTCAGGCTCTTCTTTTTAGTGCCCCAAAACTGATATGTGACCGTAGTTTTATCTAACGTGTCGTAGACTAGCTAGAACTGACTTTATATGATATAGCAAAATAAGCCCTCACTAAGCATAAGTGAAGGCCTATTTTGGTGCATTTGGGTTCTTTTTTAACCTCCGCGACGTAATTGCTTACGTAGTTTGTAGGCAAGATTTGAGAGGTGATATAAGAGAGTGTTAACAGGAAGGTTGAACTCTCCGATAAATTCCTCAATAGTAGGATTGAATTTTGATTTAAAGTGATAGAGACCACCTTCAAGTTGGTTTTCAATTCCCCCCATATTTTGGCTAGATATTCCCAATTCAAAGGCATGGTTCATGGTTTCATACCAAGTGAGAACAGGAGCGTTGAATTGTTTAAAGGTGTCGTCCATACCAGCGTATAAATTTTCAGATGTGCTCCCGAAATTGAGTGAAAGGGTTGCTGCTAATGGAAGAGTTGTTTGTCCCTTTTCATAGAAGCTTTGGAAGAAATCAAGTTCCTTTTCGAGACGTTTTTGGTTCTCTTGATTTTCCTTTAGTTTTCCTGGGGATGTTTTTTCGCTAAATCTAGAAAAATCTACTTGAGCTTTAGTGAGCTGAGTGTGAAGAAGTTCTATTTTTTTAGAAACATCAATTTGTACTAGGGTAATAAATGAATCTTCTGGATAGGTATCAATCAATTTCTCATAATAAGTAAGATTACGTAAATTAATCTGCTTACGGCTCTCTGTTTTTTTCATTAGTTCTGCAAATGTAGGGAGCAATTCAGCACCACCAAATATGACTTCTAGTCCCTTATTTCGTGCAGTTCTAATTTCTTGCTTAGTTCGTTTAGGAAGACTATCTAGAGAGAAGTTTTTAGCGTAAACATTAGCCTGAAAGCGTGGCTGGATATTCTCAGCAATATCTTGAGTTCTGCCACCCCAATCAGCACCAAGGTTTTGCAGAAGTTGTACAATGGCTAAACTGTCAATATTGTCATGGCGGCTATTGTCATCTTGAAAGGCTTGAAGATGGATGTTAGGGTCAAACTTGATAAAGAGCGCACGCTTTTTCTTACCAAATGCCTTTAGAGATGACATAACAAAGCTAACGAGTTCTTTGTCTGAGTAATCCATAACAGGACCACGAGGAATATAAAGCATGGTAAAGCCTAGTGGAAGTGGCTTGATGAGGATACTGGCTGACGCAACCAATTCTCCATTTCGATAAAAACCAATACGCTCGTTATCCCAGTTATCTTTTATTTTTGCCCAGTTTGAACTCTGCAATAAATTCGCTTGATGACTTGATTTGACAAAATCGTCATGTTCTTGGGCAGAAATGCCAATTTTATAGGTTAACATGATTTCAACACCCACTCACGAATAGCGTAGGCTACTCCACTTTCATTATTTGATTTGGTGATGTGTTTAGCGAGAGCTTTTACACTGTCAACTCCATTTTCCATGACAACAGGTATGCCAACAACTTCAAGCATGGCACGATCGTTTTCTTCGTCGCCGATGGCCATTGTTTCTTCCATTGAAATGCCCAATTTTTCAGCGAGGTGAATAATAGCAGAGCCCTTGCTGGCAGTTTTATTGATAATTTCAAGATAAAACGGTTTAGATTTGACAATGGTGTATTTGTCGTAAAAGGTTTGAGGGATTTTAGCAATAGCAGCATCTAGAATTTCAGGTTCGTCAATCATCATGATTTTGACAATCTCTTTATCAGTCATCTCCTCAGGCGTGCGGTAAAAGACTGGCATTCCAACAAGTGTCGCTTCATGAATGGTGTATTTACCAATATTTCGGTTAGCTGTGTAAATACCTTCCTTAGTAATGGCGTGCATGTGGACCCCTAGTTGACGACTGAGGTATTCAATTTCTAAATAGTCCTCATAAATCAGAGCATCTTTCACGATGTCTTGTCCTGTTGCTGTATCTTGAACGAGGGCACCGTTAAAAGTAATGACATAGTCTCCCTCATCTTTGAGATTGAGTTCGGTTAGCAAGTCTTGAACACCGGCAATTGGGCGTCCCGTTGTGATAACGACTTTTACGCCTTGTTTTTTAGCTTCTTGCACAGCTTCAAAAACTTCTGGAGTGATTTTACGGTCATCAGTAATTAATGTTCCGTCAATGTCGACAGCGACCAATTGAATTGTCATAATATTTCCTCTTCTTATAAACATAGCATATTTTCAACTTACTATTTTACTAAAAATGAGAATATTTGTCATTGAATAATGTTGCCGAATCGCCAGTGATAATAAATAGAAAACTCCTAAAACCATATCAATGAAAGAATGGTTTTAGGAGTTTTTATAGCCGATTAAGATTTAACTGAAAGATATTTAATCTGAAATTTTTAAACTTGAAAAATGTCCGTCTGAAATACAGGAGAGAAAAACTTCTTTGTCAGCAATAAAAAGGTCGTCTTTTATCATCATATCTTTTGGGAAATAGAAACGTTGGTCGCCAAATGTTGACCCAGAAAGTGCAGAAACAAGTGGTGATAGGCTAGAGAGTTCGGCAAGTTTCCCATTTTTTTGGAGAATTTCAATTTGTGTTCGAGGTTTTTTACTTTCTGGTCGATAAATGTCGTAAGGAAGGTCAAAATTGTGGTGCTCTGCTGTGTAGTAGTCTGAATCAAAACCAACAGCTGTTACTAACTCCCTCAATAAATCAAGCTGCTCTGCGCTAGCTTTGTCAAAAGTAACTGAAGCAAATAATTGACGTCTAATAAATCGGCTGGCAAGATCTGCTAAAATCTTATCTTCACTGGTCATCCATGCCTGAAAATAGGTGTTAAGAACACCGTCATCAAGAAGCAAGTAGTCTGAGAGTGTTGCTGTTTCTTCAAAAAAAGGTAAAAGTAGTGGCGATGTTTTTGCGAAGAAACTAGGCTCCTGAGTATAGAGACGGCGAGCTCTCTTGAGAAGATTTTGTAAAAGGACTTCAATGGCACGGCTGGCAGGATGGAAATAAACTTGCATATACATTTGATAACGACTGACAAGATAGTCTTCAACGGCGTGCATACCCGTGATATCAAATACAATACCATCTGGGTTAGGTCGCATGCTGGTTAAAATTCTCGTTAAATCAAATTGCCCATAATTAGTTCCTGTATAATAAGAATCTCTAAGCAAATAGTCCATGCGGTCACAGTCAATTTGGCTGGAAATGAGCTGCACGACTTGTTTATTAGGATAAGTATGATTGATGACACTAGCGACCTTGTCTGGAAAGTCAGGAGACACGCGACGTAATACGGCATTGATTTCCGTTTGTGGACTGGTGATAATCTCCTGTCCCATGGCTTCATGGTCCGTCTCGAAAAGAAGTTCGAAGGTATGGGAATAAGCCCCGTGACCAATATCATGCAACAGCGCAGCAGCCATTGTCAAGAGGGATTCTTCTGAATTCCAAAGGTTTGAATAATGGGTTTCAAAATGCTCAGTGATACGTCTTGCAATATCGTAAACACCGAGGCAGTGTGAAAAACGATTGTGCTCAGCACCATGAAAGGTAAAACTGGTAGTAGGTACCTGTTTGATGCGACGCAAGCGCTGAAATTCAGCAGTATTGGTTAAATCATAGATGATGTGATGATTAATGTGAATGTCATTATGAACGGGGTCTCTAAAAATCTTGTCCATGACCGTGCTCCCTTGAGTTGATACAAATTTATTGTAGCAAAAATTGTGCATTTTGTCAGAAATTGGTAAAATGGCTATAGTAATCGAAAGAAGGGATGTTAAAGCCATAAACAGGCATAAGAACACTCTTATGACCGTTTGTGAAGAGGTATATGAAAATTACGATAAAAAATAAGATTCAAATGGGAAGTGAGACAGAACTAATTCATGAAGAGCATCAGGGTGAATTAACCATAAAAGGGGATTACCATTACTTGGTTTATCAGAATGAAGAAGCTGAAAAGGTTGTTCTGAAGTTTAAATTGGATGAACTCTTGATGACACGTTTTTCAAAACCGCAGTCGTTGATGCGTTTTGTGGCAAATGAGCTAGCTCTTTGTTCCATTCCAACTCCAATGGGAACGCAAAAAATGGTGACAAAGACCCATCACTTTGAATTAAGTCAGGATGTGTTAACCTTGTCTTATGAGTTGTTACCACATGCGGAATCTGAAGATGCTTTAGCGACTTATCAGATAAGCATTTCGTGGCTCTAGGAAGAATAGAGTGTTTAGTCATTATCAAAATAGAAAGTGAAGAGCGTTGGGTATGAGAATGATGCGATACATTTCTTGTGACGTTAACGCTTAGGAGAATTTAGAATGACAAAAAAAATTAACCTTGTAATTGTGACTGGTATGAGCGGTGCAGGAAAAACAGTCGCTATCCAGTCTTTTGAAGATTTAGGATATTTTACCATTGATAATATGCCACCGGCACTTCTTCCAAAATTTTTGGAATTAGTCATGCACACTGAGGATAATGATAAGGTTGCGCTAGTGATTGATATGCGTAGCCGTTCCTTCTTTTTAGAAATCAGTGGTATTTTGGATAATTTGGAAAATGCGGAAGATCTTGACTTCAAGATTTTATTTTTGGATGCCACTGATGGTGAGCTGGTGTCACGCTACAAGGAAACACGCCGTAGCCATCCTTTAGCAGCAGATGGGCGCGTGTTGGACGGTATCAAGTTAGAACGTGAACTCTTGTCTCCTCTTAAGAGCATGAGTCAAAATGTGGTTGATACCAGTGAATTAACGCCTCGTCAACTGCGTCAAACTATATCAGAACAGTTCTCTTCGCAGGACAGTCAAGTTGGTTTTCGTATTGAAGTCGTCTCTTTTGGATTTAAATACGGATTGCCACTGGATGCAGACTTGGTTTTTGATGTGCGTTTTTTACCAAACCCTCACTATGTTCCAGAACTTCGTGAAAAGACTGGGCTAGACAAAGCAGTTTATGACTACGTGATGAGCTTTGATGAGAGTAATGGCTTCTACGAGAAATGGCTTCATTTGATGACTTCTATTTTGCCAGGCTATCAAAAAGAAGGAAAATCAGTTCTCACGATTGCAGTAGGCTGTACAGGTGGTCAGCATAGAAGCACTGCTTTTGCCCACCGTCTAGCGCAAGACTTACAGAAAGATTGGGTTGTCAATGAAAGTCACCGTGACAAAGACCGCCGTAAGGAAACGGTGAACCGCTCATGAGAAAACCCATTATAACTGTTATTGGCGGTGGGACAGGAATTCCTGTTATCTTAAATAGTCTCCGCCGTGAAGAGGTGGATCTGAGAGCGATTGTGACGGTTGCAGATGATGGTGGTTCTTCAGGAGAGTTGCGCACAGCCATGCAGTTGACTCCTCCAGGTGATTTGAGAAATGTTTTGGTTGCTATGTCTGATATGCCAAAGTTCTATGAGCAGATTTTCCAATATCGATTTAAAGACTCTGATGGTCCCTTATCAGGGCACCCGTTGGGAAATCTAATCATCGCTGGTATTTCAGAAATGCAAGGTTCTACCTACAATGCCATGCAGATTTTAACCAAATTTTTCCATACCACAGGGAAAATTTACCCCTCTAGCGAGCAAGCTTTGACTCTCCACGCTGTTTTTCAAGATGGTCACGAAGTTGTTGGTGAAAGCCATATAGCAGATTATCAAGGCATGATTGACCATGTTTTTGTCACCAATACCTATAACGATGAGGAGCCGACAGCTAGCCGCAAGGTGGTTGAGACGATTATGGAGAGCAATATGATTGTCCTTGGACCAGGGTCGCTCTTTACCTCTATTTTGCCAAATTTGGTGATTCCAGAAATTCGTGAAGCACTTCTTGCGACCAAGGCTCAGGTGGTCTATGTCTGCAACATCATGACCCAGTACGGTGAAACAGAGCATTTTACGGATGCGGATCATGTGGCAGTACTAAATCGTCACCTAGGGACAGATGTTATTGATACGGTTCTCGTCAATATTGAGCCTGTCCCCCAAAGTTACATGAATCGCAACCATTTTGACGAGTATTTGGTTCAGGTTGAGCACGATTTTAAAGGACTTTCAGAACTCTCGAAACGCGTGATTTCTTCAAACTTTTTACGTTTGGAAAATGGCGGAGCTTTCCACGATGGCGACTTAGTGGTTGAGGAACTCCTTACCTTATTAAGAGGGGTGAAAGAATGAGTTTTACCACAAAAACAAAAGAAGAGCTGCTTAGCCAAGCCCTTCTAGACAAAAATGAACTATCTGCCCTCATTAAAATGTCTGGGAGTTTGGGATTAACAGGTCAAGGCTTAACGCTCTCAATTATCACAGAAAATGCCAAAATGGCGCGACATATTTACAACCTTTTGGAAAATCTTTATTCTGTTACGCCAGAGATTCGACATCATCAAAAAGCTAATTTGCGTAAAAATCGTGTTTACACCGTTGTGGTTACAGAAAATGTCAATGACATGCTCTCTGATTTACAACTAGCCGATTCTGTTTTTGGTTTTGAAACTGGGATTGAAAGTTCTGTTTTGGAAGATGATGAAGCGGGGCGCAGCTATTTGCGAGGAGCTTTTTTAGCGACAGGTTCCATCCGAAATCCCGAATCAGGAAAATACCAATTAGAAATCGCCTCTGTTTACCTTGATCACGCAGAGGATTTAGCCGCTCTCATGCAAAAATTCATGCTAGATGCCAAGGTGATTGAGCGGAAAAGCGGTGCAGTGACCTATTTGCAAAAGGCAGAGGACATTATGGATTTCTTGATAGTCATCGGTGCCATGACAGCCAAGCAGGTCTTTGAAGAAGTCAAGGTGATGCGAGAAGCACGTAACGACATCAATCGTGCGAATAACGCCGAAACAGCCAATATTGCTAGAACAGTCAATGCCAGTGTCAAAACCATCAATAACATTGTTAAAATTATGGGGACGATAGGACTAGAGAGTTTACCAGTTGAACTTCAGGAAATCGCAACACTCCGCGTGAATAATCCCGATTTTACTATCCAACAATTAGCCGATAGCTTAGAGCCCCCACTCACAAAAAGTGGTGTTAACCACCGCCTAAGAAAAATCAACAAAATAGCAGAAGAAATCTAACTGAGATAGAGAGACTATTAAGAAATAGATTTCATATTGAAGGTAAATCTATTTATCCATAATGAATAGGCGCAGAGGTTTAGCGGATTTTAAATCAGCTTCCTATTTTTACGAGCGATAGCGAGCAAATAAAAGATACTTCCGCCGTGATGAAAGTTTCAGAAATGGATAAAATTCAATATTTCTGACACTCGGAATATTTGAGACTAATTGAACACGCCTACAATGCTATTAATTTAGACTCACTTTTCTAAATGCTTATCGTATCGTCGTCAAGCTCCCTAAAATTCTTTGCATTGCTTAACGGCTTTGTATCTTGAATTAGGCTCAAACATTAGTCAACCTCAAATAGTCCAGTGGACTATTTGAGGTTGGAAATAAAGCAGGCTACAGCCTGTGTCAAATACCCGTAGGAAGTCTGTTTGTGTCTGTTATCGTGTTTTAGCTTTAAAATAGTAAATTCGTTTAAGATAGACTGTCTCAGTCACAATGAATTCCCCGTCAACATATGGTTTTTTAATAATATCTTATTGTTGGTATTTTCTGCAATCATTACGAGCGACGAAGTCGCCACAACTAGCACTTTCCGCAGTGGTGATAGAGAGTGGGACAAAAATCGTTAAATCGTCAAAAAATGACGATTTCGATTTTGTCGTCCCACCTCCGCACAGTTGATTAGGATGGTCGCTAACGATTGCGTAGCAAGGGTTTAGGACTTCCAATCAACCACTGCGTCAATCTGTTAATACCATTAAGAATAGAAGGTTGAGATATTTATGTCCCAGCCTCGTAGGGGTGAAATTGTCCAGTGGACAGTTTCAGCCTGAGCTTAGAAACCTGGGAGCGAAGGAAACCTAGCTTTGCCAAGAAGGAATGGAACTCTGTAGGAGGGGAGGTTCTGACACTAACTTCGTCAGCTTCATTTCCCACCTCAAAAGGTCTCCCAGACCTTAACGATTGAGACGAACTTCGTTCGCCTTATTCCCCACCTCAAAAGGCCTTTTGAGCGCCCCACACCACATTAGGAGAAGTGCTAACAAAAATACTAAATAAAAACTAATTGACTTTAAAACTGTCCAGTGGACAGTTTTAAGTTTGAGCTTAGAAATTAGAAAGCGATAAAAGATACAAAGGAAAGTATCAAAAAAGACTTTTTCTTCAAACTGAAAAGAGGTCATCTAACCTCTTTTTTACTTTTTTACTTTTCGAAATAATAAATAAAAAAATAAGCTAAAACTCTTGCAAAAAAAATATATTCTGATATACTTAACCAGTAAACATTAAACTGGTTAAGAAAAGGAGATAACATGAATACCAAAAAAATGGGACTTTTAGTTGGTCTGGTAGCGCTTATCGTTGCTGCGACAGCTTTTTTTACCTTACAAAATAAATCTGAAAAATCTTCAGATAAAATCCAGGCAGTAGCGACTTTCTATCCTGTCTATGAGTTCACCAAAGCCGTTTTAGGTGATGAGGGAGAGGTAGACTTGCTCATCAAAGCAGGAACAGAAGTTCATGGTTTTGAACCGTCAACTAAAAATTTAACAACCATCCAAGAGTCAGATGTGTTTGTCTACGCAGATGACAACATGGAGACTTGGGCACCAAATTTAGCTAAGGCTATTGATACCGATAAGGTAAAAGTGATTAAAATGACAGGAGACATGCTTCTTCTAGCTGGTAGTGATGACCACGATCATGACCATGGTCACGGCGAGGAAGGGCATCACCATGCGTTTGACCCTCATGTTTGGGTGTCTCCTTACCGTGCCCTTCGTTTAGTTGAAAACATTAGCAAAGAGTTGAGCGCAGCTTATCCTGACAAAGCTAAGATTTTTGAAAAAAATGCTGACGCTTATATTGAAAAATTAAAAGCACTTGATGCTAAATATAGTGATGTTTTATCAACAGCTAAACAAAAATCATTTGTAACACAACACGCAGCTTTCAACTACTTGGCTCTAGATTATGGATTGAATCAAATTTCGATTACAGGTGTCTCTGCTGAAAGTGAACCAACAGCGCAACGATTGGCTGAATTAACATCTTATGTCAAAGCTCAAGGTATTAATTACATTTACTTTGAAGAAAATGCGTCTGCGGTCGTTTCTGAAACACTAGCAAAAGAAGCGGGTGTTAAAACAGCTGTTTTAAATCCATTGGAAAGTTTAACTAAGAAGCAAATGGAAGCTGGTGAAGATTACTTCTCAGTTATGGAAGCTAACTTAGAAGCTTTGCAATTGACCACAGAAAAAGAAGGAGCTACCATCCAACCAGAAGTAGCGCCAGAAAAAACAGTTTACGCAGGTTATTTTGAAGATTCTGCTATCAAAGATCGTCTCTTAACAGACTGGTCAGGTGAATGGCAATCTGTTTACCCTTACTTAGTTGATGGTACTTTTGATGAAATTTGGGATTATAAGGCTAAAAAATCTCAAGGTCAAATGAGCGCTAAGGAGTATAAGGATTACTATACAATCGGTTATAAGACAGATGTTGAAGCGATTACCATTGACGGTGATAAAAAGACAATGACGTTCACTCAAAACGGCAAGAGCCAAACTTTCACTTACAAATACGTTGGTTACAAAGTGTTGAACTACAAAAAAGGAAATCGAGGCGTTCGCTTCCTCTTTGAAACTGATGATGCCAATGCAGGAAACTTCAAATATGTTCAATTCAGTGACCATAGTATTGCACCAACTGAAGCAGGCCACTTCCATATTTACTTTGGTGGAAGCAGTCAAGAAGACTTGTTGAACGAGCTTGAAAACTGGCCAACATACTATCCAGCAGGTATGACTGGTCACGATGTGGCACAAGAAATCGTAGCTCACTAAAAAACAGTTTCATTCCCTCAAAACTTAGATTTTTTAAAAGCACATGACTAGAAATGGTGATGTGCTTTTTCCTTGACTTGTCAGCTTTGCTATTTTAAGGTACAATGAAATAGCAATTGTCTTTTAGTTTATAAGGATTATCGCTAAAGCGTTTATTTCAAAATGATGAGCGATGACGTAGTGACGTGTAACCACATCAGGTGGGGATGTTACTAAACATAAATTAAAATGCTATAAAAGAAAGGGAATAATGATGAATTTACCAAATTGTCCAAAATGTAACTCTGAATATGTCTATGAAGATGGAGTACTTCTAGTATGTCCAGAATGTGCCTATGAGTGGGATCCAAATGAAGTCGAAGAAGATGGCTTGGTTGTCTTGGATAGCAATGGCACACGATTAGCTGATGGTGACACTGTAACAGTAATCAAAGACCTAAAAGTAAAAGGAGCTCCTAAAGATATCAAACAAGGTACTCGTGTTAAAGGGATTCGACTTGTTGAGGGAGATCACAATATTGATTGTAAGATTGATGGTTTCGGTGCGATGAAATTAAAATCTGAATTTGTTAAAAAACTTTAATCAGATTAGAACTTGGAGGAATCCAAGTTTTTTTGTTAAATTTGTTTCAATAATTTATAAAATTTGTTATAATCATACACATACTATTTTTATGAGTGGTTAATAGAAATAGTGAAGAAAATAGAATAAAAGCATTGTATTTATACTAAAATAAAAGTATAAAACAGTCATTTTACAAATGATCAGTAAATCAACATTTTTTTAATATTTATTAATAGTATATGGAAATGTTACTGATTTTTATTTTCTTGGTCCATTTTTAATTGATAGGAGAAGTTCCTTAATGCGTTTAACAGGTTAATGGTGGACGTATGATGGTATTTTGACTTTGATTATTGAGATTGGAAATCATAATACATAGAAGGAGGAAACCATGTCCGATTTTTTGACGCTCTTACCAAGACTTTGGGAAGGTGCACAAGTTACCTTACAAATTTTTGCTGTCGTCTTAGTGTTGTCGATTCCTTTAGGAATCATTGTCGCATTTTTAATGCAAGTTAAGTTTAAACCTTTGGAGTGGTTCCTCCATCTATACATCTGGATAATGCGTGGAACCCCGCTCTTGTTACAGTTGATTTTCTTCTTTTTTGTCCTTCCTAATATCGGGATTAAACTAGATAGAATTCCTTCTGCAATTTTGGCGTTTACGGTTAACTATGCTGCCTATTTTGCGGAAATATTCCGTGGTGGTATAGCTTCTATTCCAAAAGGTCAGTATGAGGCAGCTAAGGTCTTGAAATTAAAACCTTTCCAGACCATTCGTTATATCATACTGCCTCAAGTGACTAAGATTGTTTTACCGAGTGTTTTCAATGAAGTGATTACCTTGGTCAAGGATACTTCTTTAGTCCATGTTGTCGGCATTACAGAGCTTTTTCGTGTCAGTCAAACAGCAACTAACCGTGAAGCAAGTCTCATGCCTATGTTTTACGCGGGGGCTATTTACCTGATTATGGTTGGGCTTGCGACCCTCTTGTCTAAACAGGCTGAAAAATATTTTGGCTATTACAAATAGGAGGTTAATGATGCTTGAACTAAAAAATATTTCAAAAAGTTTTGGAAGTAAAAAAATATTTTATCAGTTTAACCTTACCATAGAAGATGGTAAAGTTCTCTCACTCGTGGGTCCATCAGGCGGTGGGAAAACAACGCTTCTTCGCATGCTAGCTGGTCTTGAGAGCATTGATTCAGGAGAGATTATTTACAACGGGCAATCTGTTGCTATTGATCACCTTGAGACCTTGAATTTATTGGGCTTTGTCTTTCAAGATTTTCAGCTTTTCCCACATCTTAGTGTTTTAGAAAATTTGACGCTGTCTCCTATTAAGACAATGGGTGTTTCTAGGGAAAAAGCAGAGCAAAAAGCTTATGATTTATTGGGACGCTTAGGGCTAAAAGACCATGCCAAAGCCTACCCACATTCTTTATCTGGTGGTCAAAAACAGCGTGTGGCGCTGGCTCGTGCCATGATGATCGATCCGCAGATTATTGGCTATGATGAACCGACATCAGCTCTTGACCCAGAGCTTCGACAAGAAGTGGAAAAATTAATCTTACAAAATCGTGAAGCTGGTATGACACAAATTGTTGTGACGCATGACCTAGCTTTTGCAGAGACGATTTCGGATCACATTTTAAGAGTTAATCCAAAGTAGTGCGATAATAGTCGCTTTACAAGGAATGTTAGAAGATACTAGAGTTAGAAAGGACAAGATTTAAGACTTCTGTATAGAAACTTAGATTTTGGGGTATCATATTATGAAATTGAATAAACTAATGACAAGTTTTGTAGCAGCAGCATCAGCAGCTTTGCTATTGGCTGCATGTAGCTCAAATAGCACAAAAACAGCTTCTGAAGGTGACAAGTGGGACACTTATGTTGCTGATAAATCAATTACCATTGGGTTTGACAATACCTTTGTGCCAATGGGCTTTGAAGATGATAAAGGTGAAAACACAGGTTTCGACATTGATCTTGCCAATGCTGTTTTTGAAAAATACGACATTAAAGTTAACTGGCAGCCAATCAGCTGGGAAATGAAGGAAAATGAACTCAATAGTGGCAATATTGACCTCATTTGGAATGGATATACGATGTCTGAAGAGCGTGCAAAGAAAGTTCTCTTTACAAATCCTTACATGCTAAGTGAGCAAGTTTTAGTAACCAAAAACGATTCTGGGATTACAAAAACACCTGATATGAAGGAGAAAGTTCTTGGTGTTCAGGCTGGATCATCTGGTTATGACGAATTTGTTAATAAACCAGAAGTATTGCAGGATATCGTTAAAGATAATGATGCCGTGCTTTATGACACCTTTACCCAAGCTTTTCTCGATTTAGAAAATGGTCGTATTGATGCCTTATTGGTTGATAATGTATATGCTAACTATTATTTAAAACAAGCTAATGAGTTGGATAACTATAAAGTCTTCTCATCAGGCTTAGAAGTCGGTGACTTTGGTGTAGGTGCTCGCAAGGAAGATAAAACTTTGGTTGAAAAAATCAATGTAGCCTTTACAGAGCTCTACAAAGAAGGAAAATACCAAGACATTTCAGAAAAATGGTTTGGTGAAGATACAGCTACTGAATCTGTTAAAGGTAAATAGTAGCCAAATAGTAGTAAAAAAACCTCCGAAAGTTCAAAAAATACTTTTGCGGAGGTTTTTTATTTTAGTTTATTTTTTCTAATGTTTTGATATCATATAAGACTAATTTCCCATTATCATCATAGAATTGAACGCCTTCTGGAAGGAAAATAAGGAATTTTCGATCCCGATTAGCTATTTGAGCAATTTTATTAATATGTTCTTCTAGTGTTTCTTGGTCCAAACCATAATCAGGTAACCCTTCGAAGAAAGGATCGCTTGGAGTGGGTTCCTCTGAGGTTTCTGAGGGTGTAGTCACTTGTGGTGCTTCTTCGGTTGAAGAAACTGGTTCAGTTGTTTTAGGAGCTACAAGAGCAGAAACAGTTTCTGTAGTAGTTTCTTTTGGCTTAGTTGAACTTTCGGTTTGAGAAGTTGATTTTTCTTGTTTCTGCTTCAAAAGTTCTTGTGACTCTTGCCATTCAGCATCAGAAAGATCTTCTTTACGAATAGTGCGTAGGGATTTTCCGTTAGCTCTTGGGATACTAAATGAATTATTACGCCAGACAAAGGTTCCTTTAGCTAAAATATCTGATGGGTGGAAAATATAGCCATCCGGTTCAGTGTAACGACCGGCTTGTTTGGCAGCTTGCAGTTCTTCTGTTGAATACGTAATTTGCCAATTTTGTAGGCTATCGCGTTGCTCTTTAGGCGTTACATTGGCAATAACTGTTGGACTCTCTTCATGTCCAGGATTTGACCATATATCTGGGCGAACTTCAGGGTGAAGCATGACGTATTTTATGGTAGCGATTTGGTCAGGTGTTAACCAAGAATAGGGAACAACGTGGATATGATCAATGTGAGGGATGACAAAGGAATTGCCAGTGTCATAAGTTGCGTTGCCAGCGTGCATTGGGAGGCTAGAAACGGCTACAGCGAGTTTAGGAGCAATATCTGACTGTGCGATGTCATATTGATAATGGCTACTATCTTGTAACATGAGTTCTTGTTCAGCAAAGGCAATTTGTGTAAGATCAAGTTCATCGCGACTGTAGAAGTAATCTTTACCGTCGCGAGTGATGATATAGCCCACTTTCCCATTGCTTATATGCTTCTTACTAACTTTTTTAGCCTCAAATACTGGAGTATCACCAGCTTGAGTATTATCAAAAATCGCTTTTAGCTGATTAAGTTGGTTTTGGGATGAAAGCCATTCAGTCACTTGGTCAAGTTCAGATTGTTCCAATTCCCCAAAACCAATGTAGTGGTAATGCTCTTCGTGTTTGGCTGTAACACCTGATTTATCAACGGATACAATGGATTCTTTACTGAAAATATAATGATCGCTAGTATCATAAGGTTTGCCATCCAAGCCTTTTCCATAGGCAACAATAGTATGACCAAGAAATTGATGACTTTTATCAGTTGAAGGTGATTTATTAGGAATAATTTTTTCAGGAATAAGAGCTGTACCCTGGCGTTGACCAGATAAGAATCTATCTGCTAGAATAACTTCAAGTTCGGATAATTGGTTTCGTGGGATAATATGAAAATGATCGCCATGTGGAATAATATAACCAAAATGATTAACACCTGTGACTTGAGTCGGTTCAAAAATTAGGCCGTCTTCCTCGACATGACGATACTTTTTATCTAACTGGTGTAATTGAGATAAAAGCTCATCAAACGATTTATTGTTAAAGTCCTTATTGTAGCTTAATAACGGTTTGATTATAGAAGATGGTGGTATAGGGCCTGTTTGCCCTGTACCTGATGGCGTATAGTAGCTAGGTGCCAGTACAGAAGTATTTTTTGAAACATTACTTTTTCCATTCTTTTGGTTCCAATACTGCTGTGCTTCTGCCAATTCACGAGGAGATAAATCTTTTTTAGGAATATAGTGGAAATGATTGCCATGAGGTACTAAATAGGCATCACCGAAATCATCAATGATATCGGTTGGGTTAAAAACGTAACCATCATCAGTCGTATAACGCCCTTCTTGTTTGGCTTTGCTGATAGCCATTTTTTCCGGTTGTGTGAGATGATGAGATTTTCCTCTTTCTTTGGCCTCTTTTGTGCCCCAAGCCACTTGTTCAGCAATCTCTTCTTTGCTTCGGATATTTTTTTTCTTGCTATTAGGTTTTAAGTAAACGTAATAATTTCCGTTGACTTTAATAATATAACCATCTTGAATCTCGTTGACCACATCTGCTTCATTAAAGTGGTAATTAGGGTCGGTCATTAGCAGTTCTTCACTGATAATCGCATCGTACGGGACTTTTCCATTGTAGAAGTGGAAGTGATCGCCATGTGATGTGACATAGCCCTGGTCAGTGATTTTGATGACAATTTGTTCAGCTGAAATCCCTTCTTCAGCATTGATTTGTTCCATGGTTTTGTTTTTTGACACGGGTGAGGTTGATTGCCGTTGATCAATATAGGCTACTTCATTCTCTCGGTTTGTTTGCTGAGCTTGATGTGTTCCAACATAATAAATTGCGATATGACTTGCCAGTAAAAGGGCAGCAGCAGAGCTAAAATAAATGGTTTTCTTTTTCATGAGAGTTCTCCTTATTGTAAATATTGGTAAATAATTTCTAAGTTAAGACGAAGATTTTCTAAATAAGTTTTATTGTTATTGGGAACAGATTCTAGTGGACTTAGTTTTTTGACCTTTGCTCTTGTTGCGTCAGCAATCACTTGAGCGATTTTAGGATTAACATTGTCTTCGGTGAAAATTGTTTTAATACCATAAGTTTGAATGAAATCCTGAATTTCTGTTAACTGTCTTGGAGACGGTTCTTGTTCAGGAGAAATACCTGAGATTCCAAGTTGATTTAAGCCAAAACGTTTGGCTAAATAATGAAAAGCAGTATGTTGTGTAACAAAGGTCTTAGAAGTAACTTTCTTAAATTTTTCTTGATATTCATTTCCCAATTGCTCGGCTTCTTTTTGAAAATGTTTAGCATTGTTTGTATAGTAAGAAGCATTTTTAGGATCTATCCGTCCAAGTTCCTTGGCAATCATAAGCGCCTCTTCGCTAGCTAAATAAGGATCGGTCCAAGTATGAGGGTCATATAAGGTTGCAGGGTCTATTCCTTCTGAGACGGGAATATCTTCCAAACCTTGTACTCTGTCTAGTGTTAGAGTTTGTGAGGCTTCAAAAACAGCAACATCAGAGTTTTGTAAATTGGGGTCTAAATCTCCTGCCCAAGATTCAAGTGTGTGTGAATGATAAATGAATAAATCAGCATCATATATAGCAGCTACATCGTTAACAGATGGTTCAAAAGAGTGAATGCCGGCACTAGACTGAATCATTCTGACATCGTTAAGGTCTCCTGAAACAGCTTTAGTAATGGCGTAGATGGGGTAAAAACTTGTCACAATAGACAGACCTTCCTTTGGTTTAGCTGTTTTGGAATGATTATGGCAGGCGTAGAGAGTGGGAAGTAATAGTAGTAAAGCAATAATGTGACAATATTTTTTCATAAAATCTCCTTTGCAATATAATTAACCAGTTAACAACTGGTTAATTATATCTCTAAAAAAATAGTTTGTCAATATTTTTTTTGAAACCGCTAATTTAGAAGGCAGATTCAAGCTTCTACTACAGTTTCTAGTGCTGAAACGATTCAGAGACTCAGGACTCACTGATACGGAGGTGACTGTGGTGGAATAAGTAGTATATCTTTTCCATGTCCATTGTTTTTGGAGATTACTAAAAATCCTAATACTCAACCAAAATCAAAATTAGCATATTGAGCAAACTCAAGGACCAATAAAGGTATCAATTTCCAAGCGCTTCTTTCGCCATGGTGGTATTATAATCAAGAGTAAACTCTTGATTATAACGGACTTTTTGAGACCTAGGCTCAAAAAGTAGCAATGAAACTCCAAAGGAGGTTTGAGAGTGGGACAGAAGTCATGATTTCGAAGAAATTGACTTCGTCGTCCCACCTCCGCACAGTTGATTAGGATGGCCGCTAACGATTGCGTGGTAGTAAAATAGTCCAGTGGACTATTTTAGGTGGACACTTGAAAATGAAGAAGTGTCCAGTTGCAGACCTCCAATCAACCACTGCGTCAATCTGTTATTACCATTAAAAATAGAAGGTTGAGATATTTATGTCCCAACCTCTTTTCCGCCTCAAAAGGTTCCCCAAACCACGACAAACGAATGAAAGATTTTTAGCAAGAAAACAAAGCTTTTTGTATTTCAATTTTCGGCTTTTTCAAAAATACGTTTTATTATTGAGCTGTTTTGCTATAGGAAAAGTATTGAGAGTATCTACTTTAAACTGTACTATAATTCGGAAATAACTGTTTCATGCGTTTGTCCTGTTCCCCAAACCTTTTGAGCGTCCGCACCTTTTAAGAAAGAAGTAAAAAAGTAATTTTTGATTTTTGACAAGTATAAAATTACTAACTTTAAAGCAGGTATCAGATAAAAAAAGAAGCTGGGATCATTTCCCAACTTCCTTAAATAGAGAGGTATATATTATTTTTATGCTTAAATAGCTTTTTTCTTTTCTAGGTATTCTTTATCGTTCCAAGTGACAAGATCGAATTGTTTGAAATCTTGGGTTTCTAAAATGGTTAGGCTAGCGTTTGATAGTCCACCAGCACGACGAAGTTGAGCGGATGGATAGCCGAGAAGATGGCGGATAGAAGCTGTTAGACTAGCACCGTGTCCAATGATAAGAACATTTTCAACATTGCTATCTTGTAAACTTTTTACAAAATCAGCGATGCGGTGAGTAACTTGAAAGACTGATTCAGCTCTAAATTGTGTAGCATTGAATTGCACTAAATTGTGGCGGAATGCATACATTTGTTTTGGATAGATGGCTTCCATGTTGCTGATTTTTTTATTTTCGAGAATGCCTAAATTCCACTCACGTAGGCTTTCAGTTGTCTCAAGAGTGAGGTCGTTATTGTCATGTTTGTCAATCAGTAGCTGTGCAGTATCAACAGCACGTTTTTGATCACTTGAAAAAACCTTATCAAAGTTGATATCTGATAAATGTTCACCGAGCTCTGCAATGTCCTCTAAAGCCTCAGGCAAGAGAGGAGAATCGGCGTTTGCACCTTGGAAACGTCCTTCCAAGTTCCATTCTGTTTTTCCATGACGAACAAAATAAAGTTTCATTGTAATAGTTAGCTCCAATTCTAATGTTTTTCAATACTAATACCAAAGGGAAAGAGCCCCAGCATGGCAAGTTTAAGGGATTGAATGGCAAATGGGATACCGATAATGGTACAACAAAGGAAAACAGCGGTACCAATATGAAGAAGAAAGAGTTCCCAGCCACAGAGTATGATCCAAATTAAGTTAAAAAGCAAACTTGTCGTACGAGTTGAGGGAATAACTTCTTTTCCAAATGGAAAAAGTCCAAAACGGGCAATTTTAAAACATTGCATTCCAAAAGGTATACCTATGACAGATAGGCATAGGACCAAACCAATGACAGTCCAGGCTATCCAAGACCAAAGTCCAGCAGCAAGGAACCAAATGACGTTTCCTAGAGTTCTCATCTGTCCTCCTTAATATCATCAAACTGTGCACTAACAAAATCAGCTAGAACTTGGCTTTCAATACGAATAGACCGCCCAATTTCACCAGCAGACACAATCATTTGCCCCATCTCTAGAGCGATTTGGTCAATATAGATAGGAAATTGGTGCTTTTGGCGAATACCGACAGGATTATTTGCCCCGTGAACATAACCAGTGGTCTTTTGTAAGTCCTTTTGAGGGATCATAGAGACTTTCTTGTTACCAGAAACCTTAGCCAATTTTTTCTCAGATAAGTGTTCTGTGATTGGTAAAATTCCAATGAGAGGACCAGTTTTATCACCTATTAATGCCAGAGTTTTGAAAATGGTAGAACGGTCAATGTCATCAGGTGTTTGCCCCTCTAGACCATTGAAGCTAAGGCTATCGTGAGCAATGCCTGCCTTGTCCAAGATTTGGTCAACCAATGTTTTTTTAATCTTGCTTTTCTTAGCCATGTTTTCATGTCTCCTTGCTAAATAAAAAAACAGTATAATAAATCTATTATACCATTTTATGTATGTTTTGTCAGAAACTTATCGGCTTGGTTGGAAAAATTTTGGCTGTGTTTTTAGTAAAATGATAATGACAATGGCAACGACACCAAGTGTCAAAGTGCCAGCTGTGCCATTTACCGTAAAGGAATACCACTCGGCAGAAACCCCTTCAGGAGCATAGGAACCCCAAAAAATAACGCCAGCGATGTAGTGGCAGATATAGCGTACAAGAGTTGCCAAGGTAGCACCTAATAAGGCAAAAGTAAGGGTTGCAGTCTTTTTAATTGTCTTAAGAGACTTTTGCAATGGACTTGTCATGAAACCAGCTAACCCCATACAAGCAAAGGCAAGAATGTATTCGATGCCTACTTGAGAAAGATTGAGGTAATAAACTTTACCTAGAGGAAAATGTAGTAATCCCCATATCAATCCAGCAAGAATACCGTACTTGGTTCCTCTGCGCAGGGAGAACAGAACGAGGGGTATAGCGCCGAAAGATGGTGTAAACCACTCCGCAAAATCTGGAATAAGGGACAGAACCATGGCAAGAGCAGCAAAAATCGCAGCTTCAACGAGAGGGGTAACTTTTTGGGACATAAAAAACTCCTTTGTCTGTACACAAAGAAGCATCTTTTTAGATGTCTGTCACAATCCCTACGCTCGTCCTAACGAGATCAGGTAATGAGGATTTCGCAGATGCGATCTCAGCCAAAGGCACTCCCTTGTGTGTAAAACTATTTTTGATATTCGTATTGTAACTGAAAACCATTTCAAAAGCAAGTAAAGTGATTGTGTGATTATATCAACTATTTTAAAAGTATCTTATCATGTCAGAGTAGTCTCAAAAGTAAGTTTTGCTATATTTTTCATCTTGGTCTTCACTAAGATTTGGTTATCCCGTGGGATTTCCTTTGTAGATTTAAGGTGAAATGACTATACCAATTTTATATTTGACAAAAGATATCTATTAACTTATACTGTAATAGTCGTATTTTAAAGAAATAAATTAGACTATACCAATTTTAAAAAAGAGGAAATCATTATGTGTGGAATTGTTGGTGTTGTAGGAAATAAAAATGCTACAGACATCTTGATGCAAGGTCTTGAAAAATTAGAATATCGTGGTTATGATTCGGCAGGTATCTATGTTGCCAATGGTCAAAAGACTAGCTTGGTCAAATCTGTTGGTCGTATTGCAGACTTACGAGCAAAATTAGGCATTGATATTGCAGGGACTGCTGGGATTGGGCATACCCGTTGGGCAACTCACGGAAAACCAAGTGAAATCAATGCGCACCCTCATCAATCAGAGACTTCTCGTTTTACCCTTGTTCACAATGGGGTTATTGAAAACTTTGCTGAGATTAAAGCGGATTATCTAGCTGGTCACAATCTTAAAGGGCAAACAGATACTGAAATTGCGGTTCACCTTATTGGTAAATTTGCCGAAGAAGATGGCCTATCTGTTCTTGATGCTTTCCGTAAAGCTTTATCAATTATTGAAGGGTCTTATGCTTTTGCGCTCATGGACGCTGAAGATGCTGATACCATCTATGTCGCTAAAAATAAATCACCACTCCTTATTGGTCTAGGTGACGGCTATAATATGGTCTGCTCAGACGCTATGGCCATGATTCGTGAAACATCAGAATACATGGAAATTCATGATAAAGAATTGGTTATTGTAAAAGCTGATAGTGTTCAAGTACAAGATTATGCTGGAAATGCGATTGAACGTGGTAGCTACACAGCTGAATTAGACCTTTCTGATATTGGTAAAGGGACTTACCCTTATTACATGTTGAAAGAAATTGATGAGCAACCAACAGTGATGCGTAAATTGATTTCAGCCTATACAGATGATGCGGGTCAAATCACTGTTGATGCTGATATTATTAAGGCGGTTCAAGAAGCTGATCGTATCTATATCATCGCAGCAGGAACCTCTTACCATGCCGGTTTTGCCTCAAAAGATTTCCTTGAGCAATTGACAGATACACCTGTTGAACTTGGTATTGCCTCAGAGTGGGGTTACAATCAACCATTACTAAGTCAAAAACCTCTCTTCATCTTTATCAGCCAATCTGGTGAGACTGCTGACAGCCGTCAGGTACTTGTCCGTGCTAATGCGATGGGCATTCCAAGTTTGACAGTAACAAATGTTCCAGGATCAACCCTGTCTCGTGAAGCCAACTACACCATGTTGCTTCATGCTGGTCCCGAAATTGCGGTAGCTTCAACAAAAGCCTACACAGCTCAGATTGCGACTCTTGCCGTTCTAGCAAAAGCTGTCGGTGACGCTAATGGCAATAGCAAAGCAGCTAACTTTGATTTGGTTCATGAACTGTCAATCGTTGCTCAGTCTATTGAAGCGAGCCTTTCTGAAAAAGACGTTATTGAAGCGAAAGTGGCAGATCTTTTGGCAACATCACGCAATGCTTTCTATATTGGACGTGGAACTGATTACTATGTTGCCATGGAAGCATCATTGAAATTGAAGGAAATTTCTTATATCCAATGTGAGGGATTTGCTGCTGGTGAATTGAAACACGGTACTATTTCCTTGATTGAAGATGGCGTGCCAGTCATTGCGCTTATCTCAAATAATGAAACTCTTGCTGCCCATACTCGTGGTAATATCCAAGAAGTAGCAGCACGTGGTGCTAGTGTCTTAACAATTGTTGATGAAGCGATGGCTCGTGATGAAGATGATATCAAAGTCTTAACCGTTCACCCATTCTTGTCAGCAATTGCTATGGTTGTGCCAACTCAATTAGTTGCTTACTATGCAACCCTTCAACGTGGGCTTGATGTGGATAAACCACGCAACCTTGCCAAATCTGTAACGGTTGAATAATAAATTTAGAGGTTCGGGATTCCTGGACCTCTTTTTACGTTTGGCTTGTGTGCTGACGTAATAGTGCAAGCTTCTAGGAGCTACTATTCGCCTATAATAGTTCTTCCAGTAGAAATTGGTATAAAAAGGTCTCCAAACTGACTAGCTTGGAGACCTTTTATGAAAGAGGCTAATAAATATTATTTAGGACTGATAGGGAAGTTCTAAAACTTATTTGTGATTACTCGGTTTTTGCTTTTTCTTCGTCTTCTTTTATCGGACCGAAGAGTTTTTCATAGACAGCTCTTTGATTGGTAGCAACTGGTGAAATCTGATTGAGGTCTAGTAACGCTGCTGCTCCGCTGACCCAACCATTTGATGTGTATTGGTGAAGGTCGTAAACTAAGTCTGTTTGTGGAGCTGCATTGTAGTAACCGGAATTATCGCCGTAAGTTGGAATCCAAATGGCATCAAATTTATCAACGGAAATACTTTGTTCTGCCATGAAGAATGTGCCAATGTAGATACCAACGTTTTCGGCACCTAGTCGCTTAAGTTCCTTACGAAAGGCTTCAACACCCGCATTCATATTTTTCATGGTTGCTTCTTCGACATCAATCCAGTAAAACGTAGGGTCGTAAGGAGAGGCATTTTCATAGAAAATACGAGCTTCTTCCTTCATTTCAGCGACGCTGCGTCCAAGAGCATAGCTGTAAACAGCAACGGGCACATCACGTTTTTGAAATTCTGTAATGTGTGTCTTGAAAGACTTATCAATTCCAGTAGTGTGAGCAGCATTATTGTCGGCTGTAATTTGTGAGCCTCCGAAGACACGAACAATGGCACCAGAAATATTAGCAGAAAGGGTATCGTAGTCGATATCACTTGGTAACTGCCAGCCTGAAACATCAATAATCGGATTAAGGATCAATGGTTCTTCATCTTTTTTCTGCTCTTTCTCTACTTTTTTAGCTGCAGCTTCTTGGGCTGCCTTTGCTTCCGCTTGCGCTCGTTTTTTATTAGCCGCTGCTAATTGTTTTTGATTATAGTCATGTCGCGCTTTGACAGAAACCAATGTAAAAAGAAAGAGACCGATAAACATCAAGACCAGTATAGGTTTAATTCGTTTTCTCATTACTTGCATTATACTTGAATTTATGAGAAAAATCAAAGTTTCCTAACTGATTTTTTAAAATTTGCTATAATAGTCTTATGCAAAAAATAACATCACGAACAAATCCGACCATTAAGGCGGCAAAAAAACTTTTACAAAAGAAATATCGTAAATCTTCATATCTGATTGAGGGCTGGCATTTGGTAGAGGAAGCACTTCAGTCAGGTGCAGAAATCTTACAGATTTTTGTGTTAGAGGATATGGCAGAGCGACTAGCTGATTTTTCAAATGTCATTGTGGTCACGCCAGAAATTTTGAAAGACCTGTCTGACTCTCCTAGCCCTCAAGGAATTGTAGCAGAAGTTGCTTTTAGTGAAAAAAGCTTGCCTGATACGCTATCAGGGCGTTATCTCTTTTTAGAAGATGTTCAGGATCCTGGCAATGTAGGTACGATAATCAGAACGGCTGATGCAGCTGGTTTTGATGGGGTCTTTTTGTCTGACAAGACAGCAGATATTTATAATCAAAAAACCTTGCGTTCGATGCAGGGCTCACATTTTCACTTGCCAATTTGGCGTAATCGTACAAGTGATACGATTGCTTTATTAAAAGCGTCGGCTGTGCCTATTTTAGCAACAACTTTGTCAAAGGATTCTATTGATTACCGTCAGCTTCCGACTTTTGACAGCTTTGCCTTGGTCATGGGAAATGAGGGAAATGGGATTTCAGAAAATATGCTGGAAGAGGCTGATAAGCTGGTTCATATAACCATGCCTGGTCAAGCGGAAAGTTTAAATGTTGCAGTGGCAGCAGGTATACTTATTTTTAGTTTGATTTAAGTAAAGATGGTATAATAGCTTTAGGAGGTGGTTCGTTATGAAGCACTACACAAAAGACCCTGAGTTTATGGCACATGTGGGGCATTTGATCAATCATCCACGATTTAAAAAGTTAGATAATATTGTGCAGCATCATCATTCGACACGCTATGAGCATTCGATAAATGTTGCTTATACTAGTTTTAAGATTGCAAGAAAGCTAGGCTGGGATGCAAAATCAACAGCGCGTGGTGGGTTATTACATGATATGTTTTATTACGATTGGCGCGATACCAAATTTAAAAAAGGTCATGCTTGGACGCATCCACGTATCGCTGTGCGTAATGCAAGAAAGTTAATTGACTTAAATCGTAAGGAAGAGGACATTATCCTTAAGCACATGTGGGGCGCAACGATTGCTCCGCCTCGCTATAAAGAAGGTTACATTGTAACAATGGTTGATAAATACTGGGCTATTAAGGAGGCGGCAACTCCTCTGAGACACGCTTGGAAAAGGCGGTCATTCTTTAAAAGGAAAGAACTTGGCAGTCACAATCATTAGGAAATTGATTTAGTAATAGAGGATTGCCCAGTTGAGAAATTGATGGGGCAATCTAGGGCGCACCGCCTATATTGGTGTGTTCAATGATAGAATGAAGAGGTTATATAATGGAATTTGATAATAATGTGATTTACACACAAACTGATGCAGGTTTGAATCGCTTTTTTGCTAAGATTTATGGTCTTGTGGGTATGGGAATTGGGCTTTCTGCTTTTGTTTCGTTTGTTATGCTCTACCTATTTCCAAATAATCTGATTGGCATTTTGGCTAATGCACCGATGATTTACTATTTGGCGATTTTTGCAGAATTAGGTTTGGTCTTTGTTGCTTCTGGTGCGGCACGTAAAAATAGTCCCATGGCTTTGCCACTCTTTTTGACTTATTCTGCCCTTAATGGTTTTACGCTTAGCTTTGTCCTACTGATGTATGCCCAAACGACTGTTTTTCAAGCCTTTGTATCGGCTGCTCTTGTTTTTGGTGTTATGGCTATCATCGGGGCAACAGTTAAGAAAGACTTATCGGGAATGGCAAAAGCTTTAATTGCTGCTTTGATTGGTGTACTGATTGCAAGTTTAGTCAATGTGTTTATCGGCTCAGGTACGATGAGTTATATCATTAGTATCTTGTCAGTATTGATTTTTTCTGGTTTGATTGCCTACGATAATCAGATGATTAAGCACGTTTATCAGCAAACTGGTGGTCGTGTGGGAGATGGCTGGGCAATTTCGATGGCGCTTAGTCTCTACCTTGACTTTATCAATCTTTTTCTTAGCTTGCTCCGCATTTTCTCACGAAATGATTAATCTGAGAAGGATAATAACCTTGGGACCTACTAAAAAAGTAGGTTCTTTTTTACTGTTTAAAAGTATTAGAAATTTTTGGTTTAAAGCGCTATAATAGGTGTTATGAAACAAATGGATAAAACACGATATGCTATCGTGGATTTAGAAGCGACCTCGGCTTCTAGTCTTGCTAAAATTATTCAAGTGGGAATTGTGATTCTTGAAGATGGTAAGGTTGTAGAGACGTTTGAAAGTGATATTAATCCTCATGAGGCCTTGAGTGAACATATTATTTCTTTAACAGGTTTAACGGATGAACGCTTAGCAAAGGCACCTGATTTTTCTCAGGTTGCTAAAACCATTTTTGAATTGATTGATGGGGCTATTTTTGTTGCCCACAATGTTAAGTTTGATGCCAATCTCTTGGCAGAAGAGCTTTTTATGGAAGGCTATGAACTTCGTTCTCCTTTGGTCGATACGGTAGAATTATCACAGATTTTCTTTCCGACTTTTGAGCGCTATACCTTAGAAAACCTTTCACAGGTTTTAGATCTTCAATTAACAGATGCTCATACAGCAATTGCGGATGCGCGTGCAACGGCAGAGTTGTTGCTCCGTTTGAAGGAGAAAATCAGAAGTTTGCCCTTGATGACGTTAGAAAAAATTCTGGAGTTTAGTGATGATTTGCTCTTTGAGACAAGGCTCATTATTGATGAGATTTATAGGGAAAAGAGTGGTGAATCACTGGGAGAAAACTGGATTGAAGTTGGAGGTCTAGTGCTAAAACAGCCAGCGAATTTACCTGCGCAGCGCCATTTCTCCAAAGACTTTGAGATGAATCTAGGTTTGTTAGGTCTTGATCAGCGTCCTCAGCAGCAGCTTTTTTCAGAAAAAATAGCAGAGCGGTTAACTGAATCAAAACCAGCCTTTATTGAAGCAGGCACAGGGATTGGAAAAAACTACGGTTACTTATTGCCACTATTAGCTAACCCTGAAATTAGACAAATTGTGGTGACTGTGCCAACCAAGGCATTGCAAGATCAAATGATGTCAGGGGACATTAAGCGTTTGGAGGAAGTCTTTAATGTTTCTACTCAGAGCTTGAAAAGTCCTAAAAATTATATCAGTCTTGATAAATTTTGGGATAGCTTGGCGACAGAGGATGATAATCGTCTTATCAATCGTTATAAGATGCAACTTTTGGTCTGGCTCTGTGAGACAGAAACGGGTGATATGGATGAAATTGGACAAAAGCAGCGATTTGAAGCTTATTTCAAACAAATTCAACATGATGGGGAATTGAGTCGAAAAAGTTTTTTCACAGATGTTGATTTTTGGGAGAGGCATTATCGAGCCTCTAAAACAAGTCGTCTTTTGGTTACCAATCATGCTTATTTTTTGACAAGGGTACAGGATGATAAGGACTTTGTCGCTGGTAAGACGTTAATTATTGATGAGGCGCAAAAGTTCTTTTTGAATCTAGAGGCCTTTTCACATAGAAAGTGTGAGATTAAGCAGATTCTTACCGAGATTGAACAGGTTTTAGGTACAGTGCAAAATACGCTTCATAAGCGCCTTTTAGAAGGGATTCAATTTGAATTATCTCATTTGACACAGCAATTTTCAGATCTGGGGCAACTAGATGAGGAAAGTCTAGAGCAGTTGAAAATTTATTTGAAAGAATTGGATTTGCCTATTCTTCTGGAACTAAGGCAGGTATTGAGCCGAGATGTTCAACAGGTTTGGATTGAGGAAGACGTTTTTGCTGACTACCGGCGTCTGTTTCTAAAAAGTGCCAGTCTAGTCTTTATGTCCTTACCAGATTTTCTTCCTGAAACGCAAAAAACATATTTTATTTCAGCGACTTTACAAATCGGTCATCAGGTGACTCTGGCAAATTTGTTAGGCTATGAGGACTATACCCTAGATAGACTGCCCAAGCCTTTTGAAACTGGTCAGCATATCTTTGTTGATGACAGCATGCCGACTGTTACTGAGGTGTCCACAAGACGTTACCTTTTTGAAATGGCAGAGCGTATTAGAGAATTACTTCATTTAGAACGTCCAATTTTAGTCTTGTTTACTTCCAATAAAACCATGCTGGCATTATCTCAGATCCTAGATGAGTGGGAGATTTCTTATCTTTGTCAGCACAAAAATGGTTTAGCTAGTAATCTGAAAAAACGTTTTGATAGAGGAGAAAATCAGCTTTTGCTGGGGTCGGGGGCTTTCTGGGAAGGAATTGATTTTGCTCAGTCGGATCAAATGATTACTGTTATTAGTCGTCTTCCCTTTGATAATCCTCAATCTCTCTTTAGTCGAAAAATTGAGACTTATCTTAGACAAGAAGGTAAGGAACCTTTTGATGACTATCATCTACCGGTTACTATCTTGCGCCTCAAGCAAGCTCTAGGGAGAACGATTCGCAGGGAACAACAGCAATCCGCAGTGCTTATTTTAGATAAACGTTTAGTCACAAAATCTTATGGGCGAGATATTCAAGAATCGCTTTCCGAACAATCGGAACTTCAAATTCAAAACTTTCCAAAAATTCTTACAGAAATAGGTTATTTTTTTAATAAAGTTTGATATAATGGAAAGATGAATATCATGTATCGGAAATAGTAGCTTTTAGTCAATTAGGATGACCAGCTTTGCTATTTCCCCAAGTGCTCGAAAAGAGACCAAGGAGGATCTATGACAGTTTTATCAAATCGCGTTTTAGCTATGGAGGAAAGTGTAACCTTAGCTGCAGCAGCTAGAGCTAAGGCCTTGAAAGCAGAAGGACGAGATGTTATTAGCCTAACGGTTGGTGAGCCTGATTTTGTAACACCTAAGCACATTTGTGATGCAGGTATCGCTTCCATTGAGAATGGCTCAGCTTCATTTTATACGGTAGCTAGTGGGCTTCCAGAGCTGAAAGCAGCAGTAGCGACTTACATGGAGAATTTCTATGGTTATGCTGTTAGCCCTAATCAAGTTGTCGCAGGGACAGGGGCAAAATTTATCCTTTACGCCTTCTTCATGGCGGTGCTAAATGCAGGAGATGAGGTCATTATTCCGACACCTTACTGGGTTTCTTATTCAGAGCAGGTGATTATTGCTGAAGGTAAGCCAGTCTTTGTGCAGACGACAGAAGCGACAGACTTTAAAGTGACGGTAGAGCAACTAGAAGCTGTTCGTACGGACAAGACAAAGGTGCTTTTGCTTAACTCTCCATCAAATCCAACGGGTTCTGTTTATAGTCGTGAGGAGCTTGAAGCGATTGGTCATTGGGCTGTTGCCAATAATATTTTGATTTTGGCTGACGATATCTATGGGCGTTTGGTCTACAATGGAGCAGAATTTACGCCAATTTCTAGTATTTCTGAGGCCATTCGCAAGCAAACCATTGTTGTCAATGGTGTTGCTAAAGCCTATGCAATGACAGGTTGGCGCGTAGGCTTTGCGATTGGCAATCCAGAGATTATTGCTGCGATGGGGAAAATCATTAGCCAGACAACGTCAAATTTAACCACTGCTGCTCAATATGCTGCTATTGCAGCTTTGACAGGTGATCAAACTCCTACAGAGGAAATGCGTCAGGCTTTTGAAGAACGTCTGAATACCATTTATCCTTTACTGTGCGAAGTGCCGGGCTTTGAAGTTAATAAGCCACAAGGTGCCTTCTACCTTTTCCCTAATGTCAAAAAAGCGATGGACATGAAAGGCTACACTAACGTGACAGATTTTACCAACGCTATTTTGGAAGAAGCAGGAGTCGCTTTGGTGACTGGTGAAGGATTTGGAGCTCCAGAAAATGTTCGCATGAGCTATGCGACCGATTTGGACACCTTAAAAGAAGCTGTCAGACGTATCAAAGCGTTTATGGAAGCTTAAACCATTTGAGAATTTAGTATTAGAATAAAATTTTAAGAAGAAAAGAGAAAACATGTCTAGAAAATTAGTTACAATCAATCAAGTGAGCCAACATGTTGGTGAAGAAGTGACGATTGGTGCTTGGGTAGCCAACAAGTCAGGAAAAGGAAAAATTGCGTTCTTGCAATTACGTGACGGAACAGCCTTCTTCCAAGCTGTCGCTTTCAAGCCTAACTTTATTGAAACATTTGGTGAAGAAGAAGGAACAGCTAAGTTTGACACCATCAAACGCCTTAGCCAAGAAACATCTGTGTATGTTACAGGAATTGTTAAAGAAGATGAGCGTTCAAAATTTGGTTACGAGTTGGATGTGACAAATCTTGAAGTGATTGGTGAATCAACGGATTACCCAATTACACCAAAAGAGCACGGAACAGATTTCTTGATGGATAACCGTCACTTGTGGTTGCGTTCACGCAAACAAATGGCTATCCAACAAGTCCGTAATGCGATTATCTATGCTACTTACGAGTTCTTTGAGAAAAATGGTTTCATCAAATTTGATAGTCCAATTCTTTCAGGAAATGCAGCCGAAGACTCAACAGAGTTGTTTGAAACAGATTACTTCGGTCAACCAGCTTTCTTAAGTCAATCTGGTCAGCTCTACCTTGAGGCAGGTGCCATGGCACTTGGTCGTGTCTTTGACTTTGGCCCAGTTTTCCGTGCTGAAAAATCAAAAACACGTCGCCACTTGACAGAATTTTGGATGATGGATGCTGAGTACTCATTCCTAACTCATGAAGAGTCACTTGATCTTCAAGAGGCTTACGTTAAAGCCCTTATTCAAGGTGTTATTGACCGTGCACCACAAGCACTTGAAACGCTTGAGCGTGATGTAGAACTTCTTAAGAGCTATATCGACCAGCCATTCAAACGTGTGCCTTACGATGAAGCGATTGACCTTCTTCAAGCACACGAAAACGATGAAGATACGGATTACGAGCACCTTGAGCATGGTGATGACTTTGGTTCACCACATGAAACATGGATTTCAAACTACTTTGGTGTCCCAACCTTTGTTGTGAACTATCCAGCCAGCTTTAAAGCTTTCTACATGAAGCCAGTACCTGGTAACCCAGAACGTGTGCTTTGTGCAGACCTTCTTGCACCAGAAGGATACGGCGAAATTATCGGTGGTTCAATGCGTGAAGATAATTACGATGCCCTTGTTGCGAAAATGGACGAACTTGGTATGGACAAGACGGAGTATGAATTCTATCTTGACCTCCGTAAATATGGTTCAGTGCCACATGGAGGATTCGGTATCGGTATCGAACGTATGGTAACCTTCGTAGCAGGTACAAAACACATCCGTGAAGCTATTCCATTCCCACGTATGTTGCACCGTATTAAACCTTAATAAATGATTTACTCTCAGTATCAAATCTGGGAGTATTTTTATTTCTTGACAAGAGAAAATAGTATTGTTATCATTAAATCATACAAGTGATACTCATCCAAAATCAAAATTAGCATATTATACTCTCTAATATCATCTAGGGACCAACTAATATAGTGAGGATAAAATGTTTCTTTCGCTATAGTGGAATTCTTAGCAAGCATTTATTCTTGCTAAGAACGGGCTTTTGGGAGAACTACAGAAATTGAAAGTCAATTTCGTAGTAGTTCCCCCGCAAGGATGATTAGGTTGGACGCTGTCGAGTAGTCGACAAGTATAGTCAATCATCTACTGAGATATAGAGGGGCTCAAAAAGTAGTAATGAAACTCCGTAGGAGGTTGTGACACTGACTTCGTCAGCTTTATTTCCCACCTCCAAAGGTCTCCTAGACCTTTGGAGCGTCCGCACTTTTTAAGAAAGAAACAAAAAAGTAATTTTTGATTTTTGTTAAGTATAAAAGTTAGGAAATGATTATGAATGTTGTTCAAATAGTAACCTTGTTTCTAGAAGGTGTATTGTCTTTTTTCTCGCCCTGTGTCTTGCCGATTTTACCGATTTATGTTGGGATATTAGCGGGTAATGAGGACACTCAGGCGGAGAAGTCTCAGAAAAAAGTGATTATTAACACGCTATTTTTTGCTGTCGGAATCTCGCTAACCTTCTTTTTATTGACCTTCGCATCGAGTTTCCTAAGCCGTTATTTTCTTCAGCACAGCTTTTTCCTTCAAGGATTGAGCGCGGTGATGATTTTAGTTTTCGGACTTTTCCAGTTGGGGCTGATTAAGATTCCTGCTTTTTTCAAAGAAATTTCGGCTAAGCATAAGGTCTATAGAAGCGGACAAAAGATGACGCCTCTCCTTGCCTTAGTCATGGGCTTTGCCTTTAGTTTCTCTTGGACACCCTGCATTGGTCCGATCCTTGCCAGCGTCTTTCTATATGCGTCCAGTCAGGCTGGGTGGCTTAGCTCGGTTTTGGTGATTGTCTATTGTTTAGGATTTATCCTGCCTTTCGTGTTGCTAGCTTTCTTTTCACAAAAAATGCTGGCTCTGTTTAAAGCAGGTCAGAAGTGGTTACACTATACCAAACTTCTCTCAGGAATC
This sequence comes from Streptococcus hillyeri, assembly GCF_003686955.1. Lineage (GTDB taxonomy): Bacteria > Bacillota > Bacilli > Lactobacillales > Streptococcaceae > Streptococcus > Streptococcus hillyeri. Next base: position 76,383 of record NZ_RCVM01000004.1, read on the forward strand.
CTCTTGATAGGAATTGCCTGCTCACTGATTTGGAATTTATTTTAGGAGGTTTTTCATGAAAAATAGAACAGTGTTGTCGATTGTTTTTGCAATGATTTGTGCCTTGGTCTTGACTGGCTGTGATGGGCTACGGAAAGAAAATAAGAAAACAGACTCAGTAGCAGTAGCTAGCTTAGTCAAAGGTGATCAGGCGCCTGATTTTGAGCTCGTTGCTGATGATGGTAGTAAATTGACCCTAGCAGATTTGAAAGGGAAGAAGGTCTACATCAATGTGTGGGGAACTTGGTGCCCACCTTGTCGTATGGAAATGCCAGAACTAGAAGAAGTCTACCAAGAGGTTAAAGACCAAGAAGATTGGGTTTTCCTATCAGTTGCTTCACCAAATGATGAAGGCATGGGGAACACTAAAACACGAGATGTCAGCAAAAAAGAGATTTTAGAAGAAGCGACCGAGCTTGGCGTGACTTATCCTGTTTATTTTGAAGAAAACCACAGTTTTTTAACAGATTACCAAGTACGAGCTTTTCCAACTCACGTTTTTATCAATTCTGACGGTACGATTGCTAATTATGGCATGGGTGCCCTCAATAAAGAAGTTGTCTCAAATACAATGAAACAAGTAAAATAAGTGTGATAGTTATCAGGTGCTTTAAAATCTTTTAAATTTTTGAGTTCAATAAATAATGCTTAGAGATGAGGTTGAGACTTTTTAGTCTTGACCTCTTTTGTTATAATAAGCCTATGATAACAATTTTTAATCCAACAAAACTCACGGGACAGCCTTTTTTTAAAGACTTGATCAATTATCTTAATAGTCATGATGAGGTCATTTTACGTCACATCAAACGAGATTTTCCTGAGGTTAAAAACTTAGATAAGCAACTTGAGGATTATATTCAAGCGGGTTATATTTTGCGTGAAAATAAGCGTTACAGGCTGAATTTGCCCTTGCTTGAGACGGTTGAGGAAGTGACTTTAGACAGTCATATCATGGTTGATACAGAGTCACCCGTTTACGGGGAGCTATTGGCATTGTCATTTGAGACAGTTCTTGCCAATCAAACCAATGATGCTCTGATTGTCGAGGCATCCAGTCTCACGCGTGAAGAACTGACTCTTGCCAATTACTTTCATAAACTGAGAACTGCGCAGCCTTTTTCAGAAAAACAAGAGAAACTGTATGAGATTTTAGGTGATGTGAATCCAGAGTATGCCCTCAAGTATATGACGACGTTTTTACTCAAGTTTGCTAGAAAGAACGAGGTGAAGCAGAAGCGTAGGGATATTTTTGTGGATGCTTTGGAGCTTTTGGGTTATGTGGAAAAAATAGCAGAGCAGACGTATGGTTTAGGGATGGCTTTTGATGCTGATACCCTTACCTTTACGAGAAAATAGAGGTGTTTGAAATGAAAAAGGTTTATAAAGGAATCGTCTTGTGTAGTCTACCAGTGTTACTTGTCGCATGTGCTGGTAAAAAAGAGTCAGAAACTAAGAAACAGACTGAAACAAAGGTAACACGTACAACGACAAGCCAAACCAGCTCCACGACAACAACTATGACTAGTCAAACTGAAACCACGGTAACTACTGAAGTCACGACTGCTGAAACGACCTCGGTGCCAGTTCAAAATACAATGAATGTAGAACAAGTCCTAGCAGGAGATTTTTCAAGTGTTGCGGGTACTTGGCAAAATGAATATGGCATGACAATGTTTTTTGATCAGCAAGGTGTTGTTGGTGCTCTTCGTACGCAAGTTGATATTGAAAATTCTAGAGAAGGCATGTTAGTTATTCAGGTGAAGGAACAATCTGGTTTAGGTTTTGCTATTTCTTTTATTCCAGGAGGTGTGATAGCCCCTGATGATAACTATGGTGGAGTAGATAGTTCAGATACGAGTAGGGATCGTATGGTTGCAGGGCACCAATACCATGTTTCTGATCCGAGAGGATTCTTTTATAAAATTGACTAAAGATTGACCTATGTCAGTCTTTTCTTTTCTTTTCTTTTCTTTTCTTTTCTTTTCTTTTTTCCAGGCTATGGAGTGAGATGATGTTTTCTGAAAGTTTCAGGTATAGTTTCAAACTATAACCATCTATGAAAAAAGACACATGTATTTTTGCCTGAATTTATGTTAGTATAGCTCTAATACATATTTTAGGAGGAGTTATGGAAAATCATAATTTTGAAAACGAGGGACAATTTAATCGACAGATGACTAGCCGTCATCTTCGGATGTTGTCTATCGGTGGTGTTATTGGGACGGGATTGTTCTTGAGTTCGGGTTATACGATTGCTCAAGCGGGGCCTTTTGGAGCGATTGCTGCCTATCTTTTTGGGGCTGTCATGGTTTACTTGGTGATGTTTTCATTGGGAGAGCTGTCAGTCGCTATGCCAGTCACAGGTTCATTTCATACCTATGCGACCAAGTTTATCAGTCCTGGAACCGGCTTTATGGTGGCTTGGATGTATTGGTTGTGCTGGGTGGTTGCCCTAGCTTCTCAATTTGTCGGTGCAGCTCAGCTCATGCAGCGTTGGTTTCCTGATGTTCCTATTTGGATTTTTGCAACTATCTTTGCAGCAATAGTATTTGGGCTAAACACGCTATCGGTCGGTTGGTTTGCGACTGCGGAAGACTACCTATCGTCTATCAAAGTTTATGCCATCATGGCCTTTATTATTCTTGGAACTCTCGCTATTTTTGGCATTTTGCCTTTTGAGGGAACAAGCGGTGCTCCGCTATTTAACAACATTACAGCCAATGGGCTTCTTCCTAGTGGGGCTATCGGTGTTATTTCAGTAATGCTCTCTGTTAACTATGCTTTTTCTGGTGTTGAGATGATTGGTATCGCAGCTGGTGAGACGGATAATCCTAAAAAGGCTGTGCCAGAGGCTATCAAATCAACGATTGGTTTATTGGTTGCTTTCTTTGTACTAACTATTTTTGTCCTAGCAGCGCTTTTACCAATGTCAGAAGCAGGAGTGACAGAAGCACCATTTGTTCTTGTGCTTGATAAAATCGGTATTCCTTATGCCGCTGATATTATGAACTTCATTATCTTGACGGCAATTTTGTCAGCCTCAACATCGGGTCTTTATGCCTCAAGCCGTATGCTCTGGTCTTTAGCAAATGAAGGCATGATTAGCAAAAATTTGGTTAAGATTAACAAGCACGGTGTACCGATGCGCGGGATGCTGTTGTCAATGGTGGGTGTGATTATTGCCCTTGTTGCTTCAATCTACGCAGCAGATACGATTTTCCTTGCCCTTGTATCCATCGCTGGTTTTGCGGTTGTCATTGCTTGGTTGGCCATTCCGTTGGCACAAATCGGTTTTCGTAAGGCATTTTTAAAAACGCACAGTGAAGATGAATTGGAATATAAGACGCCATTTTCTCCAGTGCTTCCTTGGATTACAGTCATTTTACTCGTGATTTCCATTATTGGAATTGGCTGGGATCCATCGCAACGCGCAGGTCTTTACTTTGGTGTACCATTTATGGTGGTTTGCTACATTTACCACTACATTCGCTTTAAAAAATGGTAAGTGCTAGAAAGGATTGTTATGGGACGTTTTAAAGAACTGTTAGAGACGCAAGAATATGTGATTTTACACGGCGCTTTGGGAACGGAGTTAGAATTTCGAGGTCACGATGTGTCTGGAAAACTCTGGTCTGCTAAGTACCTCTTGGAAAATCCAGATTTGATTAGGGAAATTCATGAGGACTACCTTAAAGCAGGTGCTGATTTGGTAACAACGTCAACCTATCAAGCGACTTTTCCCGGTTTGTTTGAGGCTGGATTGTCTCAAGAAGAAGCAGAGCAATTAATTCGCTTGACGGTTGATTTAGCCAAAGAAGCTAGAGATAATGTTTGGGCAGCATTAACAGATGAGGAAAAAGCTAATCGTGCCTATCCTCTCATTTCAGGAGATGTGGGACCCTATGCAGCCTATTTAGCTGATGGCTCAGAATATACTGGTGATTATGGTCAAATTACTCTTGAAGAATTAAAGGCTTTTCACCGTCGTCGTATTGAAATTCTTCTGGAGCAAGGTAGTGAGTTATTAGCTTTAGAGACCATTCCAAATGCTCTTGAGGCAAGGGCTCTGATTGAGCTATTAGCAGAAGAATTTCCAACTGTAGAAGCTTACATGAGTTTTACCTCGCAAGATGGTCAGTCGATTTCTGATGGTACTTCTATTAAGGAAATAGCAGAGCTGATTAACGCAAGCAAACAAGTCTTAGCAGTAGGGCTTAACTGTACAGCGCCAGCTGTTTATCAAGACTTTCTAAGTCAATTAAGAACCTTGACAGACAAGCCATTTGTGACCTATCCAAATTCTGGCGAAGTTTACGATGGAGCAAGCCAAACTTGGACCTCAAACGCTGACCATAGTCATAGCTTGTTAGAAAACACCATCAACTGGCATCAGTTGGGTGCTAAGGTTGTGGGAGGTTGTTGCCGAACACGCCCAAGCGATATTGAAAACTTGAGCCAACATTTGAAATAGTAATGAATTGAGATTGACTGAGGTCAGTCTCTTTTTTTGATAATTATATGATATAAAATACCAAGTAGATACCATCTTGACTAAGATTTTGTTCGTTTTGACTATGTTCATGATATTTTTGACAAAAATCTTTGTTTTTTTGACTAAGATACTTGTCAAAACTAAAATGATGTGTTACACTTAATACATAAAGAAAACGGATACAAAAAAGGAGGTTCTTATGAAAACGCAACAAGAAACTAAAGCAATCACTCTAACGGCTAGCCATATTCTTTATATTTGCTTAGGTGCACAATTATTTTTTGCTCTATTTAGTTTTGTTTCTCATTACTTCCTTTTAGGTGAATGGGATTTAGGTATCATTTGGGATTATATTGAAATGACTTGGTTTATGAACGTGATGCTAGTGATTATCCTTCTTGAAGAAGATAAAAAGGACAAGAAGACACAAATGACTGAGCAAGCGATGAAAGAGGACTAGGATGACAAAACAGATTTTATTTAAATACTTATTGTTGTTTATATCCCTATTTTTAATCAACATGCTAGTGATGCTAGTGCTTCACAGTCTTGGATTTACGGGAGAGTTGGGAGCGATAAGCTATCTCTTCCCACCATTAGTGACAGCAGTTGTCTTAGTTATGGTTGATAAAAAGTTAAAGAAAAGTAAAAAGCAGTCATAAGATTAAGGTAAGGGAGACTTGAATGAAACAAGAATTAGCGATTAACATCATATCCTTTGCAGCTTTACAGGGATTACTGGCTGGAGCGATGATTGGCTTAAGTTCATTAGGAAGCATGCCTAACATCGCCTATTATTTGAGCATCAATGGTATTTTAACCATCTTATTTATGATTAGTTTATTTTGGAAAGAAGAGGAGAATTAAGATGAAATTAGTTGAATTTGTTAAAGGTTTCTTTATCGGATTTTGTGTTGTTGGTGTTACGATATTGCTGTTAAAAGACTTATGGTCGTGGATAGTATCTGGGGAGCTATCGTTGGATAAGAATATTTATCTTATGCTACTAGGCATTATAAGCTACAAGATTGCTACACATTTTGAAAAAAAATATATCGAGAAAAGATAGAGAACGTAAGGAGAAACTATCATGACTAAAGAAGCATTTGTAAAAGGAACTGTTACGACTAAAAAAGGTAAGGAAATTGTGGTTGCCGGGACACATGTGTTCAATGTGGTTGCTTGTGTGGCAGCTATTACGCTTGTAATTGTTATGCTACAGTGGTGGCGGACAGGTGAACAACCACAACTTGAGATTGTGCTTTGCCTGTTACCAGCCGTTATGGGCGGAAGCTATAACGTGGTGAAGTGGCTACAAACAAGGAGATAGGTATGGAATATTTTGGTGTAGTCGCTTTTATTTTCTGGCTATTTTATGCAGATAAACACAAAAAATTACAACGTAAACTCAATAGATTAGAAAAAAGAAACAAGGGAGAAAATCAGATGTCACAATTAATTAAAAATATGGTTAATAAATCTGGGAAAATTTACTTTGATAGTGAGTTACAAACGGTTTACGCTTGGACGATTCTTGAAGTTGATGAGGATTGGGTAAAATTGCAACGTACAGATAAAAAAGGTAAAGTCTTCACAAAAATTGTTCGTCTAGATGATATCAAATCCATTGACGTAGAGGAGTGAGGAGTATGCAAGTCTTAAAAAATCGTCTCAAGGAGTTAAGAGCTCGTGACGGTGTCAATCAGACTGAAATGGCAAAATTGGCAGACGTTTCTCGCCAAACCATCAGTCTGATTGAACGTAATGAATACACCCCCTCAGTCGTGATTGCCATGAAGATTGCTCAGGTCTTTAAAGAACCTGTTGAAAATGTGTTTAGTTTAGTTGAAGAAGATTAAGGAGAAGCAGCTATGAAACAACTTAGTAGCTTTTATAAAGGAGTAGGAATTGTCTGTATTGTAGCGGGAATGTTTCTACTCGCTTTAGATTTAGTTCATGGCTCTAGCAATCTTCCTGTGACATGGGTAGTTTATGTACTATTAGGAACGTATCTTTTGGTGAGAGATTGCTTAGTGAGTTCTCGTAAATGGCAGTTGATGGTATTAGGCATTATTATCCTGATATTTGGGTTCGTGATTTTGAGTGACCTGTCTGTATTGCCAAAAAGTGATCTGAGTATTATGGAATTCCTTATACCATTTATTCTATTGACAATGGACCTTGACGACATTGAGAAGAAAGCAAAGGAGAGAAAAAATGTTAAAGATTAAAGAAAAAGATAGCAACGGTGTAAGGCTACTGAAGCAGCTTGTTCAAGGCCTCTTAATAGGTGCCCTAATTGGTGGTCCACTTGGTTTTGCGATTGGATATTTTGGTTTTGAAGACGGCTTAAAATTTCCAGTGGCAACGATTGTTGAAATACTTCAGTATGTGAATTACGGTCTTATCGTGTTACTATTTTTAGTGACTATTATCTATATTTTCCGTATTCGTAAAGGTATTGTCAGTTATGAAACGAGTGAAGATGACGAGGAGCAGGAAAAACTGTATAGTTTACTCGGTCGTCAGACCAGTTACGCTCAAGTATTTTTAGGTATTGCATTAGTTTTATCCTTTGTCAGTGTGTTGCTAGGGTACAGATTGCTATTTTCAAATGATTCAGCTGAGATTCAGTTTCCCGTTTATGCTTTTGCCGGTTTGATGATCTCAGCTGGTTTACAGATGTACTTGCTTTCCCTTTCTAACCGTGTTCGTGGTCGCAGAACCACTTTGGCACCAACGTTGAAAGAGTTGAAAAATAACGTTCTTCAACTGGATGAAGCAGAGCTTCAAGCTAATTACAAAATGTCTTTTGAGATTGTGATGACCCTTAGTGGCCTCATTTTACCAGCCATTTATGTTCTTCTCTTTTTCATGTCTGTTATCTTCCAAAAGGTGGAATTGACAGGAATCTTTATCACGGCTGGTATTCATATCTACATAATGATCATGAATTTTAAAATGGCGAAGGAACATTATAAATAAGGAGATAATGACGTGTTGAAGAAGTTTTTACGAGCAGTTCTTGTCATGTTACAGGCAATTGGACTCATGATTGTATTCTCGATTCCGGAAGTTTATTTGGGGGCAATAGCAGCGATTAAAGGTAACAGCCCTATTTCGCTAGAAAACGGATTGATTTATTTTTTCTCAATTATTCTCTTTATCGGTATGAGTCTTATAGTAGCTCATAAGAGAAAGTGGTTTACCTTATCCTTTAAGGGACTGACTTGGAAAAATGTTTTGATTTATATTGTAGGTGGTTTCGCCTTATTCCATATTATCGGTGAGGTAGGATATTATCTGCTCAGCTTATCTGGAGAGGTCACAACGGCTAATGAGATAGCTCTTCAAGAGCGAAATATGAGATTGCCCCTCTATTTGACCTTCACCATAACTGCTTTTAAAGCTCCAATTGTTGAAGAAGTTGTTTTCAGAGGATTCATGAGACATGCTTTGAAAGATTTATCATCCATCTGGTATTTTGTTTTCTCCACGTTTTCATTTGCTTTATTGCATAGTCCAACCAATTTAGCTTCATGGTTTATTTATGGTTCGATGGGACTGGTTCTTGCCATCGTTTATGATAAGACAAAGCGTTTAGAATATGGTATTGGTTTACATCTGATTAATAATATCATATCGCAGTTGAGTAATATTATTTAAGGTTAATATAAGACCGTCAGCTTATCCTCTTGGGTAGGTTGATTTTTATGGTATAATAAAAACCATGAGAATTGTATCTGGTGAATTTGGTGGGCGTCCTTTGAAGACGCTGGATGGAAAAAATACGCGTCCGACCTCAGACAAGGTGCGTGGCGCCATGTTTAATATGATAGGCCCCTACTTTGATGGTGGTCGTGTCCTTGATTTATTTGCAGGGTCGGGTGGCTTGGCTATTGAGGCTGTCTCGCGTGGGATGGATACGGCTGTTTTGGTGGAAAAACATAGCGGAGCGCAAGCCATTGTCCAAGAAAACATCAAGATGACTAAGGTGCCTGAGAAATTTACCCTTTTGAAGATGGAGGCAGAGCGTGCGCTTAGCCAATTGACAGGGACTTTTGACGTGATTTTTCTCGACCCACCTTATGCCAAAGAGCAAATTGTTGCCAATATTGAAGCGATGGATAGGCTAGGGTTGCTAGGCGAGGACGTCATGATTGTCTGTGAGACAGACAAGGCTGTTCAGCTACCAGAAGAGATTGGATCAGTTGGTATTTGGAAGGAAAAGATTTACGGTATCAGTAAAGTAACGGTTTATGTGAGGTAGGTATGTCGGGATTTGGTATTTTAGTGGTTTTGATTTTGCTGATTGGTTCCATAGGAATGAATGTTGTTCTCATCACCCTTCTAATGAGAGATAGAGGAAAGGAAAGACAGTCAAAAAGAAAGAGGGATGGTTTTTACCTTTACCTTGCCGTAGTCTGCCTAGTTCCTGCGGTCTTGGGAATTTTACCAAGTTACTCAAAATGGTCAAATATTCTAGTATTTTTACCAACTTTTGCCTTCTTTCTATACCTTTATTTTGATGGAGAAAATAAATGACTAAAATTGGTTTATTTACAGGGTCTTTTGATCCGATTACAGTAGGGCATCTGGATATTATTGAACGCGCCAGTCGATTATTTGATAAGCTTTATATCGGTGTGTTTTACAATAAGGAAAAAGCAGGGCTGTTTGATGTTGAAACCCGTGCCCAGATGATTCGTGAGGCGGTTGCGCATTTGGAAGGGGTAGAAGTGATGACCTCTGCAGGGCAATTAGCGGTAGAAGTGGCAAGAAAGTACCAAGTGACGCATTTAGTCAGAGGGCTTCGGAATGCGGTTGACCTCGATTATGAAGCCAATTTGGAATTCTTTAATCGCTATCTCGCAGAAGAGTTAGAAACCGTTTATTTGATGGCTAGCCATCGTTATCAGCCAATCTCATCCAGTCGTGTGAGAGAATTGATTTATTTCAAGTCGCCTATCACGGATTTTGTACCAGAAAGTGTTGTAAAACAAGTGGAGAAAATGAATGACAATAATTAAAAAGTTTAAATGGTGGTTAGTCGGTCTTGTAGGCTTGATGACTGTATTAGGGATATTTTTCCTTCCACTTCCCTACTATATTGAAATGCCAGGCGGAGCTTTTGACATTCGCTCGGTGCTTAGTGTTGATGGAACGGCAGACGAAGAAGATGGAGCTTATAGTTTTGTGGCTGTCAACGTGTCCAAAGCAACGCCTATTAAGATTTTAGCAGCTTGGTTAACCCCACACATGGAAATTTCATCAGCTGAGGAGACGACAGGTGGTGTTTCAGATGACGATTATTGGCGAATTAGTCAATTTTACATGAAGACATCACAAAATGCAGCCATTAGTGAGGCGCTTACCTTGGCTGGCGAAGAAGTTGAATTAGACTATCTGGGCGTTTATGTGCTCAGCTTGGATGACAAATCAACTTTTAAAGAGATTCTTCACCTTGCCGACACAGTAACAGGTGTCAATGGCGAAAAGTTTTCAAGCTCTAAAGAATTGATTGATTACGTTGGTGCTCTCAAACTTGGGGATGATGTGACGGTTCAGTATATTTCAGATGGCAATCAGCTTTCTGCTTCTGGAAAAATTATCAAGCTTGATAATGGGCGAAATGGTATCGGAATTAGCCTTGTCGATCACACGGAAATTGTGACCGATCACTCCATTGAGTTTTTCACAGATGGTGTCGGGGGTCCAAGTGCTGGTATGATGTTCACGCTTAGTATCTATGACCAGCTTATTGAGGAAGATTTGCGAAAAGGGCGTCTTATCGCTGGTACAGGTACGATTGAAAAAGGCGGAGCAGTAGGCGATATTGGTGGCGCTGGACTGAAAGTCGTAGCTGCTGATAAAGCTGGTTCGGAGATCTTCTTTGTCCCAGATAATCCAATTGAAAAAGGAATGGAAAAATATTATCCAAAAGGGAATAACTATGAAGAAGCCAAGGCTGTCGCTAAGGAATTGGGGACAGATATGAAGATTGTGCCCGTCAAAAATGTTAAGGATGCTATTGATTATTTAAGGAAAAATCCATGATTTGTTATGAAAAACTGGTTTTGAGTGATGAAAATCTGCCTGAACTGACTCAACTCACGTCTTTATCAGAACAATGGGCAGAAGAAAAGACCATTCCTTCATACACTCCAAATAAGGCAGAAGAATTTTTAAATCGAGAGCTCTATGTAGCGCGTGAAGATGATACCATTATTGCCTATGCCCTTGGAGATATTAAAATCCTCACCGAAAAGACGTCCTACAATGCTGTCGGTGAGAGTGCTTTTGAACTTGACGAACTTTATGTCAAACCAGCCTATCGTAGCCAAGGTATCGGGCAAAAACTATATCGTTTTATGGAAAACGATTTACTTCATAAGGTATCAGTGATTGGCGTAATTGCAGCTTCTTATCACTACTTAGAACTCCTAAGATTCTATAGTGATGATTTGGGCATGTCATTTAACCATGCCTTATTGACAAAGCGATTATGAGTTGAAATTGAAAGAAGACTGATTTGGTCTTCTTTTTTAGTGAGAAGCGTCTGCTTTTTTTTCATCTTTAAATATGTTATAATGTAAGAAATATTACAGGATAAGAGAGGCTAGCACAGTAATGTGTGCTAGGTGAATACATGTACGTAGAATTTGTGGATGAGACAGGTCAAGTCTCAGAGGATATCAAAAAACAAACCTTGGAACTATTGGATTTTGCTGCTGAAAAATTGGGGAAGCAAAATAAGGAAATGGCAGTTACCTTTGTCACGAACGAACGTAGTCATGAGCTTAATTTAGAATTTCGTGATACAGATCGTCCAACAGATGTGATTAGTTTGGAATATAAGCCAGAAGTTCCTATTATGTTTGATGAAGAAGATTTGGCAGATAATCCTGAACTGGCTGAGATGATGGATGAATTTGATGCTTACATCGGAGAGCTTTTTATTTCGATTGACAAGGCAAGAGAACAAGCTGAGGAGTACGGTCACTCATACGAGCGTGAGATGGGCTTTTTAGCAGTACACGGCTTCTTGCACATCAATGGCTATGATCACTACACGCCTGAGGAAGAGGCGGAAATGTTTGGCTTACAAGAGGAGATTCTGACGGCCTATGGACTTACGAGACACTAATCCACAAAAAAAGTGGAAAAACATGACTTTGGTTGCCAGTCTTGAATTTGCACTGACGGGCATCATAACGGCTTTTAAAGAGGAACGAAATCTTCGAAAGCATGCTGTTTCAGCCATTTTGGTAACCATAGCTGGCTTTCTTTTTCAAATTTCAGCGATCGAATGGCTATTTTTATTACTAGCAATCTTTTTAGTGATTACATTTGAAATTGTCAATTCGGCGATTGAAAACGTTGTTGATTTAGCAAGTAATTACCATTTTTCAATGCTGGCTAAGAATGCTAAGGATATGGCAGCAGGAGCGGTTTTAGTCATTTCTGCCTACGCTGTTTTAACTGGATTGATTATCTTTTTGCCCAAATTATGGGGAATAATTTTTTAGGTCATAAACTGTCCGGTAGTTTCAGTGAATGATTGATAGAACTTGAGGTGTCAACTTACTGATGCCTTATTTTTGTGGTATAATGAGAAAAAAGCTTGGAGATTATGATGAAGGAAGAAAAACGCCGTATTCGGCTTTTAAGAAAAGGTCAAAAAGGGTTTTGGCGTCTCGTTTTTAGTCGTGTTTGGATTATGGGATTTTTCATTATCTTGCAATTTTTATTGCTCCTGACCACGTTTCAATGGTTGGAAGATTATGAGACATTATTTCAATTGATTTCTTTTGTATTAGTCTTTGGTGCAGTGCTCTATCTTTTTAATAGCCAGATGGAAGCGACGGCCAAGATGACTTGGTTGCTTCTAATCATGCCTTTTCCAATTTTTGGTTCCGCTCTGCTTTTTTACAGTAAAGCAGATATCGGCTATCGTGGTCTAAAGCGGCGCATAAATGCCTTGGAGAAGGAAGGGCTTAGGTATTTAAAGCAAAAATCTGAAGTTGAAATGGAGTTGCGCGAAACGCACTCGACAACCTATAATCTGGTAAAATATTTTAGAAGAAGTGATGGATACTATCCTGTTTACAAAAATACTCAGATGACTTATTTTGCAACGGGTGAAGAGAAGTTTGAGGAGATGAAGCAGCAGCTTCTTAAGGCGAAAAAATTCATCTTTTTAGAATATTTCATTATCGCGGAAGGCAAGATGTGGGGGGAGATTCTGGCTATTTTGAGGCAGAAAGTCCAAGAGGGTGTGGAAGTTCGCGTCCTCTATGATGGGATGAACGAATTCTCGACCTTATCCTTTGATTATGCTGAGAGATTACGGAAACTTGGGATAAAGGCTAAGTCCTTTGCTCCGCTTTCCCCTTTTTTATCAACCTACTATAATTACCGTGATCATCGTAAAATTTTAGTGATTGATAATGAAGTGGCCTTTACAGGTGGCGTCAATTTAGCAGATGAGTACATCAATCATATTAATCGTTTTGGTCATTGGAAAGACACAGCAATTATGCTTCAAGGTGAGGCTGTTCAAACCTTTACTGTCCTCTTTATACAAATGTGGTCAACTTTGGAGCGAGAAGTGGATTACACCTCCTATCTTATTGAACCTACAGAGTCTTATGCTAGTGACGGGTTTATCATTCCTTTTGGGGATTCGCCTATGGATCAGGATAAAGTCGCTGAAAATGTTTACATTGATATTCTTAATCATGCGCGTGATTACGTCTATATTATGACACCGTATCTGATTTTAGATAGTGCGCTTGAACACGCTATTTGCTTTGCGGCAGAGCGTGGAGTAGATGTCCGTATCATTATGCCGGGTATTCCAGATAAGCCTATTCCTTACGCCCTTGCCAAGACCTACTATCAGCGATTGATGCTGTCAGGGGTTAAGATTTATGAGTATACGCCAGGGTTTATTCACGCAAAGGTTTTTCTTTCGGACAATAGCAAAGCTGTTGTGGGGACGATTAACTTAGATTACCGTAGTCTCTATCACCATTTCGAATGTGGTGTTTATATCTATCAATCTTCTGTTTTAGAAGAGATAATTGACGACTTTACAAATACGTTTAATCAAAGCCAACTGGTTACTTTAACAGAAGTTGAAAATCGTTCGCTTATGACAAAAATGACAGGAAGTTTGGCTCGAATGGTGGCACCTCTCTTGTAAAATACTTTTTGGTCTGTTATAATAATGACATGCGATGAGCCGAATTTGCTTTTAAAGCAATTTTGCGCAGGGGAAATCATAAACGCAGGAGCGGATTTTGATTAGATGATGTGAACCTTCTAATCACATTCTTTTAGGAGAATGCCCCCAAACGACCGTAAGGTCGTTTTTTTGTATTCAAAAGAGGTTGGGACATAAATATCTCAACCTTCTATTTTTAATGGTAATAACAGATTGACGCAGTGGTTGATTGGAGGTCTGCAACTGGACACTTCTTCATTTTCAAGTGTCCACCTAAAATAGTCCACTGGACTATTTTACTACCACGCAATCGTTAGCGGCCATCCTAATCAACTGTGCGGAGGTGGGACGACGAAGTCAATTTCTTCGAAATCATGACTTCTGTCCCACTCTCTCAGTTTATACTCATCCAAAATCAAAATTAGCAGTTTAGAATCTCTAATACTTTTGATGGACTACCGAACGAAGTGAGGCTAAAATGTTTCTTTCGCTATAGTGGATGATTAGGTTGGACGCTGTCGAGGCGTCGACAAGTACAGCCTAATCATCTACTGCGAAAAACAGGCTCAAATCTAGCAATGAAACTCCGTAGCAGGTTTTGGTGTTGACGTTGTCAACTCTATTTCCCACCTCAAAAGGTTTTCCAGACCTTTTGAGCGCCCCACACCACATTAGGAGAAGTGCTAACAAAAATACTAAATAAAAACTAATTGACTTTAGTTCTTATTATTGTGCTAAATCGATAACGTTGTTAGTGACTGTGAAGGATGATGTTTCGGTAATTGGTGCATCACCAAATGAAAGAAGAGAGTTTCCTTGTTTATCAAGAAGATGCCATTCGCCATTTTGGTGTGCAAAGATGGCAGTTAACTGGCTGTTGTCACTCGTTTCAGTAATGGGTAAAACGTAGGCAATATCAGTGTTTTCCAGTAAACTTTCTTTTTCAGATGAAAGATCAACGAGATAATATTGACCGTTTAAGCGACCGAGACCATAGCTATCATCTTCGGCAGTCTTAAAAGTTTCATATTTTTTCTCAAATTTTTCGGCATTGGCTAGCTTGAACATCTTGCCAAATAGTTCTTGTTTTTCTTCCTCTCGTTGGCTATTTTCTTCACTCATGGCTTCGCTGACGACCTTGGATTGAGAGACGAGTTCTTGTTGAGCCTCTTGTTTTTGCTGGTAATGGTTATAGCGAATAAGACCGCGTCCTAATAGTGCTATACCAGTGATAAGTCCGATACTTGTGTATCCCAAGCGACGTTTCTTTTTATCCATATTTTCTCCTTTATGCTATTATATAGTATATAATAATAGTGGTAGCTAGTTAACCTTTATTCATTGTGAAGTCCGTGAGTAATATCTGTCGTAGGAAACTCCTATGAGTATATTTATTCGAACGATTGGTGCGATAAAATCGCATATATGGAAAAATTCCAATAGGATAATGAAAAACAACTAGTACCCTAAGTATAATAACAATGCCAAATCAAGTCAAGAAAAAATCTGTAGAGGAGAGTTGCCATGTATCAAACAAAAATTACAGGAGACCGTCTTTACCATGCCTTATCATCTGGTTATGGTGAGCCAGTTGAAACCTTTGGGGTGATTGACGAGGGGGAAACGCCGATGAGTTTGTTGGTTATTGCCTTATCCTCCTGTGTGACCATGTGCGTGCAAGGTTACTATAAGAGGATGCATGGTTTAGAGCGTTTTAAGATGGAAACACTAGCTTCTTATGACGATGGCAAATTTGAGTTGAACATTCAGCTCCCAGCCCAGCTTTTATCCGAAACAGACCAAGAAGCTTTGAGAGACTATGCTAATCGTCACTGCCGTGTTAAGCAACTTTTAAGAGAAAACGTGACCGTTTCCATGACGTTTGAGGGAGTGGCGTAGTGGCAATTTCGTTTTTGGTTTTTGAAAAATTATTAGTTCTATTTCTTTTGACGGGAATGGGGTTGCTGTTTGCGCAACAAGGGATTTTTACCAAAGAGGTGACACTTCAACTGTCAAAACTGTTAACCAAGTTTGTGGCACCTAGCTTATTTGTCTCCTCTTTTATCGCAGCAGAATTTTCTTGGGAAAAGCTGAGCAATCTTGGACTTAGTGTTTTGGCAGCCTTTTTGATTTTGGGAACACGGCTTGTCCTTGTGCACTTTCTTTATCCAGCTGAGCGAAATATGGATAAGTACGCGATCAATTTTGCCAATGTTGGCTTTATGGGAACACCGTTGGCTCTAGCGGTAGGCGGTAAGGAGGCTGTTTTTTACATCTCAGCTTTTGTCATTGCAAACCAGTTGACCCAGTGGACGTATGGCATTTATTTGATTTCTGGGGATAAATCGGTCATCAATCTTCGTTCGCTTTTCATTAACCCTGCGACGATTGGAACTGTGATTGGGATTTTCTTTTTTATGTTACCCATGGCTTTACCTCAGGTTGTCACCAATGCAGTCGATTCATTTGCGACACTCAACACCCCTCTTTCAACCTTAGTTTTAGGGTCTTATTTTTATAAGGCAAGCCCTCGAAAAATTTTCCTTTACCCACCAGCTTATCAAACTGCCTTTTGGCGTTTGCTCGGGACGTCAGCACTTAGTATCTTACTGATTTGGCTTTTGCCAATAGCAGAGCAGGACGTGAGGTTGGCGCTCAGTATTGCTTCAACAGCCCCAGCAGCTATGAATACAGCCCTTCTAAGTCAAGTCTACGGTGGTGATTACGAGTATGGCTCACGCCTAGTACTTCTGACAACAACGCTCTCAATCGTGACCATTCCCCTAACAATGGGCTTGGCGGGTGTTTTGTATCTGTGATGAAAAAGGTCTACATAATCATTTTAAGTAAATGAACGTGTAGGTTTTCTTATTTTATTACGCAGGTAATTGGCTATGGATATATGACTTAGATTTTATCTAGTAAAATTTTTATTGGTGCTTATCCGACGTCTAGAGTAGGGGGGCAAAAGAACTGGGGAATCTTTTTAGGTAAGAAATAGTGCTGACAAAGTCAACGCCACACTCAGTTGTCTTACTTTTTTTGCTGTTTAAGAACATGAAATTATGGTAAAATAAATAGGCTATAATTGTTAATGCACATTAGAGACTAAAAATAATTTTGGCATGTCTTAAGAAACGGTAGTTGTAAAATTGTTGTTTTGATGCTAGAGTCAGCCATGCCAGTGTCTCATCTGATAAAATTGAAAGGAATAATCATGTTTGAAAAACAGGAACGCGTGAGTTTAGCGGTGTATCTTTATTACAATCGTGACGCTCGTAAATTAAATAAGTTTGGTGAAACATTTTACCATTCTAAAAAAATGCGTTATGTCTTACTTTATATCAATGCAGAAGACGTTAATGAGCTTACTCCAGTAATTGAAAAACAAAAATTTGTGAAGCGTGTCTTGCCATCTCATTTACACGAAATTGACCATAATTTTGTTGGAAACCTTTTCAGAACAGAAAAAGATTAAAAAGTGAAAAAAATTGGCTTTAAAACGTTGCAAATTTTCAGATAATTCAGTATACTTGTAAAGTATTAAATTTAAGAAAAGATTAAGGGGTCTACTCATGAAGAAAAAATTTACAGTCGGTATGCTTGCCTTTGCTAGTGCAGCCGTTCTTGCAGCCTGTGGTGCTGCGCCATCTGCATCTGGTTCTGCTGGGGCAGGTACTGAGGTTGGTGACACTTTGAAAATTGGATTTAACTTCGAATTGTCAGGTAATACCGCAGCTTACGGCTCAGCAGAAAAAAATGCGGCTGACCTTGCTGTTGAGGAATTAAAAGCAGCTGGTAAGAAATTAGAAGTTGTCTCACAAGATAACAAATCTGATAATGCTGAAGCAGCTACAGTAGCGACAAAATTAGCAACTGAAGAAAAAGTTAATGTGATGATTGGTCCTGCAACATCAGGTGCGACTGCAGCGGCAGTTCC
This sequence comes from Streptococcus hillyeri, assembly GCF_003686955.1. Classification (GTDB taxonomy): domain Bacteria; phylum Bacillota; class Bacilli; order Lactobacillales; family Streptococcaceae; genus Streptococcus; species Streptococcus hillyeri. Next base: position 94,083 of record NZ_RCVM01000004.1, read on the forward strand.
AAACGCAACTTCTGCAGGTGTTCCATTGATTACACCATCAGGTACTCAAGATTCATTAACTGAAGGTGCAGGTGGCAAAGTCAATGAGTTTGTTTTCCGTACAACCTTTATTGATAGCTATCAAGGTGCTGTTTTGTCTAATTATGTGACAAACACGTTAAAAGCTAAGAAAGTTGTTCTTTACTATGACAATTCTTCGGACTATTCTAAAGGTATCGCAGATGTCTTTAAAGAAAATTACAAAGGCAACATTGTTATCGAAGAAATGTTTGCAGCTAAAGACACTGACTTCCAAGCAGCCCTTTCAAAGATTAAAGCAGCAGATTATGAAGTTATCGTTATGCCTGGATACTACGAAGAAGCTGGTTCAATCATCAAGCAAGCGCGTGAAATGGGCATTGATAAGACAATCGTAAGTTCAGATGGTTTTGCTGATAGCCGTATGATTGAATTGGCTGGTGCTGACAACGTTGACAACGTGTTCTACATCTCAGGTTTCTCTGCTAAATCTTCTGATAAAGCGGCAGCTTTTGCCAAAGCATACGAAGCAAAATATGGTGAAGCACCATCAATGTTTGCAGCCCTTGCTTATGATGCAGTTTACTTAGCCGTAGAAGCAGCTGAAGATGCTAAAACATCTAAGGATATCGCTGCAAATCTTGCAAAAGTTAAAGACTTCGAAGGTGTTACTGGTAAGATGACGATTGACGAAAAACATAACCCAGTGAAATCAGCAGTTATGATTGGTTTAACTGACGGTAAAGAAACATCTTCAACAGTTGTCGAAGCAAAATAAGAGACTATCATTCAAGGAGTGCCAAGTCTTGGTCTCCTAGCGAATGACAGTAATGTACTTAATATAAATCTGGGGAGCAGTTTGCCTTCCCAGATATTGTTATTTTTATAGAAAGATTGGTAAACATATGATCCAACAATTGGTCAATGGTTTAATTCTAGGAAGTGTCTATGCGCTTCTAGCCTTGGGTTACACCATGGTTTATGGGATTTTAAAGTTGATTAACTTTGCTCACGGTGACATTTATATGCTGGGTGCCTTTATCGGCTATTACCTCATTAATGTTTTTCACCTCAATTTCTTTGTCGCTCTGGTTGTGACAATGATGATGACAGCCTGCATCGGGATGCTGATTGAATTCTTAGCTTATCGTCCTTTACGTCATTCCACGAAAATTGCTGCGCTGATTACAGCGATTGGTGTGTCTTTCCTATTGGAATATGGGATGCAATACTTTGTTGGTAGTCAAAAACGTGCCTTTCCGCAGGTTATCGAAAAAGTTCGTTATGATCTGGGGCTCTTTACGATTGATAGTCATCAAATCATCATTTTAGTGACCTCACTAGCCTTGATGGTAGGTCTACAATTTATCGTTAAAAAGACCAAAATGGGTAAAGCGATGCGTGCCGTATCTGTTGATAGCGATGCAGCTCAGCTCATGGGAATTAATGTGAACACAACAATTAGTTTTACCTTTGCCATTGGTTCAGCACTTGCGGGTGCAGCTGGTGTCTTGATTGGACTTTATTATAATTCAATCGAACCTCTTATGGGGATGGCGCCTGGGATTAAGTCTTTCGTAGCAGCGGTACTTGGTGGTATTGGTATTATTCCTGGTGCGGCTCTAGGAGGCCTTGTTATCGGTATTTTAGAAACATTTACATATGTTTTTGACATTTCAACTTATAAGGATGCTGTTGTTTATATCATCTTGATACTAATTCTTTTGGTTCGTCCAGCAGGTATTCTTGGTAAAAATGTGAAAGAGAAGGTGTAAGCATGAAGAAAAATATAAAACCTATTCTAGCTTGGCTTGCTCTTGTTGTAGCCATTTATGGGATTTTATCTGTACTTGTTAGCAGTGGTTTGATCGGTCTTTACTACGTTCAGATTTTGATGGGGATTGGCATTTCCATGATTATGGCACTCGGAACGAACTTGGTTCTTGGGTTTTCTGGTCAATTTTCACTTGGTCAAGCAGGTTTCATGGCAATCGGTGCCTATGCGACAGCTATTTTAACAAAGACCATGCCAACTTATGCAGGATTTTACATTTCGATGTTGGTTGGTGCCCTTGTGGCAGCGGTCATTGCCTTGGTCGTTGGTCTGCCAACTCTTCGTTTGAAGGGGGACTATTTAGCCATTGCGACACTTGGTGTTGCCGAGATTATCCGTATTGCGATTGTTAACGGTGGTACTTGGACAAATGGCGCAGCAGGGATGTCAGGAATTCTTCGCTATACGACATGGCCGGTTGTTTTCATCTTCGTAGTATTATTGACTGTGTTGGTATTAAACTTTTTAAGAAGTCCAATTGGACGCAGTGTGATTTCTGTGCGTGAAGATGAGATTGCTGCGGAGTCAATGGGGGTTAACACCACTAAAATTAAAGTGATGGTCTTCATGATTGCAGCGATGATGTCAGCCATTGCAGGATCACTTTATGTCGGTTATATCGGAACAATCGTTCCAAAAGATTTTGCCTTGATGAAATCTATTGAATATCTGATTATTGCTGTTTTAGGTGGTATTGGTTCGATCACAGGTACTATTTTAGCTGCGGTTGTCCTAGGTATTCTCAATATGTACTTGGCATCTTTTGCGGATATTCGCATGATTATCTACTCACTAGCCTTGATTTTAGTGATGGTTTTCCGACCAGGTGGTTTACTTGGTACAAAGGAATTAATGCTATCAAAATTCTTTACAAAATCTAAGGAGGGCAAATAAGTATGGCACTTCTTGACGTTAAAAATTTAACCAAAAACTTTGGTGGTTTGACAGCTGTTGGTGATGTGACAATGGAACTTCACGAGGGAGAATTAGTTGGACTTATCGGTCCAAACGGTGCTGGTAAAACAACCCTTTTCAACCTTTTAACAGGTGTTTATGAGCCGTCTGAAGGAACGGTGACGCTTGACGGCACTCTTCTTAATGGTAAAACACCTTACAAAATTGCGTCGCTCGGCTTGTCTCGTACCTTCCAAAACATTCGTCTCTTTAAGAATATGACGGTTTTAGAAAATGTGTTGATCGGTTTTAATAACCACCACAGACCACACATCTTGGCGTCATTTCTACGCTTACCAAAATATTATGCACATGAGGAAGAGTTGAAAGAAAAGGCCTTAGCCCTTTTGAAAATCTTTAATTTGGAGCAGGATGCAGATACGCTTGCTAAAAATCTTCCTTACGGTCAACAACGTCGTTTGGAAATTGTGCGTGCGCTTGCAACTGAACCTAAAATCCTCTTCCTTGATGAACCAGCTGCTGGGATGAATCCACAAGAAACAGCTGAATTGACAGCTCTTATTCGTCAAATCAAAGAAGATTTTGGAATTACGATTATTCTGATTGAGCATGACATGAGCTTGGTTATGGAAGTCACAGAGCGCATCTATGTGTTAGAATACGGTCGCTTGATTGCTCACGGAACACCGGAAGAAATCAAAAATAATAAACGTGTTATTGAAGCGTATCTTGGAGGTGAGATTTAATGGCAATGTTAGAAGTAAAAAACCTCTCAGTTAGCTATGGTGCTATTGAAGCAGTCAAAAATGTCTCTTTTGAGGTTAATGAAGGAGAAGTTGTTACCTTAATCGGAGCAAACGGAGCTGGGAAAACCTCTATTCTTCGCACCATTTCAGGACTTGTCAAACCTAGTTCTGGAGAAATTCTTTATCTAGGGAATGATATCACAAAAGTTCCAGCACGAAAAATCGTCGCAGATGGTTTGGCACAAGTACCAGAAGGAAGACATGTTTTCGCAGGTTTGACAGTTATGGAAAACCTTGAAATGGGTGCCTTTTTGAAAAACAATAAGGATGAAAATGCCACCAACTTGAAAAAAGTTTTTGCAAGATTCCCTCGGTTAGAAGAGCGTAAAAATCAAGATGCAGCGACTCTTTCAGGTGGTGAGCAGCAGATGTTGGCAATGGGACGTGCGCTTATGAGCCAACCTAAATTACTCCTTTTGGACGAACCATCAATGGGGTTGGCGCCAATTTTCATCCAAGAAATTTTTGATATCATCCAAGATATTCAAAAACAAGGAACAACAGTTCTTCTGATTGAACAAAATGCCAATAAGGCTCTCTCAATTGCAGATCGTGGCTACGTACTCGAAACTGGAAAAGTTGTTCTTTCAGGAACAGGTAAAGAGCTCCTCGAATCAGACGAAGTCCGTAAGGCTTACTTGGGTGGGTAATGTGAAGCCCTCTTGGTTTAAATAGTCTTTGAAACACTCTCATCATTGGGAGTGTTTTTGTCATAGACATTTTATTTTTTATAGTAGATTTATACTCATCCAAAATCAAAATTAGCATTTTAGAACTTCTAATATTATTGATAGACTACCGAACGAAGTGAGGTTAAAACGTTTCTTTCGCTATAGTGGTATTCTTTTACTCTTGATAAGAACGGGCTTTTTGAGACCTAGGCTCAAAAAGTAGCAATGAAACTCCATAGAAGGTTTTGATGTTGACTTTGTCAACTCTATTTCCCACCTCAAAAGGTTCCCCGAACCTTTTGAGCGTCCGCACTTTTAAGAAAGAAACAAAAAAGTAATTTTTGGTGTTTGTTAAGTATTAAAATGGAATACGACAAAGTATAGAGTAGTTTACAAGACTATCGTTTATCAAAATGATTCATCGGTGTTCTAATTTTAATTCAAAACAAGGGTAGTTATCAATTTTTGAAGTTAGGAGATGGACCACGACAAACGCATGAAGAAAATATGGCTTACAGAAAAGACTTTCATGGATGAATTCAAAATCCTTCGCTATAATAAAAGTGGAGGATTTTGTTATGGAAGACCTTTTAAATTTCTTGGTTACTGTGAGAGATGATCGTGAGCCATGGAAAGTCAAACACTTATTGTCAGATATCGTTCTTCTCATCTTCTTTGCTCGCTTATCAGGCGCAGAACACTGGGATGAGATAGAGGAGTTTGGTATTGCCTATGAGAAATCCTTACGCACCGTTCTCAAATTAGAAAATGGCATTCCCTCTCATGACACTCTACAACGTGTTTTTGCGACCTTAGATTCACAAGTTCTTGTAGAACTCACACAGATATGGACTTCTCTTCTTGAAGCATGTGACTCATCAGCTAAAACCTTACCACAACTTTCAAAACGTTTAGTAGCCATTGACGGGAAGACTATCCGTGGTAATGCCAGTCAAACTCAAAAAGCCCTACATATTGTCTCAGCCTATGCGACAGATTTAGGGATTTCGTATGGTCAGGTAGCGACTGATGAAAAAAGCAATGAGATTACAGCGATTCCACGATTATTAGACATGATTTCAGTAAAAGGGTGCATATTAGTATTGACGCTATGGGCACACAAAAGGCTATTGCGGATAAGATTATCATGAAGAAAGCAGATTATTGTCTAGCAGTCAAAGAGAATCAAAAGAGCCTTCTAGAAGATATTCGTCCCTATTTTGAACTCTCTCAGAATTTTGACGATAGCTATGAAACGCTTGAGAAAGCGCACGGTCAGATTGAATTGAGACAGTATGAAGTCATTACTGATACAGAGTGGATACGTCAAGAGCATCCTGATTGGGGACATATCCAAAGCATTGGACGGGCGCGTATTCAGATAACAAAGAATGGTCAAGAGAGCGAAGAAACCCGCTACTTTATTTTAAGTTGTCAGGTTAGCGCTAAAGAGTTGTGTGATTATGTAAGGGGGCATTGGCAGATAGAGAGCATGCACTGGCTACTAGATGTTGTTTTTCGTGAAGATGCCAATAAGACTTTGAATAAACAACTCGCATTTAATTTAAATGTCATGGATAAATTCTGTTTAGCGGTATTAAAACAGTTAGATTTTGGAAAGAAGATGAGTCTGCGTCGTAAGAAATATGCCCTAAGTCTGTCCTTTGACAAGTATTTAAAACAATTGTTTTAGGGCAAAAAACTTTCAACACTTGCAAAATGGAAATAGAAGGTTTCATGCGTTTGTCGTGCGTTTTCATATGATGTGTTGTCAATTGTTAACCTCAAATGGTATAATAAGGGATGTTTGTTAGTAAAGATTAATAAAGGTAAAGAGAGAATTCAGGTTATCTCATATGATTGTTATCACAGGATAATCTGAGGAAGACGGAATTTGGAAGGTCTAATTCCCTGAGATGAAAGGATGATAACGATGGCTACTATTCAATGGTTTCCAGGGCACATGTCAAAAGCTCGGAGACAGGTTCAAGAAAACTTAAAGCACGTGGATTTCGTGACGATTTTGGTGGATGCAAGGCTTCCGCTATCCAGTCAAAATCCCATGTTGACAAAGATTGTAGGAGACAAACCTCGTCTGCTCATTTTGAACAAGGCTGATTTAGCTGACATGGCTTTGATTAAAGAATGGCAGAGCTACTATGAAAAACAAGGGATTAAGACCTTATTAATCAATTCTAAGGAGCAATCAACGGTCAAAAAAGTGACCAAGGCTGCTCAAGATTTGATGGCAGATAAGATTGCTAAGTTGCGTGAACGGGGCATTCAAAAAGAAACCCTACGCACCATGATTATCGGTATTCCAAATGCTGGAAAATCAACGCTAATGAACCGCTTAGCAGGGAAAAAAATTGCTGTTGTTGGCAATAAACCAGGGGTTACGAAGGGACAACAGTGGTTGAAATCGAATAAAGATTTGGAAATCTTAGACACACCTGGTATTTTGTGGCCAAAATTCGAAGACCAGTTAGTTGGGCTTAAATTAGCTTTAACAGGAGCTATCAAGGACCAATTATTGCCTATGGATGAAGTGACCATTTTTGGACTTAACTATTTCAAGGAAAATTACCCAGAGCGGTTGCAAGAGCGCTTTAAGGGAATTGACCTTGACGATGAAGCGCCTGAAATCATTATGTCAATGACACAAAAACTAGGTTTCCGAGACGATTATGACCGCTTCTACCAATTATTTGTCAAAGAAGTTCGTGATGGCAAGCTCGGTCTTTACACGCTAGATAAGGTCAGTGATTTAGATGGCAACGATTAAGGAAATTAAGGAAGCCCTCAAAGAGATAACACATCTTGAGGACAGTCGCTGGGAAGACTTTGCCAAGGATACCCGTTCAGGAGTGCAGACAGCGATTAAACAACGGCGCAAAGCTATTCAAGCACAGATTGATGAGGACTTGCGTTTGGAACATATGCTGCGCTACGAAAAGGACTGGTACGCCGAAGGTATTGAGCTCATCGCAGGTATTGATGAGGTGGGCAGAGGCCCCTTAGCTGGTCCGGTTGTCGCAGCAGCGGTTATTTTGCCGAAAGGTTGTAAAATCCAAGGATTAAATGACAGTAAGAAAATTCCAAAGAGTAAACATCGTGCCATTTATGATGCCGTCATGGCAGAGGCTTTAGCAGTCGGTATTGGAATAAAGGATAGTCAGGTCATTGATGAGGTCAATATCTATGAGGCGACCAAGTTAGCCATGATAGAGGCCCTTGAAAACCTATCAATCAAACCACAGGGACTGTTGATTGATGCCATGACTTTGGATGTTCATTTGCCGCAGCAGTCTATTATTAAAGGGGACGCCAATTCGTTATCAATCGCCGCAGCTTCTATTGTTGCAAAGGTGACGCGTGATGATATGATGGCAGATTATGATGAGAAGTTTCCTGGCTATGCCTTTGCTAAAAATGCTGGTTATGGCACAGCAGATCACTTAAAAGGACTGAAAACATTAGGGATTACCCCGATTCACCGTAAGACCTTTGAGCCGATTAAGAGTATGATTGGAGACTAGGATGACGGAACGTGACAAGATGCTAGCTGGGCAACTCTATGATGCAGGGGATGCAGAACTAGTTGCCATGCGCTTAAAAGCTAGAGAGAACATGCGCTTGTTTAATGGCGAAGACGACAGGGAGAAGCGCAAAGCGCTGGTCAAATCATGGTTTGGAGGAACAGGTGAAAACTTGCTGATTGAACCGCGATTTGTCTGTGACTATGGCAATAACATCTACCTTGGTGAGAATTTCTACGCTAACTTCAATCAGACCTTTTTGGACGTCTGTGAGATTAGGATTGGTGACAATGCCATGTTTGGTCCCAACTGTCAGCTCTTGACGCCCCTCCATCCCTTGGATGCCAAGGAACGTGTCTCAGGTCTAGAATATGGCGCACCGATTACCATTGGCGATAATGCCTGGTTAGGTGGTGGCGTGACCATCTTGCCTGGAGTGACTCTTGGTGATAACGTTGTTGTTGGTGCAGGAGCCGTTGTGACCAAGTCTTTTGGTGATAATGTGGTCATTGCTGGTAATCCCGCTAAAATTATTAAATACTTAGAAAGTTGAGTTGGTGCTCAACTTTTTTTGATTTTTGCGAATAATCAAGTGGAGGTAAGGCATGAACAATTTTGACCTATATAAACTACGAAAAGCTGGGTTAACCAATCTTAATATTTTAAATATCCTAGACTATCAAAAGCGTGTTGGAAAATCTCTATCTTTACGTGATATGGCAGTGGTTTCTCAATGTAAAAATCCTGTTCTATTTATCGAAACCTTTAAAAATCTTAACAGCAAGGAACTACGTGAAGAGTTCAACCGTTTTCCTAGTCTTTCTATATTGGATAAGGAGTACCCTCTGGAGCTGAGAAACATCTACAATCCCCCTGCTCTGCTATTTTACCAAGGAAACTTAGACCTTTTGAATAAGGAAAAATTAGGTGTCGTTGGTTCCAGGAAGTGCTCAGAAGTTGGTACTCAGTCCGTAGATAAGCTGATCAAGGAAATGGGGAACCGTTTTGTGATTGTCTCTGGTCTGGCGCGTGGGATTGACACTAGTGCTCATGTAGCTGCTTTGAAAAATGGCGGAGCGACGATTGCAGTTATCGGCTGTGGTTTGGATATCTACTATCCTAAGGAAAATAGTAAATTACAGGATTACATGGCTAGAAATCAGCTGGTGCTAACAGAATATGAGGTCGGTCAAGCACCAAAGAAATTCCATTTTCCAGAACGCAATCGGATTATAGCTGGCTTATCACGTGGGATTATCGTGGTGGAAGCAAAAATGCGTTCGGGAAGTTTGATTACTTGCGAACGAGCTATGGAAGAAGGACGTGATATTTTTGCGGTTCCAGGTAACATTTTGGATGGAAAATCAGATGACTGTCATCATTTAATTCAAGAAGGCGCAAAGTGCGTCACAACAGGTTTTGACATCATTTCTGAGTGTGTTTAGAAATTGACTTTTTCCTATAGGAGAAGTTTTCTATTGACAGGATTAAAAAACTAGGTTATCATGCTATAGATTTAGTAGAGAAAACAAAGGAAAATCTATGGCAACTGCAACAGTTAGTAAAACAAAGAAAGCAACAAAAAAGAAAGCTAGCAAGGCGACAAAAAAACTCGTTATCGTTGAGTCTCCAGCTAAAGCTAAAACGATTGAAAAGTATCTGGGGCGCAACTATAAGGTAGTCGCTTCTGTGGGGCATATTCGTGATTTGAAAAAATCATCTATGTCTATTGATTTTGACAATAATTATGAACCTGAGTATATCAATATCCGTGGTAAAGGAGACTTGATCAAGTCCTTGAAGAAGGAAGCCAAAGGCGCCAAGCAAGTTTACCTCGCGAGTGACCCGGACCGTGAGGGAGAAGCGATTTCTTGGCACTTAGCCCACATTTTGGACTTGGATTTGACAGATAAAAACCGCGTGGTTTTCAATGAAATCACAAAGGATGCGGTTAAAAATGCCTTTGTTGAACCTCGTCAAATTGATATGGATTTGGTCAATTCGCAACAAGGGCGTCGCGTTCTTGACCGTATCGTTGGTTACTCTATTTCACCTCTTCTGTGGAAAAAGGTTAAAAAAGGTTTGTCAGCAGGGCGCGTGCAGTCTGTTGCCCTAAAGCTCATCATTGACCGTGAAAATGAAATCAAGGTCTTCAAACCAGAAGAATACTGGACCATTGACGGTGCCTTTAAAAAGGGAACTAAGAAATTTGAAGCGTCCTTCTATGGAGTGAACGGTAAAAAGCTAAAATTAGCCAATAATGACGATGTTAAAGCGGTGCTATCACGCTTAAAAGGTGATGATTTCCTTGTTGATAAGGTGGAGAAGAAAGAGCGTCGCAGAAATGCTCCGCTTCCTTACACCACATCATCAATGCAACAAGACGCAACTAATAAAATTAATTTCCGTACCCGTAAAACCATGATGGTTGCGCAGCAATTGTACGAGGGAATTAATCTTGGTTCTGGTCAGCAGGGGCTTATTACCTACATGCGTACAGATTCAACTCGTATTAGCCCTATTGCTCAAGGTCAAGCGGCAGCGTACATCAGAGAACGTTTCGGTGATAAGTATTCGAAGCATGGCAACCGTGTGAAAAATAGTACGGGAGCTCAAGATGCCCATGAGGCTATTCGTCCGTCAAATGTCCATCAGACACCTGAAAGCATTGCCAAGTATTTGGACAAGGACCAACTCAAACTTTATACCTTGATTTGGAACCGTTTTGTGGCAAGTCAGATGACAGCTGCGGTCTTTGATACCATGAAAGTGGAACTGTCACAAAATGGTGTCGGTGTCATGTTTGTAGCTAATGGTAGTCAGGTCAAATTTGATGGTTACATGGCTGTTTATAATGATTCTGACAGAAATAAAATGCTTCCAGAAATGGCGGCAGGTGATACGGTTAAAAAAGTCTTAACAACACCAGAACAACATTTTACCCAACCACCAGCGCGTTACTCAGAGGCGACCCTTATCAAGACCCTGGAGGAAAATGGTGTGGGACGTCCATCAACTTATGCTCCAACACTTGATGTGATTCAGCGCCGTTACTATGTCAAATTAGCAGCTAAGCGCTTTGAACCAACGGAGCTTGGTGAAATTGTCAATTCTCTCATTATCAAGTTTTTCCCAGATATTGTGGATGTCAAGTTCACGGCAGAAATGGAAGGTAAACTTGATGAAGTTGAAATTGGTAAAGAAGAGTGGCAAAAAGTGATTGATGCCTTCTACCAACCTTTTGTTAAGGAATTGGAAAAAGCAGAGACCGAAATTGAAAAAATTCAGATTAAGGATGAACCTGCTGGCTTTGACTGTGACCTCTGTGGTCATCCAATGGTTATCAAGTTAGGGCGTTTTGGTAAGTTTTACGCTTGTAGCAACTTCCCAGACTGTCACAATACGAAGGCCATTACAAAAGAAATTGGTGTGACCTGTCCAACTTGTGATCAAGGTCAAATCATCGAACGTAAAACGAAGCGGAATCGTATTTTCTACGGCTGTGATCGTTATCCAGAGTGTGAATTTACTTCTTGGGATATGCCAGTTGGTCGCGCCTGTCCAAAATCGGGTCACTATTTAGTCGAAAAGAAAGTTCGTGGCGGTGGCAAACAAGTCACATGTAGCCATGAAGAATGCGACTACAAAGAAGAAAAAGTGAAATAAGCGATAGGAACTACTTCAATATGAGGTAGTTTTTTGTTTCAGTCACCATTTTTGATATAATACTCAAAAGGAGTTTTTTATGGCAATCAAAATGGTGGTGACTGAAATTGGAATAAGGAAATTGATACAATAAAACACAAATTAAGCCTTGGAATAAGCAGTTTCCAAGGCTTGATTTGTATACTTAAATGTGAAGAAGCAACTCAAGTAATAAGTTGAAAGAACTTGCTGTGGAGATATACCTTGAAAAAGAGAATATATGGGCACTTGACTCAAAGGGAGAATTATTGATTACAATCATGAGTTCGCTGGCCCAAGAAGAATCACGTTCCATTTCAGAGAACATCACATGGAGTAAGCGGAAAATGGCTACAGACGGACAGGTTCTTAGTTATTCGCATGTCTTAGACTTTAAAGAAGCAGAACAAGGTGGATTTGAAATTGATAAGGAAGAAACACGGATTGTCAGATACATCTTCGGATTGTTTTTAAAAGGAGAAAATCCGAACAGTATTGCAAAGCTATTAACAGATAGAGGTGTGCCAACACCAGCAGGTAAAAAGGTCTGGATCTACCAAACTAAAAAAGCATCTTAAGTAATGAGAAGTATAAAGGTGATGCCTTACTACAAAAGTCATATACAGTAGACTTCCTAACGAAAACAAGAAAAATAAACCAAGGTGAATTGCCACAATACTATATTGAAAACAACCATGAAGAGATTATTACTAAAGCCACATTTGATATGGTACAAGTAGAACTTAAAAGCGAAAGAAGTAGAACGGTTAGTCAGTCAGAATGCGAAAGTCGCACAAAACCAAAGTGCTTATCAGAAAAAAGTATGATGAACTGGTTGAAAACTACCACGAACTACAACAAGTATATAGTGATAAACAACTAGCCTTACACGAAAGGAAAGTCAAACTAAAAGAGTTGAACAGTTTTATAGACATCTTAAAACAACAAGAAAAGCTAGCCGTTAAATGCGATGAAAAAATATTTTTGAGTAAAAACTCACAAAACACCTAAAAATTTGGATTTTTGATATTTTCAAAACTTTTTCAATAAATGATTTTCAAAGCTAAATTCCCAAACTAACTTCCACCGTCTGTTAAAGTGGAAGTTAATCTGATAAAACCTCTAACAACCAGTGGAAATCCGTGTCAGGGTAAGTTCCACTGGTTTTTATAATGGTTGATTTTATTGC
>NZ_RCVM01000050.1 GCF_003686955.1 Streptococcus hillyeri
AAGTTGAGTTGGTCATTCCAGCGCAAATCCGCGAAGGCGTGACTCGCGTTAAGATTCCAAATACAACAAAAGTTGTTTATAACAACTCAACAGTTGATGGCGAGCCAGATAAAGAAACACCACCAACGCCACCAGTAACCGTAACGCCGCCAACCGATCCAACAGTTGATAAGAAGATCAATGGTGATAAAGACCACCTTGATGTTCCAGTTCAAACGGATTACACTTACAACATCAAAGCAAGCCTTCCAACCACAATCACGTCATACAAGAAATTTGTGATTACAGATACGCTTGACAAAGACTTGATGGTTAAAGGAACACCAACAATTACAGGTGACGCCGCTAAGTTCTTCGATGTGAAAGTAGACGGTCAAACGGTTACAGCCACAATGAAAGACTTCGCAAACGCAGGTGACTTCGCAGGTCAACAAGTTGAGTTGGTCATTCCAGCGCAAATCCGCGAAGGCGTGACTCGCGTTAAGATTCCAAATACAACGAAAGTTGTTTATAACAACTCAACAGTTGATGGCGAGCCAGATAAAGAAACGCCACCAACGCCACCAGTAACCGTAACGCCACCAACCGATCCAACAGTTGATAAGAAGATCAACGAAAAACTTGATCACTTAGATGTTCCAGTTCAAACGGATTACACTTACAACATCAAAGCGAGCCTCCCAACCACAATCACTTCTTATAAGAAATTTGTGATTACAGATACGCTTGACAACGACTTGATGGTTAAAGGAACACCAACAATTACAGGTGACGCCGCTAAGTTCTTCGATGTTAAAGTAGACGGTCAAACCGTTACAGCGACAATGAAAGACTTCGCAAACGCAGGTGAGTTGGCAGGTCAACAAGTTGAGTTGGTCATTCCAGCGCAAATCCGCGAAGGCGTGACTCGCGTTAAGATTCCAAATACAACAAAAGTTGTTTATAACAACTCAACAGTTGATGGCGAGCCAGATAAAGAAACACCACCAACGCCACCAGTAACCGTAACGCCGCCAACCGATCCAACAG
>NZ_RCVM01000051.1 GCF_003686955.1 Streptococcus hillyeri
ACTAACTGAACGTAGAATGATTGAACGTTGGCTTCAAGAAGGGCTCTCAAATCGTGAAATCGCTAGGAGATTAGCTAAAGCTCCTCAAACCATTCACAACGAAGTCAAACGTGGTCAGGTTAGACAACAAGTGCGTAAAGGAAAATTTGAAGTGATCTACTCAGCTGATTTCGCTCAAAAAGCCTATCAAAACAATCGTAAACGTTCTGTTAAACAGCTCTCCCTAACCAAGGGACTCAAAGAAAAGATAACTCACTACATCGAACAGAAATATTCTCCCGAGATGATGGTAAAGTCAAAAGGGATACCTGTTCCCATCTCCACCATTTACTACTGGATTCATCATGGACACTTAGGATTGACCAAGGCTGATATGCTTTATCCTCGACAAGAGAAAGCTAAGAAAAAGCATGCTAGTCCCAATTTTAAGCCAGCTGGAAAGTCTATTGAGGAACGACCAGAAAGCATTAATAAGCGTGAGAATATCGGTGATTTTGAAATTGATACGGTTATTCAAACACGGGCAAAAAACGAGTGTCTGTTGACCCTAACCGATAGAAAGAGTCGTTATCAAATCATTCGACTCATTCCCGATAAGTCCGCGTCTTCAGTCAATCAAGCTCTGAAAGCAATCCTCAAGGATTATCAAATGAACTCTATCACAGCTGATAACGGGGCTGAGTTCAGTCGTTTAGCAGAAGTTTTTGACCCTGCTCATATCTACTATGCCCACCCGTATTCTTCTTGGGAGCGTGG
>NZ_RCVM01000052.1 GCF_003686955.1 Streptococcus hillyeri
CTGTTTCTTGACCATCTACTGTTGTCACAGTATAGACAATCGTACGAACTCCATCTTTACCTTCTTGAACGACACGCGTTTCACCCTTCGCTAACTCTGGGTTCTCACGCGTTTGTTTCTCAAACGGTATCACTTCACTTTTGGTTTCATCTTTAACGACTGGCACAACGATTGGCGTTCCCGGAATAACGGTGACTTCTTTTGTACCAATTTCTGTGATTTCTGCTACTGCTGGGGTTGTCGTGTCTGATTTGACAACGCGACCTGTTTCTTGGCCATCTACTGTTGTCACGGTGTAAACAATCGTACGAACTCCATCTTTACCTTCTTGAACGACACGCGTTTCGCCCTTCGCTAACTCTGGGTTCTCACGCGTTTGTTTCTCAAACGGAATCACTTCGGTCTTGGTCTCATCTTTAACAACTGGAGCAGGTGGAGTCACACTCACTTCTTTTGTACCAATTTCTGTGATTTCTGGCACTGCCGGGGTTGTCGTGTCTGATTTGACAACGCGACCTGTTTCTTGGCCATCTACGGTTGTCACAGTGTAAACAATCGTACGAACTCCATCTTTACCTTCTTGAACGACACGCGTTTCACCCTTCGCTAACTCTGGGTTCTCACGCGTTTGTTTCTCAAACGGAATCACTTCGGTCTTGGTTTCATCTTTAACGACTG
>NZ_RCVM01000053.1 GCF_003686955.1 Streptococcus hillyeri
CGACAATGAAAGACTTCGCGAAAGCAGGCGACTTCGCAGGTAAAGAAGTTGAGTTGGTCATTCCAGCGCAAATCCGCGAAGGCGTGACTCGCGTTAAGATTCCAAATACAACAAAAGTTGTTTATAATAACTCAACAGTTGATGGCGAGCCAGATAAAGAAACGCCACCAACGCCACCAGTAACCGTAACGCCGCCAACCGATCCAACAGTTGATAAGAAAATCAACGAAAAACTTGATCACTTAGATGTTCCAACTCAAACGGATTACACTTACAATATCAAAGCAAGCCTTCCAACTCAAACGGATTACACTTACAATATCAAAGCAAGCCTTCCAACCACAATCACATCTTATAAGAAATTCGTGATTACGGATACGCTTGACAACGATTTGACTGTTAAACCAGGTGCAATACCAAGCATCACAGGTGACGCCGCTAAGTTCTTCGATGTTAAAGTAGACGGTCAAACGGTTACAGCGACAATGAAAGACTTCGCAAACGCAGGTGAGTTGGCAGGTCAACAAGTTGAGTTGGTCATTCCAGCGCAAATCCGCGAAGGCGTGACTCGCGTTAAGATTCCAAATACAACAAAAGTTG
>NZ_RCVM01000054.1 GCF_003686955.1 Streptococcus hillyeri
ACCACCTTGATGTTCCAGTTCAAACGGATTACACTTACAACATCAAAGCAAGCCTTCCAACCACAATCACGTCATACAAGAAATTTGTGATTACAGATACGCTTGACAAAGACTTGATGGTTAAAGGAACACCAACAATTACAGGTGACGCCGCTAAGTTCTTCGATGTGAAAGTAGACGGTCAAACGGTTACAGCCACAATGAAAGACTTCGCGAAAGCAGGCGACTTCGCAGGTCAACAAGTTGAGTTGGTCATCCCAGCGCAAATCCGCGAAGGCGTGACTCGCGTTAAGATTCCAAATACAACAAAAGTTGTTTATAACAACTCAACAGTTGATGGCGAGCCAGATAAAGAAACGCCACCAACACCACCAGTAACCGTAACGCCACCAACCGATCCAACAGTTGATAAGAAGATCAACGAAAAACTTGATCACTTAGATGTTCCAGTTCAAACGGATTACACTTACAACATCAAAGCGAGCCTCCCAACCACAATCACTTCTTATAAGAAATTTGTGATTACAGATACGCTTGACAACGACTTGA
>NZ_RCVM01000055.1 GCF_003686955.1 Streptococcus hillyeri
CTGTGAGATAGGGTAGTTGCTTAGCGAATCATAAGGATTCAAAATAATCCTTTGGGAGTTTAGCTCAGCTGGGAGAGCATCTGCCTTACAAGCAGAGGGTCAGCGGTTCGATCCCGTTAACTCCCATTTAGCGGGTGTAGTTTAGTGGTAAAACTACAGCCTTCCAAGCTGTTGTCGCGAGTTCGATTCTCGTCACCCGCTTTATTTAGAAATAAATAAAACCAAGCATTAGCTTGGGCGCGTAGCTCAGGTGGTTAGAGCGCACGCCTGATAAGCGTGAGGTCGGTGGTTCGAGTCCACTCGTGCCCATTATTTTTAAATATGGTCCGTTGGTCAAGGGGTTAAGACACCGCCTTTTCACGGCGGTAACACGGGTTCGAATCCCGTACGGACTATAATTGTTTGGAGGATTACCCAAGTCCGGCTGAAGGGAACGGTCTTGAAAACCGTCAGGCGTGTAAAAGCGTGCGTGGGTTCGAATCCCACATCCTCCTTTTTATTGTTAACGCGGGATGGAGCAGCTAGGTA
>NZ_RCVM01000056.1 GCF_003686955.1 Streptococcus hillyeri
GTTCACTGCTGGTGGCAGTGCAAACTGGTGCAGCCACTATGGAAAGCAGTTTGGAGTATCCTCAGAAAATTCAGGATAGATCTACCATGTGATCCAGCTATTTCACTGCTGGGTATTTATCCAAAGAACTTGAAAACACAAAGGCATAAAGATACTTGCACCCCTATGTTCATTGCAGCATTATACACAATAGCCAAGACGTGGAAGCAACCTAGGTGCCCATCAGGGGACGAATGGATAAAGAAGATGTGGTATTTATACCCGATGGACTACTACTCAGCCATAAGAAATGACGAAATCCGGCCATTTGTGACAACATGGATGGACCTTGAGGGTATTATGCTGAGTGAAATAAGTCAGAGGGAGAAAGTCAAATACTGTATGATCTCACTCATAAGTAGAAGATAAAAACGACAAAAAAATAAAAACACATAGCATTGGAGATTGGACTGGTGATTACCATTGGGGAAGGAGAGAGG
>NZ_RCVM01000057.1 GCF_003686955.1 Streptococcus hillyeri
TTTATAAACCTATTAATGTTTACGGTATTACCATAATTCCATACAGATGGCATTGGTTACAGTGATCCAGTACCATAAAGTGAGTCAATATTTAGTATTCCCCCATTCATCATGGGCTCGACACAAAAATCTTATGTGACCTCTTCTCTCCACCTCCACGGTCACCACCCCAACCAAGGCCACAGTCCTCTCGTGCCTGGAATGCTGAAATGGCCCTATTCCATTCTCCACTGAGTAGCACAAGTCAGCTTTTAACAGTAAAATCAGGTTTTCTCACTCTCTTGGTTAAACCGCCCAAAGGCTTCCTACTAAATTTAAAACGTGATCAAAACTTATGGAGTTCTAAACCGAGAGTCTGCAAACTTTTTCTGTAAAGGACCAGGTTAAATATGTATATATTTAAAATTACATATATACATAAAATATACGTATTTTTAGGTATTATATATTTTTGGCTTTGTGTGACAT
>NZ_RCVM01000058.1 GCF_003686955.1 Streptococcus hillyeri
CAATTTCAATGATTTCTGGAACTGCCGGAGTTGTTCCTTCAGCTTTAATCACACGACTAACTTCTTTACCATCTACCATCGTCACAGTATAGACAATCGTACGAATACCATCTTTACCTTCTTGAACAACGCGAGTTTCACCCTTCGATAACTCTGGATTCTTACGCGTTTGTTTCTCAAATGGAATAGATTCGTGTTTAGTTTCCGTCTTAACAACTGGCTTCGATGGCGCTGGAGTAACAGGAATCTCTTTTGTACCAATTTCTGTGATTTCTGCTACTGCTGGGGTCGTCGTATCTGATTTGACAACGCGACCTGTTTCTTGACCATCTACTGTTGTCACAGTATAGACAATCGTACGAACTCCATCTTTACCTTCTTGAACGACACGCGTTTCACCCTTCGCTAACTCTGGGTTCTCACGCGTTTGTTTCTCAAACGG
>NZ_RCVM01000059.1 GCF_003686955.1 Streptococcus hillyeri
ATACTAATGAGACCATATGAAAGCCAACGTAACCAGCTTACATGTACAGCTATAATTTCAAAGATATTTCCGATATAGCGACCATTAAGTGATGCAAATCCTACTTTTAAAATATCAGTATTATAATTGCTAAACCATTGTAAATCATCGTGCATGAGTGGTAGTAAGATACCCATAAAAGTATAAAACAATAATATCGCAATTAATATCAAAGTTGTCTTGTGTAATTGAATTGTTTTCACTTTGCTAATCCTCAAATCTAGTTAAATTTTCCTCAACTTGTAGGTCGAAAAATTAATTCAATATTTTTAATGTATTTCTAATTTTCACCTATGCATGTTTCCTCAATCAAATTAGATAAACAAGGTATTTAATATTACTTTCAACAATTTATCTAAATCGCCCCTCGTCTTTTTCTCTGACGAATGATTACAC
>NZ_RCVM01000005.1 GCF_003686955.1 Streptococcus hillyeri
CGAACAAAGTAACAGTTGTTCCACCGAGTCCAAATCCACCAAAACCACCGGTTCCAATCAACCCACCTACTCCAAATAATCCGCCTTCAGGTAATACCCCACCACCAGGTGAAACACCACCACCAGGTAATACACCTCCAGGCAATACCCCACCAACACCGCCAGCAAACCATAAACCAAACTTGCCAGCAACTGGTGATAGCACTACCTACCTTGCGGTAGTTCTAGGAGTTATGAGTTTAGGTTTAGGTGCATGGGTTATGAGAAAGAAACGTGACTAAAGAGAAGGCATAAGCGATAGCTTAAACTTCTAGAAGCAGAGAAAACTCATTCTCGCTTGATTAGAATGTTTCCTTAAAAAGAGAGAAGACCAAATGAAAGGTCCTCTCTCTTTTTTGTACCATTGGGATATTGGTAGTGAGTAAGCGCCCAATAACAGAGTATATTGAACCTTCCAAAGTCTTTGTTGACTCTGGAAGGTTTTGTTTATCTACAATTTTTTTGAATCGTGTCAGACATGGCCAATAAGCCTCTAGCACCTCTTTTTTTTGCGAGTATCTCCACATTTGGTAGATGTTCTAGAAGATAAGTGATGTATTTTTTTGCTTATATGATGACATAGGGGAGCGATTTTATGCTCTTTTAAAAACGCTTGCAAAAGAAAGCGCTTTATAATAAAATAGAAGTGTAAATAAGGATTGTTACTGGTAAGCAGGCAAAACCTAGAAATTTCAATATACAGTCGCTATTTTTGGTCGTACTGTTATTTGGATTTTCTAGGTTTTTTGGTTTGCCATAACAGCCCAATATAAGGAGGCAATCTTATGGATTGGAAAAAACTTATGGCTCTAGGACTGTCAAGTATGGTTCTAGTGGCTTGTTCTAACGATGGTTCGACGGAAACAAAGCAAACCTTCAATCAATCATTGACGCAAACCATTGCTAGCGGTAGTCTTAAAGGTAAAGAAGACTCAGATAATAAGGCGTTAGAATGGTTAGGGGTTCCGTATGCCACAGCAGAGCGCTGGCATGCGCCTAAAGAAGTTGCTAAATGGAAAGACACTTATGATGCTACTCAGTATGGTGAAAAAGCACTGCAATTTTCAAACGGTGAAGTTACTGGTAGTGAAGAAGCATTAAACTTAGATGTAGTCAGACCAAATACGGATGAAACAGAATTACCTGTCATCGTCTTTCTCCATGGTGGAAATAATCAAACGGGCCATGCACAAGAGATTAAAGGAAACACTTTGGTTAATGACCTGAATGCGGTTTATGTTTCTGTCAATTACCGCTTAGGTCCTCTTGGCTTTAATCCGCTGGAGGCTTTGAAAACTGGAAGCGATGAGGAAAATTCAGGGAACTATACTTTATTAGACATTGCTGCTGCTCTTGACTGGGTCGAAGAAAACATTGAGTCTTTTGGTGGAGATGCTGATAATGTCACCCTTACGGGTTTCTCAGCTGGAGGACGAGACGTCATGGCTACCCTGATTTCGCCATTATTTAAAGGGAAATATGACAAAGCCATTTCTTTTAGTGGTGGGATGACACTAGCTGATACCAAGGAAAGTCAAGATATTTTCGCGACAGCCATTGCCCCATTAGTAGTAGAAGATGGCATTAAAGCGACCGAAGAGGAAGCAAAGAGCTGGTTACTAACTTCAGATGGAGAAGTACTAGAGTATTTAAAATCTGTCTCTGGAGATCGTCTGGTTGCTCTTATGGGTAATGCCATGATCCGAATGAAGGCATTCCCTCATCTTTATAAGGATGGGGTGGTTATACCTGAGGAAGGGTTTGAAAGCAAGACCTATAATGATGTGCCTATCATGCTAATTACAGGAACAAGTGAATTCTCATTATTCTCAGCTTTTGACCCACGCTTTGCCAAAGACTTTTCAAGTGGTGATTTGTTTAAAAATACTAGTCAATTAGCGGAATTAACCTATGCAGAGACTTACGGTAGTGCCTTGTATCGTCTATCAAATGGTGTCGAAAGTGCACGTCAGATGGCTGCTAATTACAAATCGGATATCTTTATCGGTGAGATTGCCTATGGTGATAATACTGAGGTGACGCCAACTTTAGCAGCTTCACTTGGAGCCTTCCATGGCATTTTTGAACCGTTACTTCAACAACCGTCAAACTATGCCACTTTTATTGGAGAAGACTTTAACACAGAAGGGGCTCAGGATTTAGCCAAACAATTCAAACATTATCTGAAACAGTTTGTGAGAACTGGCAATCCTAATGAGAAGTCTTTGACCAATTGGACAGCTTGGACGGCTAAAAATAACGTGCTTCGTTTAGATGCAGATCAAAAGAAAGCCATTATAGAAGATACCGTTGATACAGAAAACGCAGAAGAGATTCTCAAGAAAATGACAGAGGACACGACGTTACCTTCTGATGTGAAGCAAGAACTCGACACTACGGTTTTGAATGGACGTTGGTTTAGTACGGTGGTTGACAAGAAATAGAAATAAGGGATAGCTCTGGGCTAGATGATTAGCTTAAGGGCTATTTTTTGCTAAATTCCCAAACTAACTTCCACCGTCTGTTATACTTAACAAAAATCAAAAATTACTTTTTTGCTTCTTTCTTAAAAGTGCGGACGCTCCAAAGGTCTGGGAGACCTTTGGAGGTGGGAAATAAGACGAACAGAGTTCGTCACAGTCGATAAGGTTTGGGAAACCTTTTTAGGTGGGAAATAGAGCTGACGAAGTCAGTATCGCAACCTCCTTTGGAGTTTCATTGCTACTTTTTGATCCCAGGTCTCAAAAAGTCCGTTATAATCAAGAGTTTACTCTTGATTATAATACCACCATGGCGAAAGAAGCGCTGGGAAATTGATACCTTTATTGGTCCTTGAGTTTGCTCAATATGCTAATTTTGATTTTGGTTGAGTATTAAAGTGGAACTTACTTTGGGAAATTACCAGGCTATTTTTTAAAATGTTTTCAAAAAAAACGCTTGCAAAAGAAAGCGTTTTAGGTTATAATTTAAACATAGTTAAGGATTGTTACTGGTAAGCAGGCAAAACCTAGATAAATGCAAAATAACAAGTTACCTTTTTGGGGTACCTGTGTTGTTTGGTATTTGTTTAGGTTTTTTCTATTTTGCCTAGCAGTCCGTACCATGTTTAGACCTGATCACCCTAAACGAATCACAAATCAAAAGGAGATTCCCCATGGCTAATAAGTACACAGAATTAGTTACGGATATTTTAGAACATGTTGGTGGTAAAGAAAATATCACCTCAGTTAAGCATTGTGTGACACGTCTTCGTTTTCAATTGAAAGATGAGTCAAAAGCAGATGACGATTACTTGAAAGCTCGAGATGGTGTCGTGACCGTTGTTAAAGCAGGTGGGCAATACCAAGTTGTTATTGGTAACCACGTCCCTGATGTTTATGCTGAATTTTTGAATGTTAGTGGTTTATCAGGTTCAGGAAGTCTAGATGTTGACGAAGGTGATGCTCCTAAAGGAAATCTGTTTGATCGCTTTGTTGACTTGATTTCGGGTATTTTCCAACCTTCTCTAGGTGCACTCGCAGCTGCAGGGATTATCAAAGGTGTTGTTGCTATTTTGGCTGCAACTCTTGGTTGGAGTAATGCTAATAGTGCGCTATATGCAATCTTAAATGCTGCTGGAGATGGTTTCTTCCAATTCTTACCAATCGTATTAGCGTATAATGCAGCCAATAAATTCAAAATGAATCCATTTACAGCTATGGCGATTGCAATGGCTTTGGTTTACCCAACACTTCCAACTACTGTTACAGCTCTAAAAGAAGCTGGACTAGATCATGTCTTTGGTATCCCATTCCAATTGCCATCAGCTGGAAGTTACCTTTCTACAGTAATGCCAGTTCTTTTGGCCGTTTGGGTAGGATCACATATTGAGAAAGTAATGAAGAAAATCACACCAGATGTGGTTAAAGTTTTCGTGGTACCATTTGTAACAATTATTCTAACTGTTCCATTGACTTTCTTGGCTGTTGGTCCAGTAGCTAATATGGCTTCAGATTTCTTATCAGCGACATTTACAGCTGTTATGAACTTTAGTCCAATCTTATATGGTATTTTACTTGGTGGTTTATGGCAAGTTCTTGTCATGTTTGGTCTTCACTGGGCCATTGTGCCACTTGCTCTTCTTCAATTCTCTCAAAATGGATGGTCTACTATTTTGATTGCTGCTGCTCTTCCAAACTTTACACAAACAGGTGTTTTAGCAGCTATTATGCTCAAAACCAAAGAGTCAAAAGTAAAATCTGTGGCAATGCCAGCCTTCATTTCATCAATCTTTGGTGTAACAGAACCAGCAATCTATGGGGTTACTCTCCCAATGAAAATTCCATTCTATATCTCATGTGCGGTTTCAGCTCTTATCGGAGCAGGCCTCTCATTCTTTGACCTTAAAAACTATGCAATGGGTGCAATGGGTGTCTTCATGTTCCCTGGATACGTTAGCCCAACAGAAGGTATGACACCAATGTTTATTCTAATTGGATTTGCAGTAGCAGCTATCGTTATTTCATTTGCTATCCAAATGGTTGTTCCAGTTCCTTACCTTTACGGTGGACCTGAAGCTGCGCCTGCAAAAGCTGAAACCATTGAACCAGTAGCAGAGCTTAAAGAAGCTCAACAAGAAATCATTGCTAGTCCGCTTATCGGTAAACGTGTTGCCCTTACTGATGTTCCTGACCAAGTATTTGCTTCAGGAGCAATGGGGAAAGGGATTGCGATTGACCCAACAGATGGTTTAGTAGTTGCACCTGCTAAGGCAGAAGTAACCCTTCTTTTCCCAACAGGTCACGCCATCGGTCTTCGCACTGAAAATGGTGCTGAAATCCTTATCCATGTTGGTATGGATACTGTTTCTCTAGCAGGTAAAGGCTTCAAGTCATTCGTCGCTGTGGGTGATAAAGTTGAAGCGGGTCAACAATTGCTTCAATTTGACCTTGACACTATTCGTTCAGCAGGTCTCCCAGTCATCACACCAATCATTGTAACCAATACAGGCGATTTTGACGACATCCTTACCACTCAAGAATACAACTTGAATGCAGGAGATTACCTATTGACAACAGTCAAATAATAATAACTTAAGCAATTGCCTAATTCTTCATTTAGAGAGGAGGAAGGCAGTTGTTTTTCTCTTAAAATCACTCGTTATCACGTTAGTTTTACAACGGAATTGCTGAGTTTTGAGGTCCGAACAAGCCTATGGTGAAAAATAGAGATTGTCACCTCCCCTTAAGTAGCATTTTTTTAGCAATGACTATATTTCTTGTTACAGTGAGTTTCTAGGAAGTAATTGAATTAAAGTGTTATTCGTTATGTAGCAATAGCTAAAGATATTCTTGTACTTATAGAATTCACTGTGATAAGTCATATTGACTTAAAATTTTTGGCGACAAAATTTAGAAAAAATACATAAGAAAAAACGAATGACTGATAACTGGCCTTTTTGACCAAATGCAGACATTCGCTTTTTTATAGTGTCTTAGCTTTAAAATAGTAAACTCGTTTAATACTTAACAAAAATCAAAAATTACTTTTTGTTTCTTTCTTAAAAGTGCGGACGCTCCAAAGGTCTCCTAGACCTTAACGATTGAGACGAACTTCGTTCGCCTTATTCCCCACCTCAAAAGGTCTCCCAGACCTTTGGAGCGCCCCACACCACATTAGGAGAAGTGCTAACAAAAATACTAAATAAAAACTAATTGATTTTAGTACATTGATTTTTATCTAAAAAATTATTTCGATAATCTTTATAGCTTCTAGTAAAGTTTTTATGACTAGTAAGATGAGTGTATCAATACTCTATATGTATTGGTAGTAAACTCTCTATTTTTATAAATTAGTGATAGCGTTTTATTATATAAGCCAAAAATGGTAAGACACCTAGAGCTCCTAGAAGTGATATCATCACTGAAGATAAACCAGATTCTAATGAGTTTGCTTGTGGCAATTTCTTCATTATCCGACGTAGTGTCGCTTTACTTTCTTTGAAGTTGAGGTTTTTTTGTTCTTGTTTAATGGTTTCTTTAGAGTTTATCATTGATTCTGATGAATTTGTATGCTCGGTGTCTTGATTATTATATTTTGATTCAAGATGTGTTTGCTCAGTTTTATAAGATTGAAGTTGTAGTTGAGGCTTTTTTGTTAATGTTAGCATTTCCTCCTTGTTCATATCAGGTGTTTTAACTTCCTCTTTGTGAGGGATCTCTTGCTGATGTCCCAAATCTTGCTTACGCTCTAAGAAAGCCAATTCTTCTGAAGAAAGTGGTTGACCTTTATCAAACTTCTGTTGGAGTAGTTGTTCTATTTGTTTCAGACGTTTATTAATAACTTCCCAGAAATCTTCATTTTGGGCAGGAGAGTTGTCATTCTCAATTGATTCAGTATTATCAAGCGATGCCGTTTGCATAGGACCGAAATAGTCTAGGTACTCTAGACTTTCATGCGATTCAACATTTTCAAGATTTTGACGAAGCTCTTGTTCAATCTGTTTTAAACAATCGTCAATATCTTTCCAGGAGTTTTCAGAATTTGTATGCTCGCCTTCTTGGGGATGTTGACTATTTTGCTGATATTGATAGTCTTGTTGACGGCATTCATATTCTTTAAGTTGTTCATAAGCTTGCTTGAGTTCTTTCTCCCTTAGACTATTTTTGTCTTCCTTAACTTCTAATGTTAAAACTTGTGATATCATTGCTGGATCAAATTTTACTTCTACTACATCTCTATTTTGATCAATTCCTTCGCAGGGTTTCTTTTCGCTTGAACTTTGGATGTCAGACTCGTTATTTTGACGAAGTGAAGCCACAACGGTATCTGTATCTTCTGTTAGAGATTCAATGGTTAAGTCAATTCCGTTATCAGTAGTCACTTGAGTTGCCAAATTCCCTGCCTCATCTGCATTCACCGTTGTTGGTATCAGAATACCACTAACTAATACAGCAGCTAACATTGTACTACTGACACTGCCCCATGCTTTTTTTCGTTTAATCGTTTTGATACGATGCACAGTATTTTTCATGAGCGCTTTGCTCCTTTATTTGTTTTCGACTATAGTTTACAACCTTTTGGAATCTTTACAAGGGGGAAGAAATAATTTTGCCTAAAGCTAAGATAGATTTAAGGTTATCTAAATATTCTTAATGATATCTTTATATTTTATGCTTCTTGTAGTTATTTTTTATAAAGTAAAGCGACACTGTTTATCAAGAAAATAGTTAATTCATATCGTAGTTGATAATGTTGCTTACGACGCCATTTAAGTTGAGTTTTACAATTACTATTATAGAGAGTCTATACTCGCCAATTCAGTCAAAATAGGATAAAATAGAATAAAACGTTTCCAGAAAGGCTTCTCATGCGCAAATTTATCCAGACGACTCTTTATGAATTATCTTTCTATGTGGAAATTCTGATTTCCATGATTTTGGTGCTAGTCCTCTTAGCCTTGACTGGACGGTTGTTTATTGATTTGTTTTCTGTGTTTAGCAGCCACGCAACGATTGGTGATTACCTTCAAGAATTTCTTAATCAAGCTATGAGCATTGCCATCGGTGTTGAGTTGATTAAAATGCTTAGTAAGCATACGTCAGGGACCATTATCGAGGTCTTGCTCTTTGCGGTAGCGCGGCAACTTGTGATTTCGCACGGTTCAGCACTAGACACGCTTTTAAGTGTTTTGGCAATAGCTGCGCTGTTTGCGACACGTAAGTACCTGTTTACCAGCTTTGATGATGCTAGTAGTATTATTGTCCGTGGAAGTCAAAAAGTTCGCTTGGTAAATGTGATTGCCAAAGTAAATCTTAAACCTACTGAAAAAGGAGAGTTACTCAGAGACTTCATGGTACGATACTTAGAAGCCGAAGAAAAAACAGTGGCTATTGGCGCCTCAGTTTATTTTACGGATGTCGCTTTACGAATTGATAGCATGAAATCTGGACAAATTACGCGTGTGGAAGTGATTAAGTCCTCAATGTGATTTTCTTGAAAATTTCTGAAAAAAATGAAAGTTGGATGAAAATTTAATGAATGTAAGAAAAAGATTGAAAAAAGAGTGATAAAGCGATATCATAGTATATGATTTAGATATTTATAGGAGAATAGCATGTCACATATTACATTTGATTACTCAAAAGTTTTAGAAAAATTTGCTGGTCAACATGAGATTGACTACTTGCAAGGTCAAGTCTCAGCAGCAGATAAATTATTGCGTGAGGGAACTGGACCAGGTTCAGACTTCCTAGGATGGATTGACCTTCCAGAAAATTACGACCGTGAAGAATTTACTCGTATTCAAGCAGCTGCTGAAAAAATCAAGTCAGATTCTGAAGTCTTGGTTGTTATCGGTATCGGTGGGTCTTACCTTGGTGCGCGCGCAGCTATTGATTTCTTAAGCAACCATTTTGTAAACCTTCAAACAGCTGAAGAGCGCAAAGCCCCACAAATCCTTTATGCTGGAAACTCAATCTCATCAACTTACCTTGCTGACTTGGTTGAGTATGTTCAAGATAAAGAGTTCTCAGTTAACGTGATTTCAAAATCAGGTACAACAACTGAGCCTGCGATTGCTTTCCGTGTCTTCAAAGAGCTTTTGGTTAAAAAATACGGTCAAGAAGAAGCTAACAAACGTATCTATGCGACGACTGATAAAGCTAAAGGTGCTGTTAAAGTTGAAGCTGACGCTAATGGTTGGGAAACATTTGTGGTTCCAGATGACATCGGTGGCCGTTTCTCAGTCTTGACAGCAGTAGGACTTCTTCCAATCGCTGCGTCAGGTGCTGATATCACTGCTCTTATGGAAGGTGCAGCAGCAGCACGTAAAGAGTACTCATCAGATAAAATCGCTGAAAATGAAGCATACCAATACGCAGCAGTTCGTAACGTCCTTTACCGTAAAGGTTACTCAACTGAGATTTTGGTCAACTATGAGCCATCACTTCAATACTTCGCAGAATGGTGGAAACAATTGGCAGGTGAATCAGAAGGGAAAGACCAAAAAGGGATTTACCCATCATCAGCGAACTTCTCAGCGGACCTTCACTCACTTGGTCAATACATCCAAGAGGGTGCTCGTATCATCTTTGAAACAGCTATCCGTGTTGACAAACCACGCAAAAACGTGATTATCCCAGAACTTGCTGAAGATCTTGATGGCCTTGGCTACCTCCAAGGTAAAGATGTAGATTTCGTTAACAAGAAAGCAACAGACGGTGTGCTTCTTGCTCACACAGATGGGGATGTGCCAAACATGTTTGTGACCTTGCCAGCGCAGGACGAATTCACATTGGGTTACATCATCTACTTCTTCGAGCTTGCAATTGCTTTATCAGGTTACCTCAATGGTGTTAACCCATTTGACCAACCTGGTGTTGAAGCCTACAAGAAAAACATGTTTGCCCTTCTTGGGAAACCAGGATTTGAAGAACTTTCAGCAGAATTAAACGCACGTCTATAATTAAGACTAATCTCTCCTTTTTTGAGGAGGGATTTTTTGCTAGTAGAGTTGTAAAGTTCGTCAGAATTTACATTAAGATGTGACCTCTTTATGCAAAATTCCACTCGGCCTCTTTTTATACTTATCCAAAATCAAAATTAGCATTTTAGAACCTCTAATACTTTTGATGGACTACCGAACGAAGTGAGGCTAAAATGTTTCTTTCGCTATAGTGGTATTCATATCGAGAGTTTACCCTCGATATGAACGGATTTTTTGGGAGAACTACAGAAATTGAGAATCAATTTCGTAGTAGTTCCCCCGCAAGGATGATTAGGTTGGACGCTGTTGAGTAGTCGACAAGTACAGCCAATCATCTACTGCGATAGAGGGCTCAAAAAATAGCAATGAAACTCCGTAGGAGGTTGCTTGCGTCCGCACTTTTAAGAAAGAAACAAAAAGTAATTTTTGATTTTTGTTAAGGATTAATTTCCAAATTTTCAGACAATTTGTTATAATAGTAAGCACATAAACTTGAAATTGAAAGGACTGGAGTGTTTAGTGAGGGAGAGTTGCAGTAACTGTTCTTTTGCTAAAAGTGTCAAAAAAAGAGTGAATAGCTTACCTGTCTCTTTTTTCTCGCTTTGGTAACACTCTAGGGGATTTTAACTATGACAGCGCAAAAAATGTCTGCTCAGGAAATTATTGCTTTTATTGGAAATGCTGTGAAAAAAACGACTGTAAAGGTAACGTTTGAAGGTGAATTGGCGGGAGCTATTCCTGCTGAGGTAACTAAACTTGGTAATGTTCTGTTTGGTGATTGGAAGGATATTGAGCCACTACTTGCGAACTTGACTGAAAATAAAGACTATGTGGTTGAGCAAGATGGCCGTAATTCAGCTGTGCCATTGCTTGATAAACGGAATATCAATGCTCGTATTGAACCAGGTGCCATTATTCGTGATCAAGTAACTATCGGTGATAATGCGGTTATTATGATGGGGGCTGTTATCAATATTGGTGCTGAGATTGGTGAGGGAACCATGATTGATATGGGAGCAATTCTAGGTGGTCGTGCAACGGTTGGTAAAAATAGTCATATCGGTGCTGGTGCAGTCCTTGCTGGCGTGATTGAGCCTGCTTCTGCTGAGCCTGTTCGTATTGGTGACAATGTGCTTGTCGGAGCAAATGCTGTCGTTATCGAAGGTGTTCAAGTAGGTAATGGTTCTGTCGTAGCGGCAGGTGCTATCGTGACTCAGGATGTGCCAGAAAATGTTGTTGTAGCAGGCGTTCCTGCACGAGTTATCAAAGAAATTGATGCACAAACGCAACAAAAAACAGCGCTTGAAGACGCTCTTAGAAATTTGTAATAACTAAAAAGGTTGAGGAAGCTCAGCCTTTTCCCTTAAGGAGATAGTATGTTAGATTTAATTAAAACACGTCGTGACTTGCATCAAATTCCTGAGATTGGCTTGGAAGAATGCAAGACACAGGCTTATTTGCTAGAACGCATTACCGAAATCACAGCTGGCAAATCATTTGTGGAGCAGCGCCTTTGGAAAACAGGGATTTTAGTCTTTTTACATGGTTCGTCTCCGATGAAAACCATTGGTTGGCGGACGGACATTGATGGGCTTCTTATCACTGAGGAGACGGACTTGCCTTTTTCCAGCCAACATGAAGGGCGGATGCATGCCTGTGGGCACGATTTTCATATGACGATTGCTTTAGGGCTTTTGGAGAAAATGGCAGAGCAACAACCTAAAGAAAATATGCTTTTCCTATTTCAACCTGCAGAAGAAAATCTGGGTGGGGCTAAGCTCATGTATGAAGATGATGCTTTTAAAGATTGGTTGCCTGATGAATTTTATGGGCTTCATGTTCGACCAGATTTTAAGGTGGGAGATATAGCAACTAACCGTTCAACACTTTTTGCTGGTACCTGTGAAGTCTATCTAACTTTTAAAGGAAAAGGTGGGCACGCAGCCTTTCCACACCTTTCCAATGATGCCTTGGTAGCGGCAGCTTATTTTGTAACCCAGGCTCAGACAATTGTGAGTCGAAATGTTGACCCTATCGAGGGAGGTGTTGTGACTTTCGGTGCTATGCACGCAGGGGTGACAAGTAACATCATTTCTGAGACAGCCAGTCTTCGCGGAACCATTCGTGCCTTGACGCAGGAGATGAGCTTGCTCATGCAGGATCGCGTCAAGACCATAGCACAGGGCGTAGCGGTTAGTTTTAACATGGAAGTTGAAATCGAACTCCGTCAAGGGGCTTGGCTTCCTGTGGAAAATCAACCTGAACTAGCTGATGAGCTAATGGCTTTCTTTGGACAAAGCAGTGCGGTCAATCTGATTGATTGTCCTCCAGCAATGACTGGTGAAGACTTTGGTTACTTACTACAAAAAGTTCCTGGTGTCATGTTCTGGTTAGGGATTGATACTCCTTACCCGCTCCACCATGCCAAAATGAGCCCTGATGAAACAGCTCTGCCCTTTGCCGTAGAGGAAATTTCAACATTTTTGAGTTATAAAGTTCAGTAAGATAATTATATAAAGAGAGAGTAGGATAGAAGTTATAAGTTCAAAGAAAATAGCTTCCGTCCGCTCTTTATTTTTTACATTTAGACTGAGGTTAGGGCAAAAATATCTCAACTTATACTCATCCAAAATCAAAATTAGCATTTTAAGTAAAATCAAGAACCAATAAATGGCTTGATTTACCAGAGCTTCTTTCGCCATGGTGGTATTCTTATTAGTGAAACTGTCCAGTGGACAGTTTTAGCCCAAGCTCAGAAATAAAAGAGTGAGGGGAATTGGCTTGATAAGAACGGATTTTTGGGAGAACTACAGAAATTGAAAATCAATTTCGTAGTAGTTCCCCCGCAAGGATGATTAGGTTGGACGCTGTCGAGTAGTCGACAAGTACAGCCAATCATCTACTGCGATAGAGATAAGCTCAAATCTAGCAATGAAACTCCGTAGGAGGTTGGGACACTGACTTCGTCAGCTTTATTTCCCATCTCAAAAGGTTCCCCCAACCTTTTGAGCGTTCGCACCTTTTTAGAAAGAAGCAAAAAAGTAATTTTTGATTTTTGTTAAGTATTAATGCTAATAACAAATTGAAGCAGTGGGTGATTAGAAATCCTGAAACTGGATATTTTTTATTTTCAAGTATCCACCTAGAATACCCACTGAACTATTCTTGCTCTTTAGTACCACGCATCGTTAGTGGCCGTCCTATACGACTGTGACGGTTTTATACCTAACTTCAAAAGCCTTTAAGACTTTTTGATTAAACAGTAAGTGATGATAAAAAAGCGTACTTGTTTAAACATGGAATGACTATTGGTCAAGTGGAATCATCTATTTGAGAAATCTGAAATGAATGCCAAAAAGCGAACAAGCCCCTCGGAGTGAGGAGCTTGTTCAGGAGATTTATGAAAAAGTGGGAAATTAGGAGATTTCCCAACCACTTAAGGAAGTGGTGATTAGGATATTTATATCATAACGTTTTATTGTTAAGATAAGGTTAAAAAAACCTAAAACTTTCCTAAATTTTAGTGATATCGCAATTTTTTTGCCAAAATGAAGCTACTTGGAGCTAAAATGATAACACTTCCTAACCAAGCGGCGGGGCTTGCACTGGCAACGCCGTAAAATCCAAAGTAAATCATGCCGATAATGGCGACACCAGCTCGCATGATGAGCTCCATAATACCAGCAAGGGTTGGAACAAATCCTTTGCCGAGACCTTGGATAAAACTTCTAAGGATAAACAAAATGGCTAAAATCCAGTAACAGAAACCATTGATAGTGAAATAAATCAAGGCAAGGTCAAAAACCTCTTTACTACCATTTGATAGGAAAAGTCCCGAGAAGAAATCGTGGAAATTTACGAGGATAATGGCAAAGATGATGGACCAGATGATATTAATTACCAGAGATTGTTTAAGACCTTCTAAAATGCGACGGTATTGTTTAGCTCCGTAATTTTGGGCGGTAAAGGTTGAGACAGCAAGACCTAGATTCATCATTGGTAACATGGCAAGTTGGTCGGTTTTACCGGCAATAGCCTGCGCTGCGATAGCATTTGTCCCTAGTTTATTTAAAACGACTTGAAGCGTAATAGCACCCAGTGCGATGATACTGGCTTGAAAGGCCATTGGGAAGCCTAAGCGTGCATGGATGTTTAAATTTTTCCTGTCCAAATGCCAATCACTTTTGTGAATATGAAGTTGAGGCACCGCTTTTTTAATGTGAATGAAAAGGAAGAGGACAGAAAAGGCTTGAGCGATGATGGTTGCAAGACCTGCCCCGAAGACTCCCATGTGGAAATTAAGGATAAAGCTGAAATCTAGAATGATATTGATGATACAGGCAATAATCAGAGCATATAGAGGCGTTTTTGAGTCTCCGAGACTGCGCAAAATGCTGGAGAGATAGTTGAAAAGGATGGTGAAAATCATACCTCCAAATATAGCTATTAAAAAGTTTTGCGAATGTTCGATTAGATTCTCTGGTGTCTGCATGAGTATCAAGAGAGGACGCAAGCCAAGTAAGGAGATACTACTAAGGGTGATTCCAGTTAGTAGGGCATAGAACAGTCCATGGACAAAACTTTGCCGAATACCAACATCATCCTTGGCACCGAATTTTTGAGCTGTGATAATCGCTAATCCACTGGTAAGACCTTGAGCAAATCCTAAAATTAAAAAGGTAATACTCCCAGTTGCCCCCACACTAGCAAAGGCGTCTTTTCCTAGGGTGTGACCTACAATCATACTATCAGCGAAATTATAGGCCAGCTGAAAGAAGCTTCCTATCAATAGCGGAATGGTAAATAATAAAATAACCTTAATCGGTTTTCCTTTTGTTAAGTCTTGCATATCCCAGAACACCTAATATTATGCGTATCTAAACTATACGCCAATCTTTCTACAAAATAATATCTCCGGTCAGTATTTTACGTTTTCGTCGTTAGAATTGCAAGAAGAAAGTCGTTAAAAGATGTTTTTTTTCGTTTTTGTATAAATTTGTTTTTTAATTCTTGAAAAAGTTGTCATTGGTTGATGAAGACGCTTCGTTTAAAGGGTTTTGAGCTGGTCTAAGGAGAAGCATAAATTTTGTATAAAAAGGGGACAAAGATTTTTCATGAAAAAAGTAATAAATCATGATATGATGTGAACATGGACAAAAAGAAACTTAGGACGACAATGTTAACGATGTTAAAGTCGCAAGATAGGGAGTGGAAATCACATTATGATAAACGATTGGCAGAACGCTTATTTCGTTTACCGATTTATCAAACAGCGACAACGATAGCGGTTTATCTTTCATTTGATTTTGAATACGACACCACTCTGGTGATTGAAAGAGCTTTGGCGGATGGAAAAAGGATTGTGATTCCTAAAACCTATCCAAACGGCAAAATGATTTTTGTTGACTACGATCCCACGGCGCTAGTAGCCTCTTCCTTTGGGGTGTTAGAGCCTGTGAGTAGTCAAGAAGTAGTTAAAGAGACGATTGATTTGGTGGTGGTTCCAGGGGTTGTTTTTAGCAATCAGGGCTACCGCATTGGTTATGGGGCAGGTTATTACGACCGTTATTTGAAGGATTATCTGGGTGAGACTATCAGCCTCATTTATCCTAGTCAGCTCAGCCATTTTCAACCACAAAACCATGATATTCCCGTGAAAGGATTACTTTATGAAGACGATACAACAGACATTTAGACAAAGTCCTGTGACAGCGACGCTTTTGTCTTTGACCATAGGCTATTTTCTCCTGATTCAGCTTCTCTTTTGGGGGAAGTCGACAACAGCTGTTTCTATCTTGAGAGCTGGCGGGATATATGGCGCTTACTTGCACTTTTATCCAGCAGAGCTGTGGCGCTTGATTTCTCCCATCTTTATTCATATTGGTTGGGAACACTTGATTATGAATGCTATTTCGCTTTATTTTGTGGGTGCAATGGCAGAGCAGTGGTGGGGAGTGTGGCGTTTCTTAATGCTTTACCTTCTTTCGGGGGTGATGGGAAATGTTTTTGTCGTCTTTTTTACTCCTGATGTTGTGTCTGCAGGAGCCTCCACATCAATTTTTGGGATGTTTGCAGCCATTTCTGTAATCGGTTATTTTGGCAGAAATGCCTACCTCAAGCAAGTAGGGCAAAATTACCAAGTTCTCTTAGTCATGAACCTTGTGTTTAATGTCTTTATGCCAAGCGTCAGCATAGCAGGACATATTGGTGGAGCTATTGGTGGTGGTCTGTGTGCCGTTTTTCTGACCACTCGCTTTGACCGCTTTATATTTAAACAATCTCAGAGAATGTTGGCCTTGGTGGCTTATGTTGCCCTACTCATCCTGCTCTTAGGAATCGTTTTTGTGAGACCATTATAATTGAGGAAACAATATGACTGAAAATGATAAACAGCTGATTGAAACTATGGAAGCAAAATATGACGCCTTTAATTCAAAACTAGAGGCACTGAGAAAAGCCGTAGAGGATTTTCAAAATCACTATGATGATTATATCGCCTTGAAAGATTTTTATGGTAGTGATGACTGGCATAGACTTTATGACCAACCTCATGACGACGTCAAATGTGGAGTCCTAAGTCAGGATCAATTATTTAACCTCGTCACTGACCATAACGATCTCCTCAAAAACTTCTTAGAACTTGCCCCTAGCATGTATAAGAATATGTGAGGAAATTAGTCACTCAATATTGGAATAAAAAATAAGGCTAGGATTTTATTCTTAACCTTATTTTTATTGGAGATTTTAAATAGAAAATTAATCGAGTTTTCCACCTTCAACAACAATTTCATCTGGTTTGGCCTGATCACCGTAGACAGGGTGAAGGGTTTCTTCGTAGTTCTTGTGGAAGAAGTTTTCTGCCACGAGGCCTTCGATGTGTTTGTTGATGTAGTCTAACAGTTCAGTGTTTCCTTTTTGAACAGCTGGTGCAATGGTATCAACATTTCCAAGAGAAGTAATACCGACTTCAAATCCTTTATTTTCAATAGCCCAAGCCAGAACTTCTGTGTTATCTGTTGAAAAAGCGTCGCCACGTCCGTCAAGGAGAGCTGAGTAAGCATCACTGTACTGGTCAAATTTGATTAATTCTACTTCTGGGAAGTTTTCAGAGAAATAAGTCTCAGCAGTTGTTCCTTTAGCGACAATCAATTTTTTACCGTTGAGCTGCTCTGCGTCTGTGATGACCTTACCTTCTGGTGAAACAACACCGAGAGATACTTTCATGTAAGGATGGGCAAAATCTACCTGCTCTTTACGTTCATCAGTGACAGTGAAGTTTGCTAGGATGACGTCAACTTTAGCAGATGTTAAAAATTCCACACGGCTGGCAGCTTCTACTGGGACATATTTTACTTTGACTCCGAGGTCTTTTGCAAGTCGGTTACCATAGTAGACATCGTATCCTTGGTAGTCTCCGTTTTCGTCAACATAACCAAAAGGTTTTTTATCACTAAAGACGCCGATAGAAATTTCTCCACTTTTTTTGATATCGTCTAGTGTACGAGCTTTGGCAACACTAGGTGCATTGGTAGATGAAGTGCTTTGTTTATCTGAGGATTTATTAGCACAAGCTACCAAGAAAAATGTTGTAACAAAAGCTAAAATAACAGTTAAAAGATTTGATTTTTTCATAAATAATACTCCTTTTTAGATATTATGCGATTTGACTAAAGTCAAAGACGTTTAGAAAGTCACGTGCTCTTTCAGTTTTAGGATTAGTAAAAAATGCTTCTGGAGTGGCTTCTTCGATAATTTTTCCCTTATCCATAAAGATAATACGGTCTGCAATAGCACGTGCAAATTGTAATTCATGGGTAACGATGATCATTGTCCGTTTTTCATTAGCTAGGTCACTGATGAGTTCAAGGACTTCTCGAACCATTTCAGGGTCTAGAGAAGCAGTCACTTCGTCAAATAAAATAATTTCTGGATGCATGAGTAAAGCACGTATTATAGCAACCCGCTGCTTTTGACCGCCAGATAATTGCCTTGCAAAGCTGTGCTTTTTATCCAATAAGCCAACCCGATTGAGAAGTTGTTCAGCTTCCTCAATAATACTAGCCTTAGGTTGTTTGGTTACCTTGCTAGGAGCCAAGGTAAGATTTTGTAAGACATCTAGGTGAGGAAATAACTCGTAGTTTTGAAAAACCATTCCAATTTTTTGCCGAACCAGATGCAGGTTTTTGGTATTGTTGATTAAAGGATTTCCGTCTAAGAGGATTTCCCCTTTTTGGATGGTTTCGAGACCGTTAAGGCAACGTAGTAAGGTACTTTTTCCACAGCCAGATGGACCTAGAACAACGACAACTTCTCCTTTTTTGACTCGAAATGACAAGTCATGAATAATGGTCTGGTCATCGAAGGTTTTTGTGAGATGAGTGATGATTAAAGTATCTGTCATGACTTAGTCCTTCCAATTGTTTTCTAAATAACTTGCAAATTTTGAGATGGGATAACAGGAGATAAAATAAAGTATTAGGATAACTCCGTAAACCCAGAGTGCTGCTGAGGGATATCCAAGGCGATTGCTTTCGATGATTTGTTGTCCTGTTTTAACCATTTCGACAACTCCGATTAGTACGATTAAGGATGTGGTTTTAATCATTCTGGTAACAAGATTGATGGCTTGTGGGAGTAGACGCCGTAACATTTGAGGAATTAGAATATGGCGGTAGACCTGATTTTTTGAGAGTCCTAGTGCTAATCCACTTTCTATCTGATGACTAGGTAAGGAAGTGATTGCTCCTCGTACTAAATCTCCGATCTCTGCCGTTCCCCATAAGGAGAAGACTAAGATTGCAGCAATCTCTCCGGACATGTTTATATTGAATGCTCTTGCTAATCCAAAATAGATTAAAAAGAGGAGAACGAGCTGTGGCATAATTCGGATAAATTCCAGATAGGTTTTGGATAATAGTCTTATTGTGAAATGATGCGAGGTCATAATAATGCCAAAGATAGTCCCCAATACGAGAGAAATTAAGACTGACACCAAGGCAATGCCAAGTGTAATGCCCAATCCTTGTAATAACCGTAAAAAATTATTTCCCTGAAAGAGAACTTGTAGACCCAAATCCTGCATAACGTAGCCTCCTTTCAATTAGACTAAGGATAATAGAAAGAGGAAGTAAAATAATCAAGTAGGAAACCACCAGCATTAATAGAGCTTCGTCCGTTTCATAATAAATACCAATCAATTCTTTTGCTACATACATTAAATCCGCTAGTGCAACAATTGAAAATACAGATGTTTCCTTAATTAAGAAAATCACATTAGCACTGATAGATGGCAGTGAAATAGCTAAGGCTTGCGGCCAAATAATATAAACAAATACTTGCCAAGATTTAAGACCTAGAGCAGTAGCAGATTCTTTTTGACCAAGACTAATAGCTTCCATACCACTGCGGAAAGATTCTGCCATATAAGAGCCTCCTAAAAAAATGAGCCCAATAATGGCACAAGCTTCAGACGATAGGGTCAGCCCAATCTTAGGCAAACCAAAGTAGAGAAAGAATAGTTGGATGAGGAGAGGTGTGTTTCGAGAGAGTTCAATATAAGCGCCAGCTACTTTACTAATAAGAGGAATCTTAAAGTAACGAATGAGACTGATAAGCGAACCGATTACCAAGGAACCTAAAATCCCCAAAAATGCCAAGCGAATGGTTAATAAAAATGCCTCTTGATAGAGTGGGATATTCTCTTGTATAAAATCCCAATTCAACTGTTACCACCACCTTTAACTAAAAGATGAATTTAGTTTAGCATAGATTTAATCATAAGAATAATAGATATTTTTAAAGGCAGCTATAAATAAAAACTATTGGATTTCAAAATATTAAAAGAGTTGTAGATAAGTTATAACTAGTTATTCAAGAGTCTTATTTAGAATAATTTAAAAAGATAATTTATTGAGATTAGCTTTTGATGTTGTTAATAAACAAAAAATCGTTCACAGAAAACATGAACGATTTTTTCAATCTTAGTAAGTCAATACAGAGTATTTTTTCTTACCGCGACGAATAACAGTGAGTTCGCCATCGATTTTATCTGTATCTGAAAGTGTGTAGTCTAAGTCTTGAACACGGTCGCCGTTGATGTAGATGGCACCGTTTTGCACATCTTCACGGGCTTGGCGTTTAGATGGAGACACGCCTGCAGTTACCAAAATATCCACGAGGTTAAGGTTATCATCAGTTTGAACGGCGTAGGTTGGGACACCATTAAGAGCTGCTTTCAAATCTTTAGCGGAAAGGGCACGGATGTTTCCAGCAAAGAGTTGCTCTGTGATATTGAGGGCTTGGTTATAAGCTTCTTCTCCATGGACAAGCGTGACAACTTCGCGAGCAAGAATTTTTTGAGCTAAGCGTTCGTGGCGTGCTGCATCAAATTGTTTTTCAATGTCAGCAATTTCATCTAGTGAGAGGAAAGTGAAAATTTTCAAGAAACGAACGGCGTCATCATCCATCACGTTGAGCCAGAATTGGTACATTTCGTAAGGTGATGTTTTCTCAGCATCAAGCCAAACGGCGTTTCCTTCTGATTTACCGAATTTTTTACCAGTTGAGTCAGTGATAAGTGGAACCGTCATAACGTGACCGGTTTTATCAGCTTTACGGCGAAGCAATTCAGTACCAGCAGTCATGTTGCCCCATTGATCTGAACCACCGATTTGAAGGGTAACATTGTGCTTGTCATTGAGTTCGTAAAAGTCATAGCCTTGCATAATTTGGTATGCAAACTCAGTGTATGAAATCCCTGTCTCGATACGTTTTTTAACAGAGTCTTTACTCATCATGTAGTTGACGGTGAAGTATTTACCGACATCACGTAGGAAGTCAATAAAGCTCACTGAGCAGAACCAGTCGTAGTTATTCACCATTTCAGCTTTGTTGTCGCCATTTTCAAAGTCGAGGAAACGTGATAGTTGACCTTGGATTTTAGTCACCCAACCATCAACGGTGTCCTTTGTTTGAAGGCTACGCTCTGCATCTTTAAATGATGGGTCACCGATGAGACCAGTAGCACCACCAACAAGGGCATAAGGTTTGTGCCCTGCTAATTGTAAGCGACGTGATGTCAAGATTGCTACCAAGTGACCAAGGTGAAGACTGTCTGCTGTTGGGTCGTAGCCAGTATAATAGGATACTTGCCCTTCTGTTAATGCTTTGACGAGGGCTTCTTCGTCTGTCGTTTGAAAGACGAGGCCACGTGCTTTGAGTTCTTCGAAAATATTCATTGGCTTTCTCCTTTTATTAAGATACAAAGATTTAGACTTAAAAGTCTACTACACCCTTGCTCATTTTATAAAACTTAGATTATTATATCAAAAAATAAGGAAAATAAGCAAGTTGGGTAAAAGAATCTTGAAATAATTTAGCATAATTTGATAGTGGTTTCTCTATTTTTTGAGTGAGTTGTTCAAAAAGGAAAAGTGAACTTAAAAGGATATTGGCTAACCTTAAGAATAGTAGTGTTTTATTAAGTTTGGCTTATCTATTCTTAATGTAATCTTATGAAATAAAGGCTGTATTTTGTGCTAGAATTAAACGTGCAGAAGAAGTGTTTTTGTCTAAATAACGAAATTCTAAATCATAAAGAAAAGAATAGGTGGAAATGAAAATAAATCAAGAAATCACATTAAAACGACTTGCTCTTAAGCTAACCGTCGGGGTTATCGGGGTAGTCCTTACCGTTGGAACACCTGATGTTAGTGCGGAGAACCACGCTAGAGCCGTAAGCCAGTCGAGAGTAACTTATCAAGCGCCTAGTATCCTATCACGTGTCATGGATAAAAGGGATGCCAAGCATAAGTTTAAAATGTCAGAGTTATCTCTTAAAGAATCATTGAAGAAAGCGTTTTCAGAGTCTGGAAATAAGTCAATTAGTGTTCATACCTTCGCTGGTGAACGAAGCAAAGCAGAAGTGGGGACTACAGCTGACATTTTGACTCAACTGAAGAAAGAGCTTGGTGACAATGTAGAATCTGATTATACGTTATTGCTAGTAAATGATACATTTTTGAACCATAATACCATAGCGTATGTTGTTAAGAAATCAGGTCGCATTGTCAATACCATGTCTGAATATCAGGCCTTAGTTCGAGAAATGTTAACCACTAATCAAATGGAGCAAGAAGTCTATGCTTCTATTGGTTTCAAGAGAAGTTTCTCAGATATTCTACTACACGCGAATGGCCTAGCACTTGTTCCGCAAGAGCGTCGCTACAATATTATCAATGATGTTGAAATGCACGGGGCGAATTATCGCTTGTCTATTTCTGCTGAAGAGTTAAGTCAGATTCCTCAGGATAAAACTCTGTTAAAAATGGAATCATATATTCAGAATGACACAAAAATTTGGGAGTTGATTCAAAAGTCAGGTGTCTTAGATAAGAAAACGGACGAGGAAAAAGTCAAGGCATGGTCTGATTTTGTGCAACGAAATTTCCCCTACGATACTGCCGCTTTGGCAGCAAGAAAAAACAACTATAATGTTGCCTCTAGTATTTTTTCGGTAACCGAACGTGCAAAAGCCATGTGTGTCGGCTACAGTACCCTATCGGCTCGTGCATTCAATATGATGGGAATTCGTTCTTATGTGGTGTATGGCTTTACTCCTAGTGGAGGCGGGCATGCGGTGACTCGTAGCTATTATGATGGGGCTTGGCATTTTGTGGGTACGACGGCTGCTGAAAATGCAAGCATTGTTTCGTATGTCATTGATACTTACGTTGGGACTGATGGTTCTGCGACCAATAATCAAATGGTCGTTAATAAAGCCTTTGAAAAATGGGCTGAGAAGCAGCGACCGCGTGATTTATTGCTAGTCAATACGGAAATTGGGAAATCGTCGAATCAACGTGATGACGAGTTTATTTCGGTAAATGAATACAAAGAACTTCAAGAACGACAACAATTTATCCGTGAACGCTATCAATATATTGTTGAAAAAGTGAAAAAAGATTATCCAGATAATCCATATTTATTGGAAAATGTAGAAAGTTTTCTTAAAGCTGTTGAAAAAGATCAAGAAGAAACAACAACGAGCGACCTACTAATTGGAAGCCTAGCAGATAACTATACAGAGCATCTAACGGACTTAGAAAAACAAGCAGGTGCAATTGAATATCAATTAAAATTTGAACCATTCAAAGAGGGTAAATCATTTAAAGATATTACGTATGTGAAAGCATCACAGGATGAGGTTCTGAAGGAAGAATCAAATACAGTACAACAATTAAATGAGACTTTGAACAATATAGAACTTGATGAAAAGTCGGAGCATTTAAGAACAAAATATTCTGAGTTGTATCGACAATATGAAACAACAGAAAATACAACAGAGAAAGAGACGATTGCTAAACAATTGTTGGATTTGGGGCGACAGATTGAGACAGAACAAGTAAAAACAATGTCGCAAGATTCAACTAGTCGTGATTACCAAGCGGTAGAAACGGGAGAATCAAATCAAGATGTTCGTGAAGAAGTACCTGTTCAAGAACAAGGTGAGGCGTTCTCGCAAGAAGAAGCCACACTTGAAACCGCATCACTCCAGAATACAGCTGATGCCCTGACAGATATTAATCAAGAGGCGACGACCAATTTTATGAATGACTACGTTGCTCCAGTATTTGACTATGCTGTACCTGTTG
Source organism: Streptococcus hillyeri (assembly GCF_003686955.1). Classification (GTDB taxonomy): domain Bacteria; phylum Bacillota; class Bacilli; order Lactobacillales; family Streptococcaceae; genus Streptococcus; species Streptococcus hillyeri. Next base: position 23,158 of record NZ_RCVM01000005.1, read on the forward strand.
TTGAAACAGACAAGCATTTGCGACGGAGATTTGGAGCTCAATCAGTTCAATTTGGCAATAAACAATAGTTAAGAAACGACAAAAAAAGGAGAAGTAACCTAATGAATAACCGTTTATCAAATAAAAGAAATGTCACAAGCGTTTGTGCCTTGGCACTAGCCACAATGTTCTTGTTTTCTAACCATCAACCAGTGATTGTAAGAGCGCAAAGCAATACTGCTACCCATCAAGGGGTAGTAGATAAGTCAAAAGCGGGTCAGATAGTGGAGGATATTCGCTCTGGGAGAAGAGGCCCCCTCTATGCAGGGTATTATCGAACATGGCATGATGAAAAGGCGACAAAGAATAAAGAAGCAGCAGGAAGTAATCCATCCGAAATTGATAAGCCATTGGGGGGACTCAATCGTATGTCAGATGCTCCGAAAGAAGTAGATATTCTTTTTGTATTTGATAGTTTCGTCCATGAGAAAAGTCCTTTTTGGACAACATTGAGAAATGATTATGTTCCTAAATTACATAAAAAAGGAACAGCGGTTGTACAGACAATTGGCATTAAATTTCTAACTGGTGAAGCAGGCCTCTCAGTTGATAGTAAGACTTATCCTGATACTGATGAAGGAAACCAAAAACTTGCCAAAGCTATTGTAGATACCTATGTTAAGGAACGTGGGGTAGATGGCTTGGACATTGATATTGAAGCTCCAGATTATGATGTGGAACAGAAACCTAAAGAGGCCAAACGTGCACTAGCAGTGTTTAAAGAAATTGCTAAATTGATTGGTAAAGATGGGGCTGATAAATCAAAATTATTGATTATTGACACAACCCTTGCGCCGGATAAGAACCCTTTGTTTACAGAAACGGCTAAGTCTATTGATTTCCTTTTACGTCAATATTATGGGAATCAAGATGGAAGTGATGGTTTCAAAAAAATCAATGAAGAATGGTTGCAGTTCAAAGAGCATATTAAGTCGGAACAGTTTATGCCTGGATTCTCATTCTTTGAAGAAAATACCCCGGATAAGAGCCTATGGTTTGATGTTGATCAAGAGGATAGTAATGAAGAAACACGTGCTGAGAAATACGCTAAATGGCAACCTCAAACGGGTGGTCTAAAGGGAGGGATTTTCTCTTATGCTATTGATCGTGATGGTGTTATACATCCAAGTAGGAGACTATATTCCCCTCATCATAAATCAAATGAAAAAGTAAAAACAGAGTATAAATTCTCGCAAAAATTGAAAAAAATGATGACTGATGATGAGCGAAACAAAACGATTTCTGAGAAGGATATCCATGATGAAATACTGCGCAAAGAGATCATGAAGCAAGTAGGAAGAGGTCAAGGTAACTTTGACTTGTTTGATGGAACATTGGTTATCAATAATCCTGAAATTACTTCTCTTAAAGGTTTAGAGAATTTTAAGAATGTTAAGAAGATTGTTATTGATGGTTTGAAAAATATAAAAGAATTGTCTACTAACCATTTTCCAGAAAGTTTAAAGTATGAAAATGGTCAAACGGATTCTGTTATTGAAATTAAAAATATGCCTACTTTGGAAACAATTGATTTGTCTAATTTGAAGATTCAAACATTAGATGGTATTGACTTCAAAAGTATGCCTTTGTTGAAAACGGTTGATATTTCTCAAAATGCTATTGATTTTTCACTTAACAGTAAAGATTATACTACTCTTACGTCTCTCTTAGATAATCGTAAGCAAGTGACTTTTGATAAGCAACGTCCAAAAGGGTATGTTCCAAACCGTTTTGGAAACTCCAAGGTACAATGGGATAAATCTGGGAATGCTATCAATTTGATTGATGCCTTTTTAACTGGTGGTCAGACCGTTAGTGGAAGGACTCTTTTTGATGAGAGAAGTTTTAATGAGATGGTAGAAGAGAAAATTCACGGCCAAACATTCATTGATCCGAACTATAAATTCGATGAATTTAAAGTAAACTATAGTGACTATACTGTTGATATTGTTGATCATCGTTTAGTAAGATCAAAAGAGAAGACTTTGGTGCCCTCTCAAGATTCGGTTTATAAGATTACTTTTAAAGATCCGGCGGATAAAGAAGTGTTGTTTGCAGACGGTGCAAATCAAGCTGTGCTGACAGTTGGTAGTGGTGCAGATACCTTAGATGATTTAGCAGTAGGGGCTAAAGAATTATATAGAACAGGAGTTTCGGATAGTAGATTACTTTTTGATGGAAAATATGAATCAGGAGAGATTTACAAAGAATATCAAGATAGATTTGTTGTATTTGAATTATTAAATCCTGGTGTAGCTCAGTACTGGAATCTTTATAGAAGTGGATATGGAATAGGGGGGTCAAATGGTGATGTAATTCAAGCTAGTTTGAAAATTTTGAAGAATGAAGAGGCGTATTATGAATTACTATCAAATTCTAATATTGCATTAGAGTATTTGAAGAATGAGGATAATTGGCAAGAAATATCAAGTTTTTCTAATGATGTGAGTGGTACTACGCTTTCCTTGCCTATAACTGTGCAACAGGCTCGTATCTTTAAGGTGCATTTTCAAAAATCTTCTGATGGTTATGGGGTTGCGAGTGTCGAACTACAAATTGTAGGGAAAAAACTAGCTAATAATGAGACAATTGTTACTCCAGTGGCCCCTTTAAGTGAGTTAAAAGCAAAACAAGCAGAGTTATCTAAGAAACAAGAGAGCATAGAAGGGACTTCTGAATTTCATGCAATTGCTCAGCAGTTGCATGAAATTAATCGTCAAATAGAGGAATTAGAGGGGAATAGGTCTTCGAGTTGGGAATCTTCAGATGAAGATACGGGTCAGAAAGTAGAGAAAGAATTAGAGCTGAACGTAATTCCTCCTGAAACGGTAGCTCTACAAACGGAAAATTCTTCAGAAACCAATTACATTGATTCAGCATACGAAACTGTTCAAGAGCTTGTCTCTAAAGCATGGAAAGACATCAGTGAGTGGGCTCTTCAATATATTCAATAAAGTAATAAAAGACAAAAAAGTGTTAGGACACTTTTGCAAAGAAAGAAAAATATGCAATGACTTATAAGCAAACAAATATTAAGAAATACGCTCTTAGAAAATTAGCTATCGGAGTAGCCTCATGTGCGATTGGCTGTGCAGTTGTTAATATAGGGTCTCTAAAAGTTTATGCGAATACAAGTGCAGTAGCAACAACAGGTAGCGCTTATGATATTTCGGACATCATTGCAAGAATACCTAAATCCAAAAAAATTGCGGAACGTCAATTTAAGAAAGTCAATTTATCGGAAATTACTAGCATACAAGAAGCTATTAAAAAGGAGAATCCTGAAAACGGAACAGTCCATATCAGTAAGATGCTTGATTCAACTTTTATGGAAATGGATGTTCCTATTAACAAATTAAAGGAAACGTTACAGCAAGAGCGATTTAAAGAATATTCTATTGTAATGCTTGATAGTCAAAAATCATCTTAATTTAGCCGGTAGTAAGATTCTTTATTTGATGAAAACTGATGGTAGGATTGTTAATTCTGAGGAAGAGTACAATCAATTAGTGTCAGAATTATTACAGGCGAATACTGTTGAGAATCGTGAAATTTACGCACCATTTGAGTTTGAAAACTCCTACATTGACTTACTCCTAGATGGTAATGGATTAGGTTTGGCAGGTTATCGTAATTCCGTAACCATTAATGGTATCAATATGTATACTGGTAAACTGAGATTAGCTACTTCTGGTGAATCAATTAATAGAACAGAGTTCAGTCAATTAAATCGAACCATTGAAGACTATGCTAATAATGATAAAAAGATTTTGGAGTTAATTTATAAGTCAGGTGCTTTGAATAAGGAAACAGAAGCGGAACGTGTTCAAGCATGGTCTGACTTTATCAGAAAAGAATTTTCTTATGACATTGATGCACTAAGGGACGGAGGAGAAGATTATAATAAAGCTTCTAGTATTTTTTCGGCAGTAGAGCGTAAAATGGCGATGTGTGTTGGTTTTAGTACCCTGTCTGCTAGGGCATATAATATGATGGGGCTTAGAGCTTATGTCGTTCATGGCAAAAGGCAGAATGGTTCACCACATGCTATAACACGTGTCTATTTCGGTAATAAGTGGCATTTTTTGGATACGACAGCTTCGATTGATGGCAACCGTTACGCGTACCTTTTAGATACTTATAAAGAGGCCGATACAAGCGCATTGGCAGGTGAGATGGTTATCCATCGAGACTTTGAAAAGTGGCTAGAAAAACAACGGCCACGTGATATTCTTTTGGTGAATAATGATGTAGCAAAAATTTCTCCAACATCATCAGTTGATTCTTTTGCTGAAAGAACTGAGCTACAAAAAATGTACGACAGAGTTGTATTTGATATTGCCCGCTATAACTATTTAATTACAAAGTTAGAGGAAAAGGCATCACAACCAACAAGTATTATCAGTCAATCCAAAGATGCTGTGCGTGAGTTAGAAATGTATCGCGATGATATTGATGTTTCAGATAAAGTAGTAAAAAGTTACCTGGAATTACTTGACTGGAAAATAAAAGTTTTAGAAAATTTTGCTGGCCAAGTTGAAATTGGATTTGAAATTCCAAAATTTTTAGAACAACGGACAGCAAATAAAGAAGAAACTATTCTTGAAAAGCATATCTCATCAAATGACTCAGATGAAGATAGTCTACATTCTGAAGATGAGCGGATGTCTCCTCAAGAGGATGTTCAAATAAAAAAAGTAGAGAGTACAGTTGAGGAAGTAAAAGAACTTATAGTACCAGAAAGTAATGGTATTGAGGAAAGTAGGCATAATGAAGAAAATTCAGAACTTGTAGAAAATGTGCCGGTTTTGCATGAATCAATTCCAACTAATGATAATTATAGTGACGTAACTTTAGGAACTGTTCAAAATATTATTTTTTCACTTTGGAACGATGTAAGTAGTCTGTTTTCAAGTAACTAAATTATATAGCACCACCTCTACCTCCAAAATAATCATAAAATCCTTAGTAAGTATTATCTACTTATTGAGGATTTTTGGGTTATTGAAGTCTATCTGAATGTGACAAGTAAGGAGTAGATTCAGATTTTGTGAGTCATGGAAATATTTTTAAGATAACATTAATGTCATCTTAAGAGTGTCTTTATGATGGTGTGATAGAATATTACCAAAAAGAATAGAAAGCAGTATTGATTTATGAATGGTAAGGTAAAACAAACAACTAATCGAAAAATAGATTCACAAAAAGTAAAACTTGGGCTCGCTTTAGGTGTTATCGGAGCAAGCTTGGCGCTCCAAAGTTATTATGCTAAAGCAGAAGATATCTTATCTCAAAATTTAACTCAAAATAGTTCATTTTCAAGGTTTCTTGCTGAAATGAACAGGAATCAAAAGAGCTCAAATACATTTAGTAAAGATGGTTTAGGTGTTGATACTGCCTTTGGTAAAATTAAAGATGAGCTTTCAGTTACCAAGCGAACAGCTATTAATGTGCGTGAATTAGGTGGGAATGAAGGGCTTCTTACTCAAGTTGATGTTCAGGAGTTGTTACCTAAATTAAGACATCGAATTCCTAATTTTGATTCAGACTATACTCTCGTGACTGTTAATGGGAAATATCTTTATGATGATGTTACGCTTTACATTGTTAAAAAGTCAGGTCACATCGTTAATTCTATGCAGGATTATAGTAAGGTGCTGCACGACTTAATGAAGAACAGTGGAAAAGAAATGGATGTCTATGCTCCTTTTAATTTAGATGAGAGTCATTTGAATTTATTGCTACAAGCTAATGGTTTTGGTCTAGTAGGAGATCAACATACTATAGCGGTTAATCATTTAAATATGTATCATGGGAAAGTAAAGGTAGCACCAGTATCCGAATATTTCACTCGTGTTAAGTATAAAAATTCTAATAGAACTCTAGAAGATTACTTAGAAAATGATAATAAGATTCTAGAGCTGGTAAGAGCTTCAGGGGCAATGGAACAAGCAACAGAACGTGAAAAAATTACTCAGTGGTCAAACTTTCTAAAAAGTAAGTTTCGCTATGATAGAAGCTTACTAGATATCGGGGGGACAGACAATTATAATATCGGTTCAGATATTTATTCGATTACAGAACGTGATACAGCCATGTGCGTGGGATTTAGTGTTCTATCAGCGCGAGCTTTGAACATGATGGGAATGCGCTCTTACGTTGTTTATGGTAAAACAAAGGATGGTATCGAACATGCTATCACTAGGGTGTTCTTTGATAATAACTGGCATTTTGTAGATACTACAACACCTCTTAATCATTTGGTGCAACTAACGATTGATACTTTCTCTGAGATGGATAAAAACGAAGGTGGCTATACTCCTAACGGAACGATGCGTGTTGACAAGTCTTTTGAAAAATGGGTGGAGAACCAAAATCCTAGACATCTTTTGCTGTTGAACACTGAAAAAGCGCTTTTCACAAATAAACGTTTAGAATATTATATTTCGGATGGTGAAAAGCAACAGTTGTTAAGTTTGCAACAACTATTGAAAGATCGTTATGACTATATTGTATCAACATTAGAGAAATCTCCTCAGAAAAATGAAAACTTGTTAAAAAACATCAAAGGGTTTGTTGATAACATTGAACAGGATATTGAACAAGTTAAGAGCTATGACAAGATGATTGGTAGTGTCGCAGATAAGTATCGAATGACGATTGACCGATTTAATAGCACTGCTGGATCTATTGAAAGAGAACTTGCCATACAAAATTTCAGTAAAAGTTCAGAAATTGAAAAAGATATAAAAGCTATCAGTAAAAAAGCAACAGAAATAGCCGCTATGACTGAAGATAAGTATACAGAGGCGGAAAAAAATGCTTACAGTGACCACGAGGTAGAACAAGAAGAGAAGGTTGTGAAGACTGAAGAGAGTAAAAAACGCTCTAGGCGTTCGTTGCCAAGTGAATCAGAAGAATCAATCAGTCATAAGGAGAAGCAAGAGTCTGATCAGGATGCCCTTTCTCAAGAACTAGAGACGCTAGTTTCTCAAGAAGTTACAACAGAGGAAAAAGTTGTAGTAGAAGAGAAACAAAAGCTAGAAGAGAGCACTCCAATATCAGAAAAAGTTGATCAAGGAAATATCGTGTCAGATACTTCTGAACAGCAAGAATCATCGCAATCAACGGATAGTAGTGGTACAATGTCGTTTGATAATGGTCTTACAACAACACTGGATGTTATTAAAGAGATTGTTTCTACCGTTTGGGAGAGTCTGAGCTGGATTTTGGAATAGCCAATTTATAAAGGCTTCTTAAATGATTTAACAGAGAAATGACAGATAGAATTTAGTACTGGCTGGGTTCTATTTGTCGTTTTTTATTGGGCAGAATTTGAAGGTTCGTAAACGTCTAAACAGACAAACCCATTAAAGGAGGAGATGACGATTTGGAGAATGTATAAGCCTCGTTGCAAACTGTTAATTTTTATCTTTTTTTGATATAATGAATAATGAGGTATTTTATGAACGATTGGAAAAAGAAGTTTGCTGATTTTTGGCAAGGCTTGAAAAATAAAAACGGCTCCAAAAATTCATCGCGATCATCAAAAAGTGCTGAACGCTATAATTGGAAAGATTATGGCTTGGTTTTTTTGAGAACTTTAAAGCTCTTGGTTGATTTCGCTTATTTGATTCTTGCCTTGATAAGCTTGCTAGGCGCGGGTATTGGTGCTGGTTATCTTGCTAGTCAAGTCGATACCGTGGATGTTCCAGAAACTAAAGAATTGACCGCTAAGGTTAGTGATTTGAGCAAGATTTCTCAGTTGACCTATGCCGATGGAAAACTGATTTCAAAGATTGATACGGATTTGCTACGAACACCTGTTGAAAGCTCTGCTATTTCTGATAATATCAAAAATGCTATTGTCGCAACTGAGGATGAAAATTTTAAGTCCCATAAAGGTGTGGTTCCTAAAGCGATTTTTCGTGCAACCTTGGGCTCTGTCCTAGGTATTGGAGAGTCTAGTGGTGGTTCAACGCTGACACAGCAATTGATTAAACAACAGATTTTAGGTGATGATCCGACCTTTAAGCGTAAGGCGACAGAAATTCTCTATGCCTTAGAGCTTGAGCGGAATATGGATAAGGACACTATTCTCACCAACTATCTGAACGTTTCACCGTTTGGTCGAAATCATAAGGGGCAAAATATTGCAGGGATTGAAGAAGCAGCGCAGGGGATATTTGGAGTCTCTGCGAAAGATTTGACCATTCCGCAAGCGGCTTTCTTGGCTGGTTTGCCACAGAGCCCGATTGTCTATTCACCGTATTTGCCGACAGGTGCCTTTAAGACGGATGAAGACATGACGTTAGGACTGACACGTCAAAAAAATGTGCTTTATAACATGTATCGCGCAGGCATGTTGACCAAAGAAGATTATGAGAGCTATCTTGCCTATGATTTAAAACAAGATTTCAGACAACCAGAAGCAAGGACAACTGACAGTCATGATTATCTCTACTACGCTGTTTTAGAGGAAGCTCAGGAAATCATGTATCAATATCTTATCAAACGTGATAAGGTATCTGAACAAGAGTTGAAAAATGATGCAACCAAGGAGACTTATCGTGAATTAGCCTACCAAGAATTATCGCAAGGAGGCTATACGGTTAAAAGCACCATCAAGCCTAATATTTACAAGGCTATGCAGGATGCAGTTGCTAATTATGGTCATCTACTTGATGATGGTACTGGTGAGGTTCAAGTGGGGAATGTCTTGCTTGATAATAGCACCGGAGCTATCTTAGGTTTTGTTGGTGGTCGTAATTATAATACTAACCAAAATAATCACGCTCTAAATTCTCTACGCTCCCCAGGTTCGAGTATCAAACCTATTCTTCCCTATGCTATCGCAATTGACCGAGGTTTAATGGGAAGCGCAAGTATTGTCTCTAACTACCCGACGACTTATTCTAGTGGTCAACGGATTTATCACGTTGGTGATGCAGGGACGAAGATGATTACGCTTCAGGAAGCTTTAAATATTTCTTGGAATATTCCCGCTTTTTGGACTTATAAAATGTTGCGAGATAAAGGTGTGGACGTTGAATCCTATATGACAAAAATGGGATATGATATCCAGGAATACGGTATTGAAAGTCTTCCTTTAGGTGGAGGTGTTGAAGTATCGGTCTTGCAACAAGCTAATGCTTATCAGACCTTGGCAAATGGTGGAGCTTATTTAAAACATTATATTGTTGAATCTGTGACGGCAAGCGATGGAACAGTAATTTTCAAACATGAAAAAAAACCTGTTCAAGTGTTTTCTAAAGCAACGGCAAGCATCATGATGCATCTACTTAGAGGACCGTTGACATCAGGTTATACCACACGTTATTTAAGTGCTTTAAGAGGCGTTAATGGAAATCTTGCCAATGCCGATTGGGCAGGTAAAACTGGAACCACTGATGACTACACAGATTCTTGGCTCGTTGTTACAACGCCAGGAGCTTCGCTGGGTTCGTGGATTGGTCACGATGATAATACACCGCTAGCTGCTGGTACTGGTGTTACCAATATGGCATCCTACCTAGCACAACTAACCAATGCCATTCATGCAGCGGATTCGTCTGTATTTGCGACTAATAAGCGCTTTGAATTGGATTCTAGTGTGATTGGCTCAACCGTTCTAGCTTCAACAGGGCTAAGACCAGGTACTGTGTTGGTAAATGGGAAAAGTATCACTGTTGGTGGTGCAACAACGACAAGTTATTGGGCTAAAAATGGTGCGCCAAGCATGACTTACCGCTTTGCGATCGGTGGAACAGATGCAGACTATACCAACGCATGGGGGGCTTTCATGCCAAACGATTCCAATAAAAATAAACAAGAGTCTCGAACAGACGAAAAAGATAAAGATAGAGACAAAAAGGAAGACACTAAAACGGACGATAAAGAAAGCTCCGAATCGAGTGATGCGGAAAGTGATTCGTCAGAATAAAATAGTTGCTTCTAACAAGAAAATATGATAAAATATCATAAATTATTTGTCGTCTGTTTTCTTGAAATATTGTCCAGGAAGACTTACAGCAGTTAAATCCAGCTTTTATAGTCAGATTTAGCTGCTCTTTTTGTGCTTAATTTTGACGAATTTAAATCTTGTCACAAAGATTTAAAAGTTCTGAAAATTGCAAGAAGGACAAGGAAGTCTGTTAGCTCAGACGTGTAAAAGCTGTGACCTAAGGTCACGTGTCAGATAATAAAAAGGAGAACAATCACTTGGCAGGACATAATGTTCAGTACGGTAAACATCGTACTCGTCGTAGTTTTTCAAGAATCAAAGAAGTTCTTGATTTACCAAATTTGATTGAAATTCAAACCGACTCATTCCAAGAATTCTTGGACAATAGTTTGCGTGAAGTTTTTGAAGACGTACTTCCAGTATCAAACTTCACTGATACAATGGAACTTGAATTTGTTGGCTACGAATTAAAAGAACCTAAATATACTTTAGAAGAAGCGCGTGCACACGATGCTCACTATTCAGTGCCTCTCTTTGTCACTTTCCGTTTGGTTAACAAAGAAACTGGTGAGATTAAAACGCAAGAAGTTTTCTTTGGTGACCTTCCTTACATGACTGAAATGGGTACGTTTGTTATCAATGGTGCAGAGCGTATCATCGTATCTCAGTTAGTGCGTTCACCAGGTGTTTATTTCAACGATAAGGTTGATAAAAATGGTAAAGTTGGCTATGGCTCAACAGTCATTCCTAACCGTGGCGCTTGGCTTGAATTGGAAACCGATTCAAAAGATTTAGCTCACACACGTATTGACCGTACGCGTAAAATTCCATTTACAACACTTGTTCGTGCGCTTGGTTTCTCAGGTGATGATGAGATTTTAGATATCTTTGGTGATGGCGACTTGGTGCGTAACACGATTGAAAAAGATATCCATAAAAATCCAGCAGATTCACGTACAGATGAAGCCCTCAAAGAAATTTATGAGCGTCTTCGTCCAGGTGAGCCAAAAACTGCAGATAGCTCACGTAGCCTTTTGACAGCACGTTTCTTTGATCCAAAACGCTATGATTTGGCAGCTGTTGGTCGCTATAAAATCAATAAGAAACTTAATGTTAAGACACGCTTGTTGAACCAAACTATTGCTGAAAACTTGATTGATGCTGAAACAGGCGAAATTCTTGTTGAAGCTGGTACAGTGATGACGCGTGACGTGATTGATTCAATTGCAGAGCACCTTGATGGTGATCTTAACAAGTTCGTTTACACACCAAATGATTTTGCGGTAGTAACAGAGCCTGTTATTCTTCAAAAATTCAAGGTCGTAGCTCCAACTGATCCAGACCGTACAGTAACTATCGTTGGTAATGCTAATCCAGATGACAAGGTTCGTGCCTTGACAACTGCGGATATCTTGGCTGAAATGTCATACTTCCTTAACCTTGCTGAAGGTATTGGTAAAGTGGACGATATCGACCACCTTGGAAACCGTCGTATCCGTGCGGTTGGTGAACTTCTTGCTAACCAATTCCGTATTGGTCTTGCTCGTATGGAACGTAACGTTCGTGAGCGCATGTCAGTTCAAGACAACGAAGTGTTGACACCACAACAAATCATTAATATCCGCCCTGTTACAGCTGCCATCAAAGAATTCTTTGGTTCATCACAGTTGTCACAGTTCATGGACCAACACAATCCACTTTCTGAGTTGTCACACAAGCGCCGTTTGTCAGCCTTAGGACCTGGTGGTTTGACACGTGACCGTGCAGGATATGAAGTCCGAGACGTTCACTACACCCACTATGGTCGTATGTGTCCAATCGAGACACCTGAGGGACCAAACATTGGTTTGATCAATAACTTGTCAACCTATGGTCACCTTAACAAATATGGTTTCATCCAAACACCATATCGTAAAGTTGACCGTGCAACTGGTCAAGTAACTAACGAAATTGTTTGGTTGACTGCCGATGAAGAAGATGAATTTACAGTAGCGCAAGCTAATTCAAAACTTAATGAAGATGGTACTTTCGCTGAAGAAATCGTTATGGGACGTCACCAAGGTAATAACCAAGAATTCCCAGCAAGTATCGTTGACTATGTAGACGTATCACCTAAACAGGTAGTTGCCGTTGCGACAGCATGTATTCCATTCTTGGAAAACGATGACTCTAACCGTGCCCTCATGGGGGCGAACATGCAACGTCAGGCTGTGCCGTTGATTGATCCTAAAGCACCTTACGTTGGTACAGGTATGGAATATCAAGCAGCGCACGATTCGGGTGCTGCAGTTATTGCCCAACACGATGGTAAAGTTGTTTATTCAGATGCTGATAAGGTTGAAGTTCGTCGTGAGGATGGTTCACTTGATGTTTATACCATTCAAAAATTCCGCCGTTCAAACTCAGGTACTGCTTATAACCAACGTACGCTTGTAAAAGTTGGTGATATTGTTGAAAAAGGAGACTTTATCGCTGACGGACCTTCTATGGAAAACGGTGAGATGGCGCTTGGACAAAACCCAATCGTTGCCTACATGACTTGGGAAGGTTACAACTTCGAGGATGCGGTTATCATGTCTGAACGACTTGTGAAAGAAGATGTTTACACATCTGTTCACTTGGAAGAATACGAATCAGAAACGCGCGATACGAAGTTAGGCCCTGAAGAAATCACTCGTGAAATTCCAAACGTTGGTGAAGAAGCCCTCAAAGATCTTGATGAGATGGGTATTATCCGTATCGGTGCGGAAGTTAAAGAGGGTGACATTCTTGTTGGTAAGGTAACACCTAAAGGTGAAAAAGACCTTTCAGCAGAGGAACGCCTCCTTCACGCTATCTTTGGTGATAAATCACGTGAAGTTCGTGACACTTCTCTTCGTGTACCACACGGTGGTGACGGGGTTGTTAGCGACGTTAAAATCTTTACGCGTGCTAATGGTGACGAGCTTCCTTCAGGTGTGAATATCCTTGTTCGTGTCTTCATTGCTCAAAAACGTAAAATCAAGGTCGGAGATAAGATGGCCGGTCGTCACGGAAACAAGGGTGTCGTTTCACGTATTGTTCCAGTTGAAGACATGCCATATCTTCCAGATGGAACGCCTGTTGATATCATGTTGAACCCACTCGGGGTGCCATCACGTATGAATATCGGTCAGGTTATGGAACTTCACCTTGGTATGGCGGCTCGTAATTTGGGTATCCACATTGCAACTCCTGTCTTTGACGGTGCAAGTTCAGAAGACCTCTGGTCAACTGTTCGTGAAGCTGGTATGGATTCAGATGCCAAGACAGTTCTTTACGATGGTCGTACAGGTGAACCATTTGACAACCGTGTTTCTGTCGGTGTCATGTACATGATCAAACTTCACCACATGGTTGATGATAAACTTCACGCACGTTCAGTTGGTCCTTACTCACTCGTTACGCAACAGCCACTTGGAGGTAAAGCTCAGTTTGGTGGACAACGTTTCGGTGAGATGGAGGTTTGGGCCCTTGAAGCTTACGGTGCGTCAAATGTTCTTCAAGAAATCTTGACTTACAAGTCAGATGACGTTAATGGACGTTTGAAAGCCTATGAAGCTATCACAAAAGGTAAACCAATTCCAAAACCAGGTGTGCCAGAATCATTCCGAGTTCTTGTCAAAGAATTGCAATCTCTTGGACTTGATATGCGAGTTCTTGATGATGAAAACAATGAAGTTGAACTTCGTGACCTTGATGAAGGTGAAGATGATGACGTGATGCACGTTGATGATCTTGAAAAACTTCGTCAAAAACAAGCAGAAGAAGAAGCTCGCCTAGCAGCAGAAGTTGCAGCTGAAAATGGTGAAACACCAAGTGAAGGTGAATAAAACAGTCCAGTGGACTGTTTTATCCGACACTTGGAACTTGAAAAGTGTTGTCAGTCAGTTTGGATGAGTTACTCAGCACTTTGACTGGTATTTGAAAACACAACATTAAATTTAACGAGAGGAAGAGCTTAATGAGAATAGTCCTTCTCATTAGCTCCTAATACCTCTGAATGCTCTGTCTGAATGTAGCTCTGCTATGTTCAAAAGAAAAAAGAAAGGTAATACTAGTGGTTGACGTAAATCGTTTTAAATCTATGCAAATCAGATTAGCCTCACCAAGTAAGGTCCGTTCATGGTCTTATGGTGAAGTTAAAAAACCTGAAACAATCAACTACCGTACGCTCAAACCAGAACGTGAAGGTCTCTTTGACGAAGTCATTTTTGGACCTACAAAAGACTGGGAATGTGCTTGTGGTAAATACAAACGTATCCGTTATAAAGGAATTGTCTGCGACCGTTGTGGTGTCGAAGTGACACGTGCTAAAGTTCGTCGTGAACGTATGGGACACATCGAGCTTAAAGCACCAATTTCTCACATTTGGTACTTCAAAGGTATTCCATCACGTATGGGGCTTACCCTTGATATGAGTCCACGTGCGCTTGAAGAAGTTATTTATTTTGCTGCTTATGTGGTCATTGATCCAATGGATACCCCACTTGAGCCAAAATCACTTTTGACTGAACGTGAATACCGTGAAAAACTTCAAGAGTACGGCTACGGTTCATTTGTTGCGAAAATGGGTGCGGAAGCTATCCAAGATCTTCTTAAACGCGTCGATTTGTCAAAAGAAATCGCAGAGCTTAAAGAAGAGTTGAAGTCAGCAACAGGTCAAAAACGTGTTAAAGCTGTTCGTCGATTGGACGTGCTTGACGCTTTCTATAAATCTGGAAACAAACCTGAATGGATGATTCTTAACATCTTGCCAGTTATTCCACCAGATTTACGTCCGATGGTTCAATTGGATGGTGGTCGTTTTGCCGCTTCTGACTTGAATGACCTTTACCGCCGTGTTATCAACCGTAACAACCGTTTGGCTCGTCTCTTGGAACTTAACGCTCCAGGTATCATCGTGCAAAACGAAAAACGTATGTTGCAAGAAGCGGTCGATGCGCTTATTGATAATGGTCGTCGTGGTCGTCCAATTACAGGACCAGGTAGCCGTCCATTGAAATCTTTGAGCCACATGCTTAAAGGTAAACAAGGACGTTTCCGTCAAAACTTGCTCGGTAAACGTGTTGACTTCTCAGGACGTTCCGTTATTGCCGTTGGTCCAACGCTTAAAATGTACCAATGTGGTGTGCCACGTGAAATGGCAATTGAGCTCTTCAAACCATTTGTGATGCGTGAAATCGTTGCCCGTGATATGGCTGGTAACGTTAAAGCGGCTAAACGTATGGTTGAGCGTGGAGACGAGCGCATTTGGGACCTTCTTGAAGAAGTAATCAAAGAACACCCAGTTCTTCTTAACCGCGCACCGACTCTTCACCGTCTTGGTATCCAAGCCTTTGAACCAGTTCTTATCGATGGTAAAGCCCTTCGTCTTCACCCACTTGTGTGTGAGGCCTACAATGCCGACTTCGATGGAGACCAAATGGCGATCCACGTGCCACTTTCAGAAGAAGCTCAAGCAGAAGCTCGTCTTTTGATGCTTGCTGCGGAGCACATTTTGAACCCTAAAGATGGTAAACCAGTTGTTACCCCATCTCAGGATATGGTACTTGGTAACTACTACCTTACAATGGAAGATGCTGGTCGTGAAGGTGAAGGTATGGTCTTCAAGGACCGCGATGAAGCTGTTATGGCTTACCGCAATGGTTATGTTCACTTGCACTCACGTGTCGGTATTGCTGTTGATAGCATGCCAAATAAACCTTGGAAACCAAATCAACTTCACAAAATCATGGTGACAACTGTTGGTAAAATCCTCTTTAATGATGTGATTCCAGCAGAAATTCCTTACCTTCAAGAGCCAAACAATGCAAACTTGACAGAAGGAACACCTGATAAATACTTCCTTGAACCAGGACAAAACATCCAAGAAGTGATTGATGGCTTAGCAATCAATGTGCCATTCAAGAAGAAAAATCTTGGTAATATCATTGCTGAAACCTTCAAACGTCTTCGTACAACAGAAACTTCTGCTTTCCTTGACCGTTTGAAAGACCTTGGTTACTATCACTCAACTCTTGCTGGCTTGACTGTGGGTATTGCCGACATCCCTGTTATTGATAACAAAGCTGAGATTATTGAAGCAGCTCACGAAAAAGTTGAGCAAATCAATAAAGCCTTCCGTCGTGGTTTGATGACAGATGATGACCGTTATGTTGCGGTTACAACAACATGGCGTGAAGCTAAAGAAGCTCTTGAAAAACGCTTGATTGAGACACAAGATCCTAAGAACCCAATCGTTATGATGATGGACTCAGGAGCCCGTGGTAACATCTCAAACTTCTCGCAACTTGCGGGTATGCGTGGTTTGATGGCTGCTCCTAATGGACGCATCATGGAACTTCCTATCCTGTCAAACTTCCGTGAAGGTCTTAGCGTTTTGGAAATGTTCTTCTCAACTCACGGTGCGCGTAAAGGTATGACGGATACGGCTCTTAAGACAGCCGACTCAGGTTACCTTACTCGTCGTTTGGTTGACGTTGCCCAAGATGTTATTATCCGTGAAGATGATTGTGGTACTGACCGTGGTCTTCTTATCCGTGCTATTACAGATGGTAAGGAAGTTACAGAAACTCTTGAAGAGCGTCTTCAAGGTCGTTACACTAAGAAAACTGTTAAACATCCAGAGACAGGTGCTGTTATCATTGGCCCTAACAAGTTAATCACAGAAGATAAAGCTGCTGAAATTGTTAATGCAGGTGTTGAAGAAGTGACGATTCGTTCTGTGTTCACATGTAACACGCGTCATGGTGTTTGCCGTCACTGTTATGGTATCAACTTGGCAACAGGCGATGCGGTTGAAGTTGGTGAAGCAGTTGGTACAATCGCTGCGCAATCTATCGGTGAGCCAGGTACTCAGCTTACAATGCGTACCTTCCACACGGGTGGTGTAGCCTCAAATACCGATATCACTCAGGGTCTTCCACGTATCCAAGAGATCTTTGAAGCTCGTAACCCTAAAGGGGAAGCAGTTATCACAGAAGTTAAAGGTACTGTTATCGAGATTGAAGAAGATGCGTCAACACGTACTAAGAAAGTTTACGTTCAAGGTGAGACTGGTATGGGAGAATATGTCGTACCATTTACAGCTCGCATGAAAGTTGCTGTTGGTGACGAAGTTGCTCGTGGTGCGGCCCTTACGGAAGGGTCAATCCAGCCAAAACGTTTACTTGAAGTTCGTGACACACTTTCTGTTGAAACTTACTTGCTTGCGGAAGTTCAAAAAGTATACCGTAGCCAAGGGGTAGAAATCGGAGATAAACACGTTGAGGTAATGGTTCGCCAAATGCTTCGCAAAGTTCGTGTTATGGATCCAGGTGATACTGATCTTCTTCCAGGTACTTTGATGGATATCGCAGATTTCACAGATGCTAACAAAGAAATTGTTATTTCTGGTGGTATTCCAGCGACATCTCGTCCAGTCCTCATGGGAATTACAAAAGCTTCTCTTGAAACTAACTCATTCTTGTCGGCTGCATCCTTCCAAGAAACAACACGTGTTCTTACAGATGCTGCTATCCGTGGTAAGAAAGATCACCTTCTTGGTCTTAAAGAAAATGTTATCATCGGTAAAATCATCCCAGCTGGTACTGGTATGGCTCGTTACCGCAACATTGAACCACAAGCAATCAATGAAGTTGAAATCATTGAAGAAGCAGAAACGACAGAAGAAGTGGTTACAACAGAAGCAGAATAAGATAATCGTTGCTTAAATTGGTTTTTTGAATCGATTGGTAGCTGATTTGGAAAATCATAAAACAAGGCGACTCCTGAAGGGGTCGTCTTTTTGAGTATCTGTTAATAAAAATGCCTCTTTGTGAATTATGGTGGGGAACTTATAAAAATCAAGATAGGCAATATTTTATACCTACCAGGCTTATTCATTTTATAAGTGATTAATGGTGTCTCTCTCATGGCAAAAAGGGATCTCTAAGATTCCTTGCCAGCTGGAAATAATATTAAAATATACTTGATTAAGTGTATATAATTAGGTAAATAGGTTAAACCATGTTATACTAAGAGAGTAATTATATTAACTTAGGAGATTAATACCCCATGCCAAGAATCCAACGATTCTCAATTAAAAAATTATCAGTAGGTGTTTGTTCTATTTGCATCGGATATGCTTTTTTATCAGGTGCAGTTGTTCGAGCAGATGTTGTCACTGATACTGCGGAGTCTACTGCAGTAGTTGTATCTGATTTGAAACAGGCTTCAGAGGATTCAGCACCTTTGCTGACTAAGGAAGAACAGCCGATCTTAGGTAGTGAGCCAGTTTTAGAAGACGTAGAAGAGACACAACAACTTCAACCACAGGATTCTGAGTCTACTGCTCTACCATTGACAAAAGACCTAGAGGTGACTGATAAAGTATCTCCTGAAAATACAGCGGTAGAAGCTCCTAAAGAAGTGTCAAAGAGTGAAGAAGATGCAAGTGCTCCTCTTTCTCAGACAGGATTTAGAGCCGCAACTACAGCAACGACAGGGTCTCAGACTGCTATAGATGTTTTAACAGAAGAAGCGGCAACATTCCCGAATAGCAAGGTTATAGCAATATTAAGTAGTGACGATCAAAAGCGTTTGAATGAGATAGTGGTCACTAACTTTGAAACTAAGGCTAATGAAGTTGCTCTTCGTGATGTGGTGAAACCTGTCACATCGTTGACAATTGACCAAATTACAAAGTATTTAACGCCGACCATCACTAAATTGCGCACCGAAGCTAAAAACCGTGGCGAAGATATTACTAATACTGAGGTTTTGAAAGGTATTGTTGCACAGGCAAATAAACAAGCCCTAGCTGCCGCCAATGCCGACCTTTATAAGGATGAGGCGTTTAGCAATTTAGCACCAGAGGCTAAGACGTTGTTGACTTCTTTCTTGGATAAAGGGTTGTTGGCAACTAACCAGCAATTGACAGTTTCCCAATTGAGAGCGGATTTAGGGGCTCTGTATCGTGGTGTTCTCTATTTGCAACAACAATTTTCGTTTGCGGCGGATTTGCCAGAGCGCTTAGTCTTTGATCCACAAATGATTAGTGGAACTGCAGAACGTGATACTGCTTACGATCGCTTAAAAGCATATGGTACGGTATCACTAAAAGACCCTCAACGGGTGAAGCGGTCTATGACCTTACTTCAAAACATTAATCAATTTCAAGATCGTAAAGTAGCTTATTACACTGGTACAGCTAATCCAGCAGATTTGGTGGAACGTTTAGCCCAAGAAAAAGGGAAATCGGCAGCTGATTATTTTGAGGAGCAGACACAAGCTCTAGTTGGGTCAGTTTCTGGAACACGTATTTTTGACTTATTGAAGGCAAATAGACCGGAGTTGATTTTACCGCTCTTGTCACAAGGGAAAGGCCTTTACGCAGCAACAACTTCTAAAACGGTATCGGTTGGAATGCTGGCTAGCTATGTTGATCAATTCCCAGAATTAGCGAACTTTAACAAAGCTAGAGGAGATAAGCAACCCGAGTTACCATTCTTTGCGCAGCCATTGGCTTACCAAGAGAATTTTGTGAAGTTCTTAGAGTCGGTCAAGGTGAAACCAATTTCTTTCACATTGGCTATTGACACCATGAACCGCTATAATACATCTGGAAAAATTGGTTGGTCACCGAGTGAGGGAGATAATGCAGAGAAGGCTGTCATTAATTTCTTTGTACCAATGAATTACTATGATTCTACCTATTCTAACGCTAAGAATTTGGGTGGAATGTCTACGAGTCAAACGTCAATGCGCATTTTTGAAAATCGCTTGATGGCCAAAGAAGCGGCAGGATTAGCTGTTTTCACTCATGAATTAACCCACAGTAATGATGAAGAAGGATTGTTTGGTGGGACTTATCAAAAGAATGGTCGTAGAAAAGGTCAAGGAGCGGAGCTTTATGCACGTGGCTTGTTTGAGGTGATTGACAATACGCAAAATCAAAAAGCGAGTGAATTTGTTCCTGTCTTTAACTTGAACACAGCTATTGAGATTGCCAAGACACCAAATCGTGTTCAGGCAGCGCTTCCTCAAACGTCTAAAGAAGCCTTGGAAAACTATAGTAGAAACTTGATGGATTTGGTTGCCTACTTAGAAGTTAAAGAGGCTGAAGCAGCTCTTGCTAGCCTATCAGCTGAAGATCAAGCGATTTACTTTAATAAGGTTGCTCAAGTGAATCCACAGTTGCGTAGTGGTGCTGTTGATACAGCGCGTGTGGCAAATAAATCAACCAATGACCAGTTTGTCCCATTTGGAAAACTCGGTCAAGCGGAGTTTAAGCCAGCAACCAGTGTTGCAGATTTAGTGGATCAAGCAGCGGTCAGTGGTCAGTTTATCCCACGAGGGGTAACACCATTTATCCGCAATCTTGATACCAACCAATATGATAATGTACCGCTATTAGAAAGTTTTTATGCAGCGAATGTTGCTCCTTCTGGTATGAATACGGTAGGTGATATTAGCTTTAAACGTAATGCCTATGAAATTCTTGGTTGGCAGGGCTGGGATGCTTTTGTAGACTATTTGAGTAACCGTTATACAAGTGACCAAGAGGTGTTTTCTAAAATCTTAGCCGATGACACGGAAAAAAGCTGGGCTGATTATAAGAAAGCTCAGTATAACCGCTTATCAGAATTAGAAGCAGTTAATCATCTTTGGGAAACAGATACCTTAATGGCAGATTTGAAGGTGGCTATTCAAAAAGATTTGGCAGTTATCAAAAACTTTAAAGCTCAGGTTGAACCTAGCTGGACAACTGCTACTGTAACAGATTCTGAAGTTGCTAGCCGCCTTGGTTTCCCAACACAGGCAACTAATGTCCGTAAAGTTAAATTGGCAATCTTGCGAGCAGCATTAGATTATAATGAATTAGTTGAGACTGTCTTAGTAAAAGATCAAATAGAAACAGCAAAAGGCTCAGGGCTTGCTCAAGATGCGAAACCAGAGTTAATCTGGGAAATCGCGAAAGGTTCAGGTCTTGTTCAAGAAGAGAAACCCGAATTAGTTTGGGAAATCGCGAAAGGCTCAGGGCTTGTTCAAGATGCAAAACCCGAATTAGTTTGGGAGACCGCAAAAGGTCCAGGTCTCGTTCAAGATGCGAAACCAGAGTTAATCTGGGAAATCGCGAAAGGCTCAGGTCTTGTTCAAGATGCAAAACCCGAATTAATCTGGGAGACCGCGAAAGGTTCAGGTCTTGTTCAAGAAGAGAAACCCGAATTAGTTTGGGAAATCGCGAAAGGTTCAGGTCTTGTTCAAGAATCTAAACCAGAGTTATTGTAGGAAACAGCAAAAGGTTCAGGGCTTGTTCAAGAATCTAAACCAGAGTTAATCTGGAAGACTGCTAAAGGCTTAGGTCTTGTTCAAGAAGAGAAACCCGAATTAGTTTGGGAAATCGCCAAAGGCTCAGGTCTTGTTCAAGAATCTAAACCAGAGTTAATCTGGGAGACTGCTAAAGGTTCAGGGCTTGTTCAAGAATCTAAACCAGAGTTAATCTGGGAAACGGCGAAAGGCTCAGGTATCACACAAGCTCAAAAACCAGAAGCAGAGTTACTAATCCAACAATTAGGTACTCAAAATCAAAAAGTTGATCAAATGGCTACAAAGGAATCAAATAACACTACCGCTGAGACGACTTCTGCCAAACTACCTGAGACAGGTGAACAATTTAATTTCCTAGCGTTACTGGGCTGGCTATTATTATCTGTATTTAGCTGGATTACATTTGGTGATAAGAAAAAAGATACGAATTAAAGGACGTTACAGTACTGTTAATCATATTACTAGTGACAATCATTGGTGATTTTAATCCTGATTTTCTATTTTGGAAAATCAGTGAAAAAGTTGAAAACGCATTCTGAGCATATATTTTCCTATTTCTTTAAAAAAGGTTTATAATAATCGAACAGTTAGATAAATAGTGGAAAGGAATGTTCAGTTAATAGGTCTAACTGAACGGGGACAAGTTTATCAAGAAAAAGGTCTATCCTTATTTGAATATCAGGCAGTCAATAGCTGCTTTTGTCCCTTGCGTTTAAATTATGTATCAAGTAATCAATTTATGTGGAGATTTCGAGCCTTGGTGGTTTTTAGATGATTGGAAAGAAGATATCACTGAACTCCAAGAGTTTAGCACTTTTGAAGAAGCGGAACAGCATTTCTTAAAACAGTGGCAGGACTTGCAGAAAGGCTTTCCCTATTTTGAGAGCCGTTCGGATTATTTAGCAGCTTTTTGGGATAATAAAGAGCTCCGCTGGTGTGAAGAGTGTACAGAGGATTTGCAACAATACCATTCCATTTTATTGCTCAAAGATTATCAACTCATTAGCGAAGACAGGTATAACGATAAACTGTCTATTTCCAATGCGGAACCTCGTCAACCCTCAAGTTGTCGCCTATCTCTTTAAATCTATTCTTAGTGAGACTGGAAAAAATTCCGGTCTCCTATTTTTTGTCCCTAATAACCACTGATACTCATCCAAAATTAAAATTAGCAGTTTAAGTTAAATTAAGAACCAATAAATGGCTTGATTTACCAGAGCTTCTTTCGCCATGGTGGTATTCTTATTAGTGAGGTTGGGGCATAAATATTTCAACCTTCTATTTTTAATGGTAATAACAGATTGACGCAGTGGTTGATTGGAGGTCTGCAACTGGACACTTCTTCATTTTCAAGTGTCCACCTAAAATAGTCCACTGGACTATTTTACTACCACGCAATCGTTAGCGGCCATCCTAATCAACTGTGCGGAGGTGGGACGACGAAGTCAATTTCTTCGAAATCATGACTTCTGTCCCACTCTCAGCCTGAGCTTAGAAACCTGGGAGCGAAGGAAACCTAGGCTTGCCAAGAAGGAATGGAACTCTGTAGGAGGGGAGGTTCTGACACTGACTTGGTCAGCTTCATTTCCCACCTCAAAAGGTCTCCTAGACCTTTTGAGCGCCCCACACCACATTAGGAGAAGTGCTAACAAAAATACTAAATAAAAACTAATTGACTTTATTAACATTTTAGAGTATCAACTTATAGAAGACTGTCCATTTTTCAGAATTATCTCCACAAAGTTTTGGCATTTCAGATATAAAGGTAATTGAAATTGTTGGTGTAAGGACAGTTGGATTGGGGATAATAGGGGTATTTGATTATTTTTCAAAAAATCGAATTTTCTAGAGTGAAATCACTCATTGAAAATAGCAACTACGGGAATGATTCAGCTAATCAAATACTACAAAAATATTGTACTTTTTGTTATAATAAGGTCAG
This sequence comes from Streptococcus hillyeri, assembly GCF_003686955.1. Taxonomy (GTDB): domain Bacteria; phylum Bacillota; class Bacilli; order Lactobacillales; family Streptococcaceae; genus Streptococcus; species Streptococcus hillyeri. Next base: position 46,434 of record NZ_RCVM01000005.1, read on the forward strand.
TATTAGTCAAAAACCTCTAGTTTTTCGATCAGCAAAAGCGATATTAGAAAAGTGATAGCTGGAGGTAATGAGGAATGAAAAGAGGGGCCGATGGCGTTAAAAAATACATCTGATTATATTGAAGAACACATCAAACGCTTGCTTGCCCAAACAGGTGTTGCAGAAATTCAACGGTCGCAACTGGCGGAATCTTTTCAAGTGGTTCCTAGCCAGATTAACTATGTGATTAAAACACGTTTCACGGAAAGTCGTGGCTATGTTGTTGAGAGCAAGCGAGGTGGTGGTGGCTATATTCGTATTGTTAAAGTTGCTTTCTCTGACCAGCACCATTTTTTAGGAGATTTGCTTAGCAAGCATTGCCAAAATCCTAGCGAGCAAGTTTTTGCTGATGTGATGCAGCTCCTTTATGATCACGGGGTGATTACTGAGCGAGAAGGTAATCTGTTGCTAGGCATATGTAGCGATGAGATTTTGGGAGTTGATGCTAATCAGATAAGGGCAAGGCAACTTCGGAAAATTCTTCAAAGATTAGATAGAAAAGGTTAAGTATGGTTAAATATTCGTTAAAAATGCAGGAAGTCTTTCGCTTAGGACAAGAGCAGGCAGCCCGCTATGAAAGTCTTTACCTAGAGACTTGGCATTTGCTTTTAGGGATGGTGGCCCTCCATGATTCTGTAGCAGGTCTTAGTTTTTCAGAGTATGAGGATGAATTTCCTTTAGAGGAGTATGAAGCGGCAGCTATTTTAGCCATGGGAAAAGCTCCGCAGGATGATGTGAAAAGGACTGATTTTCTGCGTCCATCGTCTAAAGCCTTAAAAGAGGTTCTTGACTATGCGTTAGCTATTGCTCAAGTGATGGCTAATGATGAAGTCGGAACAGAGCACGTTCTTTTTGCTATGTTAGTGAATGCTGACTTACTGGCAACGAGAATTTTAGAGTTAGTGGGCTTCAAGGTCAAGGATGATGGGAATTCTCTTCGCTTAATTGATCTGCGCAAGACTTTGGAGCGTCATGCGGGAATCACTAAAGAAGATTTGAAAGCCATTCATGAATTGAGAAAACCTAAAAAAGCAAAATCTGCTGGCAACTTCTCTGATATGATGAAGCCACCTTCAACAGCAGGGGAACTTTCTGATTTTACACGTGATTTGACGGCAATGGCAGAGCAGGGATTGTTAGATCCTGTTATCGGACGCGACAAAGAAGTAACACGCATGATTCAGGTATTGAGCCGTAAGACAAAAAATAATCCTGTCCTAGTTGGGGATGCCGGTGTCGGAAAAACAGCTCTAGCTTACGGCCTTGCCCAGCGTATTGCTACTGGAGAAATCCCATATGAGCTCCAAGACATGAGAGTCTTAGAACTTGATATGATGTCTGTGGTTGCAGGAACACGTTTTCGAGGTGACTTTGAAGAGCGAATGAATCAAATCATCGAAGACATCGAAACAGATGGGAAAATCATTCTCTTTATTGATGAACTTCATACTATTATGGGGACTGGTAGCGGTGTTGATGGGACGCTTGATGCAGCCAATATCTTGAAACCTGCCCTTTCACGTGGAACCCTTCACATGGTTGGAGCTACCACACAGGCTGAGTACCAAAAACATCTTGAAAAAGATGCCGCTCTCTCTCGTCGATTTGCAAAAATTATCATTGAAGAGCCAAGCCAAGCTGACGCTATTGCCATTTTAAAAGGACTTAGACCAAGTTACGAGGCTTTTCACAATGTTTCTATCTCAGATGAAGCGATTGCGACGGCTGTCAAAGCTGCGCATCGTTACTTAACAACGAAACAGTTACCAGATTCGGCTATTGATTTGCTTGATGAGGCTAGTGCTACTGTTCAGGTCATGACTAAAAAAGAAGTCCAAGAGACTCTTAGCCCAGTTGACCAAGCTCTGCTTGCAGGAGACTTAAAACGTGTTAGCCAGTTATTAAAAGTCTCACAAAAAGAGACCCTTCGTCCAGCAATCCCTGTGACCGAAGACCATATTTTAACAACTCTAAGTCGCCTATCAGGGATTCCTGTGGAAAAATTAAGTCAGAAAGACAGCCAGAAATACTTGAACCTAGAGACGGAGTTACACAAACGTGTTGTTGGTCAAGATGCCGCTGTTTCAGCTATTAGTCGTGCCATTCGTCGCAATCAATCAGGCATTCGTACAGGGAAACGACCAATTGGTTCCTTCATGTTCCTAGGCCCAACGGGTGTTGGTAAGACGGAGTTGGCAAAAGCTTTAGCAGAAGTGCTCTTTGATGATGAATCAGCTCTTATTCGCTTTGACATGTCTGAGTACATGGAAAAATTTGCGGCAAGTCGTCTTAACGGTGCCCCTCCAGGTTATGTTGGTTACGATGAGGGTGGCGAATTGACTGAGAAAGTTCGTAATAAACCTTATTCAGTTTTACTCTTTGATGAGGTTGAAAAAGCCCATCCAGACATTTTCAATGTGCTGTTACAGGTTCTCGATGACGGTGTTCTGACAGATAGTCGTGGACGTAAAGTTGACTTTTCAAATACCATTATCATCATGACCTCAAATCTTGGGGCAACCGCTCTCCGTGATGATAAGACCGTTGGATTTGGAGCGCAAGCCATTTCCCACGACCATAAGGCTATGGAGAAACGTATCCTGGAGGAATTGAAAAAGGCTTACCGCCCAGAGTTTATCAACCGTATAGATGAAAAAGTGGTCTTCCACAGTCTTGAAGAGGTGCATATGCGTGAGATTGTGACGATCATGGTTCAACCTTTGGTGAAAGCTTTGGCAGACAAGGGAGTGACCTTGAAGTTCCAACCAGCAGCTCTGAAACATCTGGCCCAAGATGGCTATGATATTGAAATGGGAGCTCGCCCACTGCGTCGCACCATCCAAACAGAAGTTGAGGATAAACTATCTGAACTCATCTTAGCTGGTGAGCTAGCCCAAGGACAAACTCTAAAAATCGGTTTCTCTAAAGGAAAATTAAAATTTGATATGGCTTGATAATAAGTAAGCTACTGCGTCAATCTACTTTTCACATTAAAACAAGAAGTGGTTGGTCAAAAACTTAAATTTTAGTCTTGCTGTTGAAAATGGAACAAAATAAAATGGCTTAGAATCAACGTTTTTTGACGACGTTACTCTAAGCCATTTGCTATTTTGAAGATTTTTTGTCCACTCTCTCTTTTTAATATAGTTTAAAACTATACTAAAACTTATAAAACAACTATTTTTCAACAAATTAGTTATAGTTTATAATAATACCATAACAAATAAATGAGGTAAGACACATGGCACAATCTAAATTTCAACTAGTCAGCTCACTCCTTCGTCCAGCAAATCTTCGTGAATTCAAAACTGAAATTGAGCACCGTGATGATATTCAATATCCTTTCTATGATGCTCTACCTGGTTACCAAGAAACCGAAACAGCTGGCATCAAGCAGATTATTGTAGATCAAAAATCAAATGGTATTGATATTTTAACAGATGGGGAGTATGGTCGTTCTATGTGGCATCTTGATTTTGTATGGGGCCTCAAAGGAATTGAACGCTATATTGCGGAGCATGGCTACCGCTTCAATGACCACGATGGCGGAGATTTTGAAACACGAAAAGACATTGGGATTCGTATCACAGAGCCACTTTCAGGAAAAGGCCATCATTTCCTTAACATTTTTAAATTAGTTAAGGCAGAAGCAGGTGGTGAACAAACGAAACAAACCATTTGGGGACCAGCTCATGCCTATACAGAACTAGCTATTTTTGATAAACTAGCTGGTGAAGGCCAAGTTTATGAGACAAACGAAGAATTGAAAAAAGGCTTGATTCAGGCTTACAAAGAATTTTTAGCTGAATACAAAGAAGCAGGTGGTGAAATCATTCAGTTTGACGACTGCCTTTGGGAACTCTTTGACGAGTCAAATCCTGCCTCTTTCTTCGCTGATGGTAATGCTGCCTTAGCAGATTTAGCGGATGAATTTATTGCCATCAATAATGAGGTTGTGGATTATGCTCATGAGATTGGCTTAACGGTTTGGACTCATAACTGTCGTGGAAATTACGAAAGCCGTTCTGCTGCAGAAGGGACTTACGAAGCTATTGCGAAAAAATTCTTGGCAGAGCAACACTATGACCGTTTCTTCTTAGAGTGGGATAGCGACGTAGCCGGTGATATTCGTGCATTAGAAGCTTTAAAAGATAGTGAAGCAGAAGTTGTTTTAGGTCTTTTGTCTTCTAAAACGACAACACTTGATGATGAAGAACGTGCCCTTGCCTTGCTTGAGGAAGCTAGCCAAATTTTGCCAAAAGAGCGTCTTTTCCTCTCTCACCAATGTGGTTTTGCCTCATGCGACTCGGGAAATGAACTTGCCATTCCACAACAATGGGAAAAAATCAAACAAGGTCAGGAAATCGCAAAAAAATTCTGGAATGATTAGACTTTTTCTATTGAATCGATTAAGAAGTCGATATTATACTCATTCCAAATCAAAATTAGAATTTTAGAACCACTAATATCGTTGAGATAGTGATGAGCGTAGCGAGAAAAATGTTTCTTTCGCTATAGTGGTATTCTTATTAGTGAAACTGTCCAGTGGACAGTTTCAGCCTGAGTTTAGAAATTAAAAAGCGAGGGTAATTTGCTTGCCAAGAACGGACTTTTTGCGATAGAGAGGCTTAAAAAAGTAGCAATGAAACTCCAAAGGAGGTTTTGATGTTGACTTTGTCAACTCTATTTCCCACCTCAAAAGGTTCCCTGAACCTTTTGAGCGTCCGCACTTTTAAGAAAGAAACAAGAAAGTAATTTTTGAATTTGGTTAAGTATTAATATAGTAAAAAGCATAAAATCTCGTTCAAACAGACAGATTTTATGCTTTTCATTTTACTGTTTAATTTCTCGTAAATGGATGGTCGTCAGCATCAGCGGATTGTCCGATAAGGATGCGGTCGGTGTCTGTTACATCTCCAAAATGAGGATTCGGAACATTGGCAGGGATGACGATAAAGACAGCTCCCCCTACCAATTGGTTAGGATCACCGATGCCTGCAAAGAAGCAATTATCATGAACTCTTCCTTGAGAAATTTGGAGTGTTGTTGTTTTTTGTGTGCTTGTTACTTGCCCATCTTGGTTAATGGTGATAATTTCCCCTAGGTCATTAGACCAAGTTCCAGCGATGGTTGTTAAGTCTTCGTTGAGGAGTGCATCGATGTCGATAGAAGAGCTAGTATGAGCTGGTTGGACAGTTTGTGCTTGGCTGGTAGTTGCTTGTGTTTCTGCATTGCTAGAGTTGCTCGCTAAAGTAGTTTCTGTGCTTGAATCAGATGCTTTTGAGGTATTCTTGGTAGTTGAAGAAGATTTTTCAGATTTTTTAGGAGTAACTTTGCTGCTTTGAACAGTAGATTGGTTATTTGTAGACTTACTTTCTTTTTTTCCACAAGCTCCTAATAGGAAGAGACTAGTTAGTAGGACGATGGCAGTTGCTTTCTGGCTGTTTTTCATGAGGCTACTCCTTATTTATTGTGTTGATTTGATTACATTATATTACAAATATGTTTCAAAATCAACAAAAATGTCATTTTTTTGAAATATTCATTTAGCTATTAATTTATTTATTTTTAGTTAGGTGCTTTTATGACAAATGACTATGACTTGAAAGACCATTCTCAGTAGAATTAACGTGAAGATGGTATCACATATAAAAATGGTGTGTCTTTAGAAAATAGCACATGCCTATTCCTCGTAAGTTATCTGACTAACTTGACATTTCTGTACCAATTGGTACAATTGTAACAATCAGCTTTTAATGATTTGTAAAAAATGTCACCTAGGAATCAAAACATCTCATTTCCCCCTCCTTAAATTTATGAAACTCGCTTGAAAGGACTTGATATGGCAGTAAGAGATACGATTATATTAAAGACGCAAGAGCTTATATATTTAAAAGGCTATGTTGCCACGTCAATAAGCGATATTTTGACTGCATCTGGTGTGGGGAAAGGGCAGTTGTACCATTATTTTTCATCGAAGAAGGAGTTGGGCTTAGTTGCAACGAAACTGCTTTTAGAGCAATGGCGGGTGGAATTATTTCAAAGTATTTTCCAATCAGACAAATCGCCTTCAGCTAAATTTTTAGCCATGCTAGATTGGGTTTACAATTTTCACTTAAACCAAGAAGGAGACGTTTTTAATGGTTGTCCAGTAGGTAACCTCATTGTGGAGCTCTCGACGAAGGATGAAGAATTTCGCTTATTGCTTCAAGGGTTTATGGAAGAATGGCAGAGCGAGTTATCGAAGGTTTTGAATGGTAGTCATCGAAGCTGGTCAAAGAAAAAATGCCTCCAAGAAGCTCAGCAGATTATTGCCAGTATTCAAGGAGCGATTATCCTTCTGAAAGTTAGTCAAGATTTTTCTGTGATTACAACTGTCACGATGGATTTAAAAGAGAAGTATCTGTAAATAAAGAAGAAAAATGCTTTAAATAGCATAATGAGGTTGGGACAAAGGTCCCAACCTCTCTTTAGGGTAGCGATCATTTGATGCAGTAGGTTATTGGAAGTGAATGCTTCAAAATTACGATTTCTGACAGATTCTCATTATGATAGCGTATTATACTGTGAAAAAGTTTTCAAAAAAAGGCTTGTTTTTTTGAAAATATATGACAAAGGCTGGGTAAGCTATCATGGAAGTCTTCCCCAGCCTCTTTTATTTATTATGCTCGTTTGGAGCAAGTTGGAAATCATCTCAAGGTATTAAAATGTCCTTGAACTTCCTCAAATGTTTCAGCCTTAGCAACAGCTGAACGAACTTTAGCAGCGCCAGAAGTACCACGGAGATAGTAAGGAGCAAGTCCTCGGAATTCACGGACAGCTACTTTTTCACCTTTGAGATTAACGAGACGGCGAAGGTGTTCTTCTGCGATGTCCAGTTTTTTGACAAAAGGAAGATCAGGTAATTCTTCACCGGTTTCAAAGAAGTGATTGATCTGAGTGAAGAGATGTGGATTGTTAAGGGCTGCGCGGCCAATCATAACGGCATCCACACCAAGTTCTTCAATCATGAATTTAGCATCTTTGACACTACGAACATCTCCATTTCCGATGAATGGAATTTTTGTAGTGGCTTTGGCAACACGAGCAAGGGTTTCATGGTCACAAGTACCAGTGTACATTTGTTCACGGGTACGGCCATGCATGGCAAGCGCAGAAACACCAGCTGATTCTGCAGCAAGGGCATTTTCAACTGCTAGAGAGCTATCAGACCAACCTGTGCGCATCTTGACAGTCAATGGGATATCAAGAACAGAAGTTACTTCTTTAACGATGTGGTAAATCTTGTCTGGGTCTTTTAGCCACTTAGCACCAGCTTCATTTTTGACAACTTTGTTCACAGGGCATCCCATATTGATATCAACGATATCAGCTTTGGTATTATTTTGAATGAAATCAGCTGCGCGTTTAAGACCTTCTGCGTCTCCACCGAATAATTGAATGGACATTGGGTGTTCATTTTCATCGATGTGGAGCATGTGGAGGGTTTTTTCATTGTTGTAAAGAAGTCCTTTTTCGGAAATCATTTCCATAACGACGAGACCTGCACCAAATTCTTTAGCAATGGTACGAAAGGCAGAGTTGGTAACTCCAGCCATCGGAGCTAAAACAGTGCGGTGTGGAATTTCAACGTTTCCAATCATAAAGGATGAACTGAGTTTAGTCATTGATAAGATCCTCCAAATCAGTTTCGGTGAAGTTGTAGTGATTTCCACAGAATTGGCAAGTGATTTCAGCCCCGTGGTCTTCCTTAGCCATGGCTTCCAGCTCTGCTTTTCCAAGAGTGATAAGAGCGCCTTCAAAACGTTCACGTGAGCAGTCGCAGGCAAAACCGATTTCTTCTTCAGAAAGCACTTTGTAGTCATCATCTCCATAAATAGCTTCTAGTAGAGCTTGGGTGTGATTGTCTGATTCAAGAAGGGTTGAAATAGCAGGCATTTCCTGAATGCGTTTTTCGTAGCGTGTGATTTCTTCCTCAGAAGCTCCTGGGAGGACTTGAAGCATGAAGCCACCCGCAACCTTAACCTTGTCATTTTCATCTAGAAGGACATTGAGCCCGACAGCTGACGGTGTTTGCTCTGATTCGGTCAAATAGTAAGCAAAATCTTCTCCAATTTCTCCTGAGATAAGAGGAGTTGTAGAAGTGTAGGGGTTACCTGTACCGTAGTCGATGATACTAACAAAGTGTCCATTTCCCATGAATGGCCCAACTAATACTTCACCAGTGGCAGTTTTTTTGATATCAACACCAGTGTTTTGGATGTAGCCTTTGACATGTCCCTTTGTATCAGCAACTGAAATGATGTGACCAAAGGAACTGTCACCGATCACTTTGACAGTGATTTTGCTGTCGCCTTTTTGGTTGGCTGCTAAAATCTGATTAGCAATCAATGTACGTCCAAGTGCGACAGTAGAAGAGGAGAGGGTTTGGTGTTTTTCTTGAGCGGTTCTAACAGTTTCAGTGCTATCAAGAACATAGGCACGGAAAGAACCAGATGTTGCAATTGATTTAATAAGTTTATCCATAATGTTCTTATTATAACATAAACAAGAGAAAACGAGACTTGCTTTAGCCTCGTTTATGTCATTTAGTTTATAAAAATAATACTGCTTGAAATTGTGCCACTCTCTTTAGTTGGGTGTGACGTCTTCCCTTGGACGCTCAACTTCTTCTTGAACTTGTTTTCCTTCGTTGAGGAGGGCAGCGACGATTTTCTCATCACGCAATTTAACAGAATCGTTGATGGTTTCAGCTGACTTGATGATGGCTGTTTCTAGTTGAGCACGTTGCTTGCGACCAGTTTCAATAGCGGCGATGATACCATTGTTTTGAGCGACAAGGCTTTCTGCTAAGGCAGCAACAGATGTCATGGATACTGTTGGACTTTGGGCAGAACGTTCCAGAGCAGGAATGGCTTCCTTACTTGTCTCAGCAAGCATTTGGAGAGCTGCATTGTTAGCGTTGACAATAGCATCTGCAGTGACACCAGATTTGACAGACTGTTGCAACATGCCGAGTTGGGCAATTGAGAGCTTCATTGTAGGAATCGTGTTACGGCGTAACATGCCTAATTTTTGCCGCATATCTGAGGAAACCTTAACCAGGTTGCGCATCTGAGGTGTGGTTGCCCAAGCCACATAAAGACGGCTGACATACTCGGTATGCTGTTGTTCCAAGGTATTGATGACTTCAGTTATGCGTGCCAGTTCTTCAGATTTGGTATGAAATTCTGGGCTTTGTGTTTCAAGAGTCGCAATTTCAGCCTGCAATTGGCTAGCGCGTTTAGCACCTTCAAGGCTGGTGGCTTCAAGAAATGAAATCACTCCCACTAGATTTTCGATAGACTTGGTATTGTCTTCAATTAGCATTTCAGCTGAGACGATGTTACGAGCTAAGATCTCTTCTTGTTTAACAACGGAAGCAGCCATACCATCCATCTTTTGTTCGATATTCTGTGAATCGAAGTAGAATTCTTGAAGAGTGTTTTTGCTTTGTTTAAATAAACGTTGCAAGAAGTTTGGTTTTTCTTCCAATTCAGCTGGTTTCACATCCTTGTATTTAGCGATAAAACCATTAAGCTCACGGTTGGTATTTTTTAAAAGTTCATCAACTTGAGGAATTTCTAATTTTTTCTGTTCAGATAAGATGTGGTTAACTGTTGTATTGACTTGTTCAACGGCAGCTGTTCCAAAATCAAGCAAGGCATTTTGATCCACCAAGAAATTATCAACGAGAGCAGGAGCTTTTTCAGTAATCGCAGCCTGCTGCTCAGGACTTAATTTTTCAAGGAAAGAAATTTGCCCAGTCGAGGTTGTTGTCTCTGTGGCGATAATTTCAGTAGTTTTATCTGTTTTTGTGATGGCGTTATTAGCAATTTTATCAATATCGAAGTTAAAGTCGGCCATGGTCATCTCCTTTTAATAAATATCAGAACCAGTATTGGTATCTTCCATCATGCGCATGCTAATTTCAAAATCTTTGAGTTCTTGTTCGTTGAGCTTGCGTAGGGTTTCGTCTAGGGACAAATCAAATTTTTCTAAGGTTGCTTTAGCCTGAGATAAGCGTTCGTCAGCATTATAAAAATCTTTTGGTGATTGCTTGATTTTCAGGTAGCCAGAAAGAATATCCTTGAAACGATTCATTTCACTCTCGTGAATGGCTAGCAATTCTGCCTTATTATCCATCTGTTCAATCTTATCTAGAATAACCCCGTGGTCTCTTTGAATATTACGGTAAATCGTCAGAAGTTCAGGAGCATTTTCAAGAAGTGATTTTTCTTCAGCAGAAGCAGCCTTGAGATCAGGAGCGATATCTAACCGTTTTAATTGTTTTTGAATGTCTGTGATAACATCAGTCGCTTTTTTATTCACACGTTTGTAGATGTTGAGGTCCATCTTATCTTTCAAAGCTTCGCTCTCGTCCCTGATATGTTCCACCTGAGGAAGCACCTCTCGGGCAAGTAGGGTGTACTGACCGTAGTCTTTATTGCTTAAATATTTTTCTAATAGTTTAACTTGACTATCTGTTTGGTGAATATCGTCTCTAAGATCTTGTAAGCGTAGGCTCGTGTTGCGTTTTTCTAAACTGGCTTGGCGTGTAGCTAGGCGATAAACTCCATAGCCGATAGCACCAACAACGACGATTGGCAAGATTGACTTGATGAGAACAGCCAATAAAATGAGAAAGACAATACCTTTTAGAAAAACATTACCTGTATTGTTAGGATTTGAATGGTGATGGGACATCTTTGATACACTCCCAAATATAATTGTAGTATGATATTTATTCTATCGTAAAACTGAAGTAAGGACAAGATTTTACTCATGTTTCTGGGAAAAGTTCTTGTTTTTATGCTATATTAGATGGTATAGAGTAAATGTGATAGCAAATAGTCTATACCAAGATTTTCGTTGGTATAATTTATACTTGTCAAAAATCAAAAATTACTTTTTTGCTTCTTTCTTAAAAGTGCGGACGCTCCAAAGGTCTGGGAGACCTTTGGAGGTGGGAAATAAGACGAACAGAGTTCGTCACAGTCGATAAGGTTTGGGAAACCTTTTTAGGTGGGAAATAGAGCTGACGAAGTCAGTATCACAACCTCCTTTGGAGTTTTATTGCTAGATTTGAGCCTATCTCTATCGCAGTAGATGATTGGCTGTACTTGTCGACTACTCGACAGCGTCCAACCTAATCATCCTTGCGGGGGAACTACTACGAAATTGACTTTCAATTTCTGTAGTTCTCCCAAAAAGCCCGTTCTTATCAAGCCAATTCCCCTCGCTCTTTTATTTCTGAGCTTGGGCTAAAACTGTCCACTGGACAGTTTCACTAATAAGAATGCCACCACAGCGAAAGAAGCGCTGGGAAATTGATACCTTTATTGGTCCTTGAGTTTGCTCAATATGCTAATTTTGATTTTGGTTGAGTATTAGATCATTTGAGATAGGAGAGAGTATGGATAATAAAAAGCAGGATTTTCAAATGCTTGGTAGGGAGTTAGACCAGGCAATGGAGCGTCGTTGGCTTGATGAAAAATTACCTCTTTATTTAAGGAAGAGGTTTATTGTTCTTATTGGGCTTTTGGTGATGGGCTTTCTGGTTATTAGGCTGGTGACGCCAAGTCGATTAACCTTTAAAAGTGTGTCTGAGTTACCGGCAAAAACGGCGCAGGAATTTCAATTCAAATGGACAGAAGAAAACTTTTCGGAACTTCGGAAAGGTACTACAATCAACGATGTGTTAGAAAGCTATGGTCGCCCATCGAGTAGTAGGGATTTGATAATCGCAGGAGATCCTGGTGTAGAATTAACCTATGATCAGGGAGCATTTTCAGGGCAGTTTAATCAAGGTGCTCTGATTACTTTGATTTTTAAAAATATTGACGAACCAATCCTAAGCTCTAAATCTTTTTATAGATTGCCTGTTTTGCCCTACACTGACCAAAAATCGGATACTGCTTCTGACGAATGGACAGAGAAAGTTGTGCAAGGGTTAAAAGTAGGAAGTACAGATGGGCTGGGTGGTGATACATTAGAAGATATCCTAGATAAATACGGGTATCCTAAGTCTTACGAAACCTCAGGTTATAATGATGATAGGCAGATTATTATATCTTATCATTTTGAGAACCGTCACCTATATTTAACCTTTTATAAGCAAAGTCAAGCGCAGGAATATCGTTTGTCACACAAGGAATGGAGATTGCAGTGAGTAAGAAAGTTAAAAAGAAGGAATCTTTTGGGAGTTTAGAAAAAGCACTCCATGTAGAGTTTGAAAGAGAATATCAGAAATCTCAAAAAATCAAAGCTTATGTTGGGTACGGCCTATTGGCTGTTTTTGGTCTTTTGATATTGATATGGCTGCAACGAAATCAATCAGATAAGAAAGTGGAAGATAAAAGTGTTGAGAAGGTTTATCAATTTAAGTCAGCTGATGTGACGACCGAAAATTCAATAAATGAGTCAGAAATAAGGACGGATTTTACCAAGCAACTAATAGCGAGCGAAAAAGAATTTGATTTCAAATGGGGGATTGAGAATTTTTTATCCCTAGAGGTTGGAAATATATATGATGGTGGGGGCGCAACCTTAACAAAGGTGTTGCAGGATTATGGAAAACCTTCAGATGCTTATTTTTATGACTCATATTTTGATGAAAGATCCCTTTACCTTACCTACGATTATGGCATCTATACTAACTTTGCTTACACTTCTGAGAAAGATCCTAGAGATCGGGGAGATATCAATTTGAATTTTTACAAGAGTGGTGATGAGTATTATTTACAGTCAAAGGATGCTTATAGTTTAGAGGATGATGCCTATCCTGTAGCTGGGAAAGATGATCCTAAATTTGAGTGGACCCTAGAGGAGTTTGGAAAGGTAACGGTGGGAGATGGCAATACCGGTGATGGAGGAGTTAGTTATGATGAGGTTATTGCTAAATACGGGCTTCCAGACAAATCTCTCTTATCCCTTATAGGAAGTAAAGAGGTGCGACAAAGTCTTGAAATGGTTTATCTTAATGGCTATCAAGGACACGTTAGTTTTCGTTTATATAAACAGGAAGATGGTGTATTTCGGCTATTTGCCAAGGATACTGCGCTAAGTCAATGATAGGAATAGTTGAACCTCTTCACTCAACACAAGGTTCGGAAATTTTATAAAACTCTCTTAAAAATAACAAAAAAATCGCTAAAAACCGAATTTACACTTGGAAAGTTCGCCTGTTTTTTGCTATAATAGGGTGTAATATGTAAACTTGCAGGTGAGATTCCTGCCATAAGTTTTAAGTCTGAAAGGAATTGGACAGCGGGCAGATTCTAAAGTCAGGAAGCGCCTAATGTCCTAGGTATCTTAGTTATGACATCAGTAGTAGTTGTTGGTACCCAGTGGGGTGATGAAGGTAAGGGGAAAATCACTGATTTCCTCAGTCAAGATGCAGAAGTCATTGCACGTTATCAAGGTGGGGATAATGCAGGACATACCATTGTCATTGATGGAAAAAAATTCAAACTGCACTTAATTCCATCAGGGATTTTCTTCCCAGAAAAAATCTCAGTTATCGGTAACGGTGTTGTGGTAAACCCTAAATCATTGGTGAAAGAAATTAACTACCTTCACGATGAAGGGGTGACGACAGACAATCTTCGTATTTCTGACCGTGCCCATGTCATTTTGCCATACCACATCAAATTGGACCAGCTTCAAGAAGATGCTAAAGGGGATAACAAGATTGGTACAACCATCAAAGGGATTGGCCCAGCTTACATGGACAAGGCTGCGCGTGTTGGTATCCGTATTGCAGATTTGCTTGACAAAGAGATTTTTGCTGAGCGTTTGAAAACAAATCTTGCTGAGAAAAACCGTCTCTTTGAGAAAATGTATGACAGCACACCGCTTGAATTTGACGAGATTTTTGAAGAATACTATGAGTATGGTCAACAAATTAAACAATATGTAACAGACACTTCAGTTATCTTAAACGATGCTCTTGATGCAGGTAAACGTGTTCTCTTTGAAGGTGCGCAAGGGGTTATGCTTGATATTGACCAAGGGACCTACCCATTTGTAACTTCATCAAACCCAGTTGCAGGTGGTGTAACGATTGGTTCTGGTGTTGGTCCAAGCAAAATCAACAAGGTTGTTGGGGTATGTAAAGCCTACACTAGCCGTGTTGGTGATGGTCCATTCCCAACCGAACTCTTTGATGAGATTGGTGAGCGTATCCGTGAAATTGGTCATGAGTATGGTACAACAACAGGTCGTCCACGCCGTGTGGGGTGGTTCGACTCAGTTGTGATGCGTCATAGCCGTCGTGTCTCAGGTATCACAAACTTATCACTTAACTCAATTGACGTGCTTTCAGGTCTTGAAACAGTTAAAATCTGTGTGGCTTATGACCTTGATGGTGAGCGTATTGATCACTACCCAGCGAGTCTTGAGCAGTTGAAACGTTGTAAACCAATCTACGAAGAACTTCCAGGATGGGAAGAAGACATTACAGGTGTTCGTAGCCTTGATGAGCTTCCAGAAAATGCTCGTAACTATGTTCGTCGTATCGGAGAATTGGTTGGCGTACGCATTTCAACCTTCTCAGTAGGTCCAGATCGTGACCAAACGAACATTCTTGAATCAGTTTGGGCAAATATTTAGGAAAAATTAAGCCAATCTTTATGTTATCTTAATATTGTTTGGTTATACTAGTATCATCCTAGAAATAGGGGACCTATCAATTTTCTTTTTCATATTAAATCTCCTAAAAATAGCTCTATCGTCGATAGGGCTATTTTTTTGCTCTCTAGAATAAGATTGTCAATTGAGAGATAAGGAAGTATAATAAGGTTAACTAACATAGAAAGCGTTTGCCTATATACTAGTCAGATAGGAGAAGAGAATGTCGAAACATGAATTAGTTGTGCCTACAAATAACTTACCAGCTTGGGTTTATTTGCACGAAGAGAATCAATCTACCTTTATTGAGCCTCACTGGCATTCGTCTGTCGAATTAAGTTATACGATAAGTGG
This sequence comes from Streptococcus hillyeri, assembly GCF_003686955.1. Lineage (GTDB taxonomy): Bacteria > Bacillota > Bacilli > Lactobacillales > Streptococcaceae > Streptococcus > Streptococcus hillyeri. The sequence goes on from NZ_RCVM01000005.1 coordinate 61,497, forward strand.
GCATATTGCTAATTTTTTTATTGCTAACACTCCATATATGACTGAGCCAGGGACGATTTTGGTGGTTAATACGATGGAAGTTCATAGTATCAGAACCTATCGTTCGCCAGATGGTGAATCTCGGGCGATTTCCATTATTTTTCCGTATAGTCTATTAAAAATGTATCAACCGGATATTAGTGACTATAAGATTCTTATTAACGATTTTTCTGGTGAAAAAGATTGCCGTTACGAGGCTTATTGTCAACTACAAGAAAAATTGAATGCCCTTGCGGATTGCTATCATGGGAAAGATACTTTACGGAAATCAATCTTGATTTTAGAAATTTTGGAACTTCTACTCAAACATTTTTTGGTCAAGAGGCACTTATCTCTGTCAGATAGGAATGATGATAAGCAAAAAGAACGATTAAGCAACATTAAAAGTTTTTTAGAGGAAAATTACAGGGCAGAGATTACCTTAGATGATGTTGCGGAGCATTGCTATTTATCCAAGGAACACCTATCACGTTTTTTTAAGGAGCAGATGGCAATTACTGTATTTCAATATTTGAATTATATAAGGGCAAAGCACGCGAAGCCATTATTGTTGAAAACTAAGAAAACAGCAACTCAGATTGCGCAAGAGTGTGGTTTTAGTGGGCTTAGAACGATGGATCGAGCATTGCAAAAAGTTTATGGTCTTTCATCTCGAGAACTAAGAAAGCAACATATCAATCAGAGCCCAAAATCTGCTAAATGAAACAAGTCAAAGTTTAAATGACTTATGGTATAGTCAATTGAGATAAAGGAGGAAATTATGGCTTATTATTTAACAATTGATGTCGGAGGTACTCACATTAAGTATGCCATCATGACAGAGGATGGTGAGCAAACAAAGCGTGGACACATTCCGACACCTCAAAATCAAGTTGAAGATTTTTTGAATAGCATTTATGGTATTGTGGATGATTGCACAGAAGAGCTTTCAGGAATAGCGTTTAGTGTGCCAGGAAAGGTTGACACGTCAGAAGGTGTTATCTATTTTGGCGGTGCTCTTCAATACCTAGATGGGTTGAGAATTGTTGATATTATGACTGAAAAATACCAGATTCCTGTTAGCGTGCAAAATGATGCTAAAGCAGCAGCTCTTGCAGAGCTTTGGAAAGGGAGTCTTAAGGGAATTCAAGATGGTGCTGTCATTGTGCTTGGTACAGGCGTTGGAGGCGGTATCATTCTTGATGGTAAATTGCGCCTAGGCCCACATTTCCAATCTGGAGAATTAAGTTTGTCTATCTTAGATGCTAGTAAAGATGGCTTTGACAAGATGGTAGGTTATAGTGGTTCAGCTGTGAGAATGATTAGTCAAGTGAATGAGGCGCTAGGGCAGGAGGATGTGACGGACGGTTTATTGGCATTTGAGGCAATCAATAATAGAGATGAAGTTGCCTATCCACTCTTTCAGAATTATTGTCGTCAGATTGCCTATCTTATTTTGAATCTACAAGCCTTTTTTGATCTAACTACCTACGCTATTGGAGGGGGAATCAGTTCTCAAGCTATCTTAGTTGATGAGATTCGTTATCAGTTTGACAGTTTCCTAGAAACAAATCCGGTGATGAAGTTAAATGTACCGAAAGTAGATATTGTAGCAGCTAAGTTTACTAATGATGCTAATTTATATGGTGCCCTCTTTCACCTTTTGTCAGTTAAATAGATTATAAAGACCTCCGCTATGATGGAGGTCTTTATTGGGAACATCTGATAAAGTCAATTAGTTTTTATTTAGTATTTTATTAGCACTTCTCCTAATGTGGTGTGGACGCTCAAAAGGTCTGGGAAACCTTTTGAGGTGGGAAATGAAGCTGACCAAGTCAGTGTCAGAACGTCCCCTACTACAGAGTTCCATTCCTTCTTGGCAAGCCTAGGTTTCCTTCGCTCCCAGGTTTCTAAGCTCAGGCTAAAACTGTCCACTGGACAGTTTCATTAATAAGAATACCGTCATGGCGAAAGAAGCCCTGGTAAATCAAGCCATTTATTGGTTCTTGATTTGACTTAAACTGCTAATTTTGATTTTGAATGAGTATGAAAATCAAAAACTTACAGGTGCAAATAGGATCGAGGACTATATATTGAGATTCAGTTAGATTTACTCTGTTTTTACAAGATAGCGCCTAAAGAAATTTAACTCATCCTGATTACATTGATTTGCCATTTCATCTCTGATATTACAGTGAAAAACATGGTGTTTTGGGTTATCAGGTGTTCCATAAATGTGAAATTCGTGTTCAATTCCTTTTGCGATGAGGTAACCGTCTAATCTAGTAGAATTATCCCGAAGAAAATCATCAGATGCCGTCATAATAAATAATGGGGGACAAGCAGTGGTGAGGTATTCTTCGGTGCGGAGCAATTCCCCATGTTTAGCAAGGCTTTCATCTGTAAAGTAAGCTTCCGTTGCTCCTGAAATCGCACCGGGAAGGTGGAGGAAACTGCCACCGCAATTGATGGCTGCTGCCCTCAGAGTAAGATTTGGTTTCTCATATTTAAACAAGTTACGGAATTTCTCATTTGTCAGAATAGCAATATACTGAAGAGCCATTTGTCCGCCTGCACTATCTCCGACGATAAAGACATTAGTGAGGTCAAGCTGATAGCGTTCGGCATTTCCGCTTAACCAATGAATGGCAAGATTGATATCGTCTAATTCAGTTGGAAAGACAACTTCTGGGGCTAAACGATAGGTAATATTAACAAAAGCAAAGTCCTCTTTGGCAAGGCTCATACCATAAAATTGGTAGGTTTCTTTAGTCCCATATACCCACCCACCTCCGTGAATATTGATAATAACAGGAAGTTTCCCTGTCTGTTTTTTAGGGCGATAAATGTCCAGTAAATGCCATTTAGAGTCAAATCCATATTGGAGATTGTCAAAGCGTTGCACTTCTGGAATAGTAGTTGGTAATCCCTGGTCTCGTTTTTCATCTCCTTTTTGGAACAAGTCGCGTAGTTGTTTTGCTAAAGCAATAATGTCATCTCGGTTACTCATGGTAAACCTCCTTGTCAATAAAGATACCTCAATTATAGAAGATTGTCAGACGATACTGATTGTGATTTTTGATAAAAAAGAGGCGTTAGTTGATACAAAAAATATCAAAGAGCGCCATTTTTTGGTTAATAGAAGACTTATAAAACAAAAATGTAAGCGCTATACTTGAACTATCATAAGACGGAGGAAGTTGAAATGACACATACCTTTCCTGAAAATTTTTTATGGGGCGGTGCAACAGCAGCCAATCAGTATGAAGGTGGTTATCGTGAGGATGGTAAAGGATTAAATACCAGTGATGTTCTTACGAATGGTAGCCATACCGTGGCGAGACGATTGACGTGGCGTATTCCTGAGACAGGTGAGACTGGTTCAACGGGAATGGGCTTTGGTGCTGATTTGGAATTACCTGATGGAGCGGTCCTTGATATTATTGAAGGCGAGTACTATCCTTCTCATATCGCAACAGATTTCTATCATCACTATAAGGAAGACATTGCTTTGTTTGCAGAACAAGGGTACAAATGCTTCCGTTTGTCCATTAACTGGGCACGTATTTTCCCAAATGGAGATGATGCAGAGCCAAATCAAGCTGGGATTGATTTTTATCATGCTGTTTTCGATGAGTGTTTGAAGTACGGTATTGAACCCTTGGTGACTATTTCTCACTATGAAACACCGCTAGCTTTGACCAATAAATATGGTGGCTGGTTAGATCGTCGTGTGATCGGTTTCTACTTAAATCTTTGTCGTGTATTATTTACAGAATATCGAGACAAAGTGAAGTATTGGATGACTTTCAATGAAATCAATATCATGGCAGCAGCTCCTTATATGGGTGGTGGCCTTGTCAAATCTGACGAGCAAAGTAAAGCTCAGGCAGCTCACCATCAATTTGTTGCCAGTGCTAAGGCTGTTCAGTTAGCACGAGAATTATCGCCAGAAGCTAAGGTTGGTATGATGGTTGCTTATGGTGTTACCTACGGTGAGACTTGTAATCCTAAAGACCAACTCATGGTGATGGAAGGTTCTCACTGGGGACACTTTTATACTGATGTTCAATGTCGTGGAAAATATCCAGCTTATAAATTAAAAGAATATGAGCGTAAAGGTATCCAAGTTGTAATGGAAGAAGGAGATTTGGAAATCTTGGCAGATGGTACGGTTGCCTTCATTGGATTCTCGTATTACTCGACTCACGTAGCTAGTTCGGCTAAAGCAGCGGAGCAAGGTGGAAACTTCATGGCGGGGGTTAAAAATCCTTACCTCGAAGCTAATGCATGGGGCTGGCAAATTGATCCGATTGGCTTACGTATTGCCCTTAATACACTTTGGGAACGTTACGAGTTGCCACTTTGGATTGTTGAAAATGGTCTTGGCTACGAAGATGTGCTAGAAGAAGATGGAAGTATTCACGACGATTATCGAATCGCCTATATGAAAGGTCATATTGAAGCAATGGCAGATGCCATTAATCTTGATGGGGTAGACCTTATCGGCTACACTCCTTGGGGATGTATTGACCTTGTAAGCTGTGGCACAGGAGAAATGCGCAAGCGTTACGGTATGATCTATGTTGATCGTAATGATGATGGTGAGGGAAGTCTCGTTCGCCGCCGTAAGGATAGTTTTTATTGGTATCAAAAAGTTATTCAGTCAAATGGTGCTGATTTAGATTAAAAGGAGGACATAACATGTCATTCATGGAGTCAATGCAATCAGGGCTTGAAAAAATCATGGGCCCTTTTGCTCAGAAGTTAAGTGAGAGTAAGATTATTTCTGCTTTAACAGCAGGGATGATGTCGTCTATGCCAATCACGCTAGGGGTGGCAGCATTTGCGATTTTGGGGAATTTACCTATTGGAATTTGGCAAGATTTTTTGACGACCACTGGTATGGGGCAGCACATGCTTGATATTGTAGCTGGAACCTCTAGCCTACTGGCTATCTATATTGTACCGACCATTGCTTATTATTATGCTAAAAATGAAAAGGAAAATGGTTTGACAGCGGCTGTTCTTGCATTAGCGGCATTCATTGTTCTTCAACCGCAAAATATCTCCCTAGGAGAACAAACAGTAGCGGGTCTTCTCCAAACAAATCTTGGTAGTAATGGGATTTTCGTCGGAATGATTACGGCTGTGGTTATTGGGATGAGCTATTCTAAATTGATGAAACAAAACATCAAATTGAAATTGCCATCATCAGTACCACCGAATGTTTCAGAATCGCTTAGTCCAACCTTTGTGGCGATGATTCTTTTTGCAGGTGTCTTTGTTGTACGATACCTAGCAGGGTTGACCCCTTATGGAAATATCTTTGATTTGGTGAGTAATGTGGTTGCAAAACCTGTTATGCTCTTTGGCGCAAATCCATGGTCATTGATTGCTTTCCACTGCTTCATGAATCTTTGCTGGTTCTTTGGTATCCACCCAGCGCCAATCTTGAGTGTCTATATCCCAGTATTGATGTCAGCAGGGACAGCTAATACGGAAGCATTCTTAGCAGGAACTCCATCAGCTGAACTCCCATTCTTGACCTTCTCATTGCTTTATGGTTTCTGTTACATTGGTGGTACAGGAAGTACCCTCTCACTTGCATTTTCAATGTACACTGCGAAATCAGAGCGGTATAAAGTCTTTAGAAACATCGCTGTTGTGCCAAATATTTTCAATATCAATGAGCCTATGATTTTTGGGATGCCAATCATGCTTAACCCAATATTCTTCATTCCAATGATTCTATCAAGTCTAGTGGGTGGCCTTATGGGTTACGTAGCTCTTGAATTCTTTGGTGTCGGCTCAGCTTTTAATCCAACAATTTCACTACCTTGGGTAATGCCTCCATTTATCGGTCCATTTATCACAGGTGGTTGGAAACTTGGCGTATCAATTATTGCTGTTATCTTTGTTCAAATGTTTGTTTGGTACCCATTCTTCAGAATTGCGGATAATCAAGCACTTAAAGAAGAACAAGCTGCTTAGTCATGTTAAAAACGAAAGGAATGAAATATGAGAAATGTATTATTAGTTTGTGCTGCGGGTATGTCAACCTCACTTTTGATGAATAAAATGCGTGAGTATGCTGAAAGTATTAATTATGAAATTTCAGTAGAAGCTCACCCTGTCTCAGTTGTTGATGAAAAGGGAAAAGAGGCAGACGTTATCTTATTAGGACCACAAATTCGTTTCAACCTTAACAAAGTGAAGGGACTTTTCCCAGACAAGCCTGTTGAAGCTATGGATATTCAAGCCTACGGTACAATGAATGGGCAAAAGATTGTAGAGCACGTTAAAACCCTTTTGGGAGATTAGGAGGCTTGTATGGAAGGAATTGAATTAATCGCATTTCAAATTATTGCTTCTGTAGGCTCTGCTCGCTCATCGTACATTGAAGCTATTCAAGCAGCTAAAGCGGGGAATTTTGAAGAAGCAGAAGCTCTTATTAAAGCAGGTGATCGTGAGTTCAATGAAGGTCATCATGCCCACGCCTCCTTGATTCAAAAAGAGGCGAACCAAGAGCAAGTTGACCTTAAGCTTCTTCTGATGCACGCAGAAGATCAACTCATGAGTGCAGAAGGTTTTAAAGTCATTGCACAAGAATTTATTGATGTGTATGACCGATTTAGTAAGTTAGGATAATGAGAAAACGGGGCTATTTCATTTGACAGTAATCAGATTGAAATAGCCTTTTATAGGATTGTTCAAGGAGTTAGGATATGAAATTGCGTATTGGTAAATATGTTCTCCTAGCGTTAGCAGGAATTTCGTTGGTAGCTTGTAGTAAAGGAGGAAATGAGAATGTGACAAAGACACAAGAAAAACTAGCTATTAATCAAGTGAATATTGGTGTAACAGGTTACGAATGGGGGCCGTCGGTATCACGCCTTGTGCTAGAACTCAATCAAGAAGTAGAGAGCTTATCGACAGATAAGTTAGAGGCAGTCACAGCAGGTGTGAAACGGAACATCAAGGACGCCTATCTCTCAGATGCCAACGGGGAAAAAGTCAAGGGAGCTAGTCAATATGTTACTCTTGATTTGGAAGTGACTTACACTTTTATGGCTGAGGATAATGCCTCTCCGTTTGCCTTTAATTTTACCAATATGATGAATGAGTGGGCAGCAGAGTACCCCGTAAAAGTCACAGGTCTGACTATTGGCGATAATGACTTATCTGTTGAAGCGGATGCCATAAACAATCGTGTGATTCCAGAAACCGCTGTTTTCAATATTCGAGAAAAGACAACGGGCAACTATCGCAATCCTCTAACTGGGAAAGACGAAGAGGTGACACTTCACTACGCCGCTTTTGAACCAGAGTATTTGAAAGAGAGTAACGCTAAGAGCCCTCTCGTGATTTGGCTGCATGGTCAAGGTGAAGGGGGAACGGATACCGATATTACTCTACTTGGCAATGAAGTGGTTGCCTTGGCGCGTGAAGAGATACAGTCTCACTATACAGCCACTGGAAATGCCAAAGAGAAGGGAGCCTATGTCCTAGCAGTTCAAACCCCAACCTATTGGATGGACGAAGGTGATGGCACAAATGGAGCTGGAGCGGGTGTGTCTCGCTATACCGAGGCCCTGATGGATACGATTGATGCCTATGTCAAGAGCAATCCAGATATTGATACCAATCGTATCTATCTTGGAGGTTGCTCAAACGGTGGTTACATGACGATGAATATGGCCATTCACTACCCAGATTATTTCGCAGCAGCCTATCCAATTGCTGAGGCCTATTCCTACTATGAATTTGAGAAAAATCCAGATGGGACCTATGTGCGCCAAACCAGTGAGGAAAATCCTGTCGGTGTAGCGGTTCAAAAAGACACGCCTTACTTTACCGAGGATAAATTGAACAAGATTAAGGACCTTCCGATGTGGTTTGTGACCGCTCAAAATGACGACACGGTTAAACCAGCGACTTATACTCTACCAACCTATCAAGCGATGGTGAAAAGCGGTGCACAAAATAAATGGTTCTCTTACTATGAGACTGTAGAAGGTGCAGACATTGAAGAAAATGAATACATGGGCCACTGGTCATGGATTTACTTCTTCAATAATGAAGTGACAGGTGTGCAAGATGTTGTTGCGGTTAAGAACGCAGCAGATGTGACTTCTGGATTTAAAGCCGACAACGCCACTAAAGGGGGAAGTGATAAAGCTATCGTAAATGGTACCACTTACGATAATATCTTTGATTGGATGAATGCTCAGACAAAATAACGATTCCGTTCTTTCAAGAAAAACAATAAAAATCTGGGATTAAGACTCTCAGATTTTTTTGCTAAGCACGATTCAAGCCCCTTGAAATAAGAACGGGTTCATTGAACGAAGCTAAAAATGAAAAGATATGCTATACTAAAGAGAGAATATGTATAAAAACAAGAAGAGGATAGGGGAACTTTTATTATGATTTGGTCAATGCTTATTGGTTTATTTATTGGTGCTGTTGCAGGTTCTATCACAAATCGTGGGGAACGCATGGGCTGTTTTACAAAAATGTTTGCAGGTTGGATTGGTTCGTCAGTGGGTCAATCATTGTTTGGTCACTGGGGACCGAGTTTTGCAGGGATGGCGCTGATTCCATCTATCATCGGAGCAGTTATTGTGATTGCTGTTGTGGATTTCTTCTTTGGAGGTAGACGTTAGACCAAGTCGGGAGTGTTTTATGGATTGTATTTTTTGTCAACTGCCCAAGGAAAATTGGGTGTCTGAGACTTCACATTTTTTTGCGGTTTGGGATATTGATCCTATTCAAGAAGGGCATTTACTGGTGATTGCTAAAGCACATCGCCTGTCGCTGAGTGAGCTAACAACTGATGAAAGGCTCGATTTGCTAAACTTTCAGGAGCAATTGATTGAAAAGTTGGAAAGAAGCTCTGCTATTTCAGGAGTAACCATTGCTATCAATAATGGGCGTCTGATGGACGAGGGAACGCATTTTCATAGTCACTTGATTCCTCGTTATGAAAATGATGGTTTTTGGGATAACCTTGTCCTTAAAAATCACCCTTTTGATAAAAGCTTATTTTAAGAAGAAATTTTGCCTAGTAGTTGTTGATAACTGCTAGGTTTTTAAATCGCTTTATGGTAAAATGAAACAGATACGTGCTTGATACAAAGGTGAGTTAGTAGGGGCTGATTGACCTTTGTAGCCAAGACGTAGCTAAGAAAATGTAAAAGGAGACTAAGATGTCTAAACAAGTATTTCAAACAACTTTTGCGGGTCGTCCGCTTGTGGTTGAAATTGGTCAAGTTGCCAAGCAGGCTAATGGTGCAACTGTCGTTCGATACGGTGAGTCAACCGTCTTGACAGCCGCTGTCATGTCTAAAAAAATGGCAACAGGTGATTTCTTCCCGCTTCAAGTGAACTATGAAGAAAAAATGTATGCTGCTGGGAAATTCCCTGGTGGTTGGATGAAGCGTGAGGGTCGTCCGTCAACAGATGCGACTTTGACAGCCCGTTTGATTGACCGTCCGATCCGCCCAATGTTCGCTGAAGGCTTCCGCAATGAAGTCCAAGTCATTAACACGGTGCTTTCTTATGATGAAAATGCTAGCGCTCCAATGGCAGCCATGTTTGGTAGTTCATTGGCTTTGTCAATCTCAGATATTCCGTTTAATGGTCCAATTGCGGGTGTGCAGGTTGGGTATATTGATGGGGAATTTATCATCAACCCAGACAAGGCACAGCAAGAAGCTTCGCTTTTAGAATTGACAGTTGCTGGTACCAAAGAAGCAATCAACATGGTAGAGTCTGGGGCAAAAGAATTGTCAGAAGATATCATGCTTGAGGCCCTGCTTATTGGTCACAAAGCCATCCAAGAATTGATTGCCTTCCAAGAAGAAATCGTAGCGGCTGTTGGTAAGGAAAAGGCGGAAGTAGAGCTTCTTCATGTTGACCCAGAATTGCAGGCTGAAATCATCGCAAAATACAATGCTGATTTGCAACAAGCGGTGCAAGTTGAAGAGAAAAAAGCGCGTGAAGCAGCAACAGAAGCTGTTAAAGAACGCGTGACTGCTGAATACGAAGAAACATTTGCAGAGCATGAAGAATACGCTCGTATCATGCGTGATGTGGCAGAGATTCTTGAACAAATGGAGCATGCCGAAGTCCGTCGTTTGATTACAGAGGATAAAATCCGTCCTGATGGTCGTCGTGTGGATGAAATCCGTCCTTTGGATGCTGAGATTGATTTCTTGCCAAAAGTTCATGGCTCAGGTCTCTTTACACGCGGTCAAACTCAGGCCTTGTCAGTCTTGACGCTTGCTCCTATGGGTGAGACACAAATTGTCGATGGTTTGGATGACGAGTACAAGAAACGTTTCCTTCACCACTATAATTTCCCACAATACTCTGTTGGTGAAACAGGTCGCTACGGTGCCGCAGGTCGTCGTGAAATTGGTCACGGTGCACTTGGTGAACGTGCGCTTGAGCAAGTCTTGCCAAGCCTTGAAGAATTCCCATACGCTATTCGTTTGGTAGCGGAAGTGCTTGAGTCAAATGGGTCATCGTCACAGGCTTCTATCTGTGCAGGCACCCTTGCTCTTATGGCGGGTGGTGTGCCAATCAAAGCACCAGTTGCTGGTATCGCTATGGGACTTATCTCAGACGGGACAAATTATACCGTACTGACAGATATCCAAGGTTTGGAAGACCACTTTGGAGACATGGACTTCAAGGTAGCTGGTACCCGTGATGGTATTACAGCGCTTCAAATGGATATCAAGATTGAAGGTATTACGCCTCAAATCCTTGAAGAAGCGCTTGCTCAAGCTAAGAAAGCTCGCTTTGAAATCCTTGACTTGATTGAAGCAACGATTGCTGAGCCACGCCCAGAATTAGCACCAACAGCACCAAAAATTGATACCATTACGATTGATGTTGATAAGATTAAAATTGTCATCGGTAAAGGTGGGGAAACCATCGATAAAATTATCGCCGAGACAGGTGTTAAAATTGACATTGACGAAGACGGTTTGGTATCTATCTTCTCATCTGACCAAGCAGCGATTAACCGCGCCAAAGAAATTATTGCTGGTCTTGTTCGTGAAGCCAAAGTTGATGAAGTTTACCATGCTAAAGTGGTTCGTATTGAAAAATTCGGTGCCTTTGTGAATCTCTTTGAAAAGACAGATGCCCTTGTTCATATTTCAGAAATGGCTTGGACACGTACAAATCGTGTAGAAGACTTGGTTGAAATTGGTGACGAAGTAGATGTTAAAATCATTAAGATTGACGAAAAAGGCCGTATTGATGCCTCTATGAAGGCTCTTCTTCCAAAACCAGAAGGTTATACTGAAGAAGCTAAAAAAGAACGTTCAGACCGCCCACGCCATCGTGAGCAACATGGAGATCGTAAACCACATCATAATGGTGGATTAGGTGGACATTTCCGTGAACCAAAACCTCGTTCAACAGAGGAAAAGGCAGACTAAAATGACTGGATTAGGAAAACTTGACCAACAGCTCCGCGATTTTATTGCAGACCCAACTGATTTTTTGAGTATCATATCTTTTGTTACGGGGCTTCATGGGCAAGCGGTGCTGGCAAGCGATAAACCGTATGCCCTTGAAATTGATGGCAAGAAGGTCACGCCGGTCTTTACAGATGACTTTGACCTTGAAACCTTTAAGGCGCAACAAGCTAGTGCTCGTGAACAAAATTGGATTGAACGAAAGACGCTGGACATTCTAGAAGAGGTCATCGTGAAACAACTCTCGGGTCTCGTTTTTAACCTGAAAAAAGAAGGGGATATGGGAAATTCAAGTATTTTCCAGTCTAGTGAATTAATCGCTTTTGTCAATCATTACACGACAATTCTTAATCAAGTGATGGGAGATGGGAATATCCAAGCTCCTCTGCTTGAAAAAACATATCTTGTACCTGTCTTTGTTCATCCAAATGAAGATGGCTCCAGTGATCGAATGTTCCCTACCTTATCAAATCAAGAAAACGATAGTTTTGTTCCGGTATTTTCAAATATGGCTAGTTTTGCCAAATGGTATCGCGAAGATGACTTCGGGGGACGCTTTAAACAAGCTAATGGTGTTGTGGTTGCGTGGACGCTACAAGAGATTAAGTCACCTGTAGATGGAGAAAATGAGATTTCAGACACCATTGGTGTAGTGATTGATTCTTTTGATGATAAACAAATTTTAGTGAAGTGGGAAGACATTAAGTAGGGAGGTAACCATGGGCTGGTGGAAAAAAAGTATCGATATCGTTAAGGAACTTGATCCAGCGGCTCGTAATAGCCTTGAAGTTCTCTTAACTTATCCTGGATTGAAAGCCTTGGCAGCACACCGTTTGTCACATTGGCTCTGGAATCATAATTTTCGATTATTAGCACGGATGCATAGCCAGTTTTGGCGTTTTTGGACCAATATTGAAATTCATCCAGGCGCTCAGATTGCAGCGGGGGTTTTCATTGACCATGGTGCTGGCTTGGTCATCGGTGAGACAGCTATCGTTGAGGAAGGCGTGATGCTTTATCACGGTGTTACTCTCGGAGGTACTGGGAAGGATGTGGGGAAACGCCATCCGACCGTCCGTAAAGGTGCCCTTGTTTCAGCACACGCTCAAGTGATTGGACCTATTGAAATTGGTGAGAATGCTAAAGTAGGTGCAGCCGCAGTTGTTCTTGCAGATGTACCAGCAGATGTCACGGTGGTAGGTATGCCAGCTAAAATTGTGCGTGTCCATGGGAAAAAGGATGACGAGGTCATCCATGATTTGGAAGACCATCGTGAACATTACTTGCACAAATTAGAAGAATTACGTGAGGCTAGTCACCGTTCAGCAGGATTATAAAACTAAAGAGGAAACTCGTGTTATGAAATATAAAGACAATCCTTCCAGATTTTAAAAATAAAGCAGAGCTCCAAAGTCGTTGTGATTTTCGGAGCTTTTGTTTATAATAAATTAACAAACTGAGGAGGTGCCTTATGTTATTGAATGAATTTGATAATTCCAAAGCGGTCATTGAGCCAGAGACTATTTTGTCGCTTAAGAAAGGGTTAGATATTCAGGAAGTTTGCGATACCATCATCATGCCTTTTTCAGGTACTTTGTTTGATAAGATTATCAATCTAGATGGTGTTTACCAAGGTGGTTATAAATCTAATATCAACGGCAAGCAACCTTGGTACATTTATGAGTATATGGGCAAAAAGGTGGCTGTGATGAAGGCGCTTCTTGGTGGACCAGCTTTGGTAGGAACTTTAGAAGAATTAAAGGCATCTGGTTTTAAAAACTTTATTATTTTTGGAACCTGTGGTGTACTAGATGGTGATTTAGAATCAAATAAGATTATTTTACCGACATCTAGTCTGCGTGATGAGGGGATTTCTTATCATTATGCACCAGCTTCTGATGAGATTGGATATTCAAATGAACACATGAACTATTTTGCCAGTATTTTAGACAAGCACGGCATTCCTCATACTCAGACAAAGGCTTGGACAACGGATGCCTTTTATCGTGAGACGCCTGACAAAGTTAAGCGTCGTATGGAAGCGGGAGCTCAGGTGGTTAATATGGAGTGGGCTTCTGTGGCAGCCTGGGCACAGTACCGAAAAGCTGATGTTTACCATTTCTTTTACACCTCCGATTATGTAGATGTAGATAAGGGCTGGGATGCGCGTGATGGGCACGATGAAGAAAACCTGCTTCGTTTTTTCAATGTTGCCCTAAAGATTGCGGAAGAGTTATCATAATTTATTTCAAGGAGGTTAATGATGGTATCATTTCTAAAAAACTATTGGGCTTATCTGGTCATGATTGCCTGTGGTAGTTGTTTAGCGATTAATTATTTCTTATCAGATAAAACTTGGATGGGATTTGTCTGGGTAACTTTTGCTATGGTGTGATGTGTTCGCTTTTATCAACAATATCAGAAGGATAAAGGTCACAGATAAGGATAGTCATTCAAAAAATATTACAAATACTAAAAAGCCTAGAATCCGACTGGTGGATTTTAGGCTTTTTATTGACTTATGGCTCTTTAAAGAGTTATTATCTCTTTGTGTGTTTACCTCCCTTGTTCTAGCTTACTAGATAGATTAACTTTTTTGACATAATTAGAGAAGAAATCTTTTTTAAAGTAGGTGGCATATAGGGTGTTAAGAATAAATAAGATGGATTCTTCAGTTGAGAAGTTTCCAATTTTTTTAAATTTATCTTCTTTGGTACATAGAAGAAAGGTTGTGTCAGCAGCTTCTTTGAGCAAATCTCCACTTTCACTGGTTAGGGCAATGATTTTTGTCTTATTGGCTTTTAATAACGGAATGTAGCGAAGGCTCTCCATGGTTTCAGAGTTACCAGAATAAGAGATAATAATGGCAAGATCATCTTCTTGGAGTGACGAACTTGTTAGCCCAAATTCTCCTGAATGCCCAATTTCAATGACTTTACCAATAGTGAGCATTTTACGTCTGAAAAGGTAGCCTAAGTATTCATTAGGACTGAGCCCAAAGAGAACCACTCGTTTGGCTTGTTTGATCAAGTCAGTAGCCTTATCAAGATCTTCTGGTTTGATTTTATCAGCAGTGTCTTGAATGCTTTCTTTTTCAACAGTTGCAATTTTTTGGATGATAGTAGTAATATCGTCATCTTCGTTAAAGGGCAGATTATGATCGACATCTGAATAATGGGTATCAGAATAATAACGTTCGGCTATCAAAGCAGGGAGAAAATCGGTCCATCCTTTGTAACCGAGAGATTGTGCAAAACGAACCAAGCTAGCTTTTGAGGTAAAGGTTGCGGTAGCTAGTTCTTCCAATGAAAAATGTTCAATGGTGCCTAAGTTTTCTAATAGAAATGCTGCAATAACGGCTTTTGATGTTTGTCCATTGACAGTATAATCTTTAATCGCTTGTAACATAGCGCCTCCTTATTTCACTTCATTTCACGATTTGAGGCTATTTTAAGTAGATTTTGAAACCGTATTCCAAGTTTAGCAAAAAAGCTAGCTCTTGTCCAACAGCTGGGATATACTGGGGGTAGAAGTTGAAATAGTTATCTTTTGAGTTTGTAATGAGTGAGAAAGGAAAATAGATGACATTACCAAAGAATTTTTTATGGGGTGGTGCAACAGCTGCTAATCAAGCAGAAGGTGGTATTTTTGAAGGTGGTCGTGGTCTCACGAATACGGACTTGATGCCAATTGGTGAAGATCGCAAAGCCATAGCTTTTGGGAGCTTAGATAATCTAGAGCGTCGCTCCGATTATTTCTATCCAAGTGAAGAAGCCATTGATATGTACCATCATTATATGGAGGATATTGATTTATTGGCGCAAATGGGTTTAAAAGTCTATCGGATGTCAATTTCTTGGACCCGCATTTTCCCAAATGGAGACGATGCACATCCTAATGAAGTAGGTTTGCGTTTTTATGAGGCGATTTTAAAAAAATTACGCGAGCATCAGATTGAACCGTTGGTAACCTTGGCTCATTTTGATGTACCAGTGGCTTTGATTAAAAAATTTGGTGGTTGGAGAGATCGCCGTATGGTCAAAGCCTATGTCAATTATGCGCAGACCGTTTTTACGCGTTATAAAGGGCTAGTCAAGTATTGGCTAACAATCAATGAAATCAATATCTTACTGCATCAACCTTTTGTTGGTGGAGGCTTGATATTTAAAGAGGGAGATAACATTGAAGCCCTCAAATATCAGGCAGCCCATCATCAGTTAGTAGCGTCAGCTTTGGCAACGAAAATTGCCCATGATATTGATGAGAACAATCAAGTTGGTTGTATGCTTGCAGGAGGTAGTCACTACCCTTATAGCTGTCGTCCAAAAGATTATCTTGAGGCGATTCATCGTGACAATGGGGAATATTTCTTTATTGATGTTCAATCTAGAGGTTATTATCCTAGCTATGCTCTCAAGAAATTGGAACGTGAGCATATCACTTTATCTGTTGAACCAGAAGATGAGCGTATTTTAAAAGAAAATACTGTGGATTTTGTCTCTTTTTCTTACTATTCTTCACGGACGGTATCTGGGTATGATGAGGATTATGCCACTACAACTGGGAATCTTTTTAAATCTATCAAAAACCCCAATCTCCCTTCAACAGACTGGGGGTGGCAAATTGATCCTCTTGGACTTAGATCATCGCTTAATATGCTTTACAATCGTTATCAAAAGCCTCTTTTTATTGTGGAAAATGGCTTGGGTGCTAAAGATGTGCCTAATGAGATGGGTTATGTAGAGGATGATTACCGGATTGATTACACGCGCCAGCATATTGAAGCCTTTAAGGATGCTGTAGAGATTGATGGTGTGGAACTATTAGGATACACAACTTGGGGCATTATTGATGTAACTGCCGCATCAACTGGCCAAATGAGTAAGCGCTATGGTTTTATTTATGTTGACCGTGACGACGAAGGCAACGGTACACTAGCAAGAACGCCTAAAAAATCATTTTATTGGTACAAGGATGTCATTGCAAGTAATGGAGAAGTGCTATAATGAAGAAAGAAGGTGAAATGATGCGTCGGTATCACAAGGCTTGGACCGTTTTAGCTGTTTTATGTGGTCTAGCAGCAGCGGCTATTGGAGTATCGATTAACACCTCAGGAGTTTTTTATACAGTGGTTTCTGAAGATTTGGGAATGCTGAGAGGTGCCTTTGCTTTCCACATGACCATATTTTCTTTAGTGACTGCGATTAGTGCCTTATTTGTACCGCGCTTGCTAAATCGTTACCCTTTCAAACGCTTTTTAATGATAGCTGTTCTGGTTGGCGTGGTAGGGACAGGTTTGATGGCAGTTTCTAGTCAACTTTGGCAATTTTATCTTTTGGGAGCTATCCGCGGCTTTTCAACAGGGATGTTTTCGATTGTGACAATCACGTTGATTATTAATCAGTGGTTTAAAGAAAAAAACGGTTTGGCTACGAGTATTGCGCTAGGATTTTCAGGGTTAGTGGGTGCTGTATTTTCACCTATCTTTTCATGGGTTATTGCCCATATAGGATGGCGAGGAGCTTATGGTCTTGAAGCGCTACTGATTGGCTTGCTTTGCCTACCGGCTATTCTTTATCCTTTTACGATGATGCCAGAAGATGAAGGTAGCAAAGCGTATGGAAAACAATCAGTGAAAAATCATCAGGTTGTGACTGCTCAGGATAAGAAAGTGGCAACAGTTTTTCAGTTAGGAGCTTTGTTAATCTTTGCTAGTTTAATCGGATTTATGTCGAGCATGACCCAACATTTACCAGGATATGCTACAAGTGTTGGTCTATCAGTGACTTTAGGTGCTAGTCTTTTATCGATGGGCATGCTAGGTAATATTATTTCTAAATTAGTGATTGGCGTTTTAAGCGACCGCTTTGGGTCCTTAAAAGCAACAACTGTTCTACTAGCGCTAGCACTTTTAGGGAATCTGCTATTGATGCAAACACAGGTAACGGTTTTCTTATTATTGGCAGCCTTTCTTTTTGGATCTTGCTATGGTTTAGGCAGTGTATCACTAGCGTTAGTAACGCGTGATATTTTTGGAGATGACGCCTATGGGAAACGATTCCCGATTATTTCCTTCGCGGGGAACTTGGGCGCAGCTCTAGCTTTTTCAATTATTGGTTACATTTATGATTTTACAGGAAGTTACTTTCCCACACTGATAATGCTTGTTGCCTTTCTTTTGATCAGCACAATAAGTTTATTTTCAGCTTTTTATAGGAGAAAAATGGTAAGGGAGAAATGAGATGAAATTATCATATAGTTCGCATGGACAAGCCATGCCTGTTGCAACAGAACAAATCACTCAAGAGGCCTTTGCGGCTATGTCGCATACGGAGATTCGTTGGTTGGGTAATGCCAGCATCTTAATTAATAGTCGAGGTCACATTATCCTAATTGATCCCATTTTAGATGGATTTGATATGCCTCTATTGATTGATATGCCGATTGAAAGTACGGCTATTCCGAAAGTTGATAGCTTACTGATTAGTCATATTGATGGAGATCATTTGAATTTTGACACGTTGACAAATATCAAAGCAGTTACTAAAGCATATTATGCACCGCCTTACGTTTCTGAGGTAATGACAGAAAAAGGTTACTCAACACAAGAGTGTTCACTAGGGCAACCATTTACGATAGGCAATACTTTGGTCACTCCGACACCAACCAAGCACAACTGGCAAAATGGATTGGAAAAATATAAGTACCGTGAGTGGCGAGAGGAAGAGTATTTAGGTTACTGGATGGATACACCAGATGGTGCGATCTGGTTACCGAGTGATTCTAAGTTATTACCAGAACATTTAAATATGCCCGAGCCAGCTGTTATTTTGTTTGATTTTAGTGATAATGATTGGCATATTACTTATGAAGGGGCTGTTACATTAGCCAATACTTACCCTAAGGCTGAATTGATTTGCATTCACTGGGGAAGTGTTGATGCGCCAGACTGGAACACCTTCAATGGAAATCCAGAAAAATTATTGGCTGATGTTGTCAATCCAGAAAGGGTACATGCGTTAAACGTGGGACAAAAATTAGTTTTAACAGACAAGGTAGCTAGTCTGTAAGAAGTTATCTGATCAAATTCAATTCAAATCTTGTTATGATATTGGAGGAAATTATGGAATATACAAAACTTGGAAATACTGGATTAGAAGTATCAAAAATCTGTCTTGGTTGTATGAGTTTTGGAGATGCTAGTCAAGGGTTTCATTCAGGATGGTTACTTGATGAAGAAAAATCACGTGTGATTATCAAAAAAGCCTTGGATATGGGGATTAACTTTTTTGACACTGCAAATGGTTATGGTAAAGGGTCCAGTGAAGAATATCTGGGGCGTGCTTTACGCGATTTTGCAGATCGAGACGAGGTTGTTATTGCGACAAAAGTGTTTTTCGGAGACGGTCTCCACGAGGGAAGAAATACAAAAGGTTTGTCACGAAAGGCCATTTTTAACCAAGTAGAGGCGAGTTTGAAACGTTTAGGAACAGATTATATTGATATCCTTTATATTCACCGTTGGGACTACCATACACCAATTGAGGAAACCATGTCAGCCTTACATGATTTAGTCAAGGCTGGTAAAGTTCATTATCTCGGAGCTTCGGCTATGTACGCTTGGCAATTTCAAAAAGCCCAGTATATTGCTGAGAAAAATGGTTGGACACCGTTTTCCGTCATGCAAAATCACTACAATATGCTCTATCGTGAAGATGAACGGGAGATGATTCCATTTTGTAAAGATTATGGTGTTGGTCTTGCCCCTTATAGCCCACTCGCAGCAGGTCGTATCGTTCGAGACTGGGATGCTGACACTGCTAGAAGTAAAGCAGATACAATAGCTATTTCAAAATATGATAGTACGATGGAGCAGGACAAAGCAATTGTAATGAGAGTGGCAGAAATTTCAGAAAAATATGGGATTACCCGTTCTCAAGTAGCACTTGCATGGCTATGGAAGAAAGGGATAGATTCCCCTATTGTTGGTGTAACAAAGGAAAAATATTTAGATGATTTTATGGGAGCATTTGAAGTAGCATTAACAGATGAAGATATTGCTTACTTGGATGAACTATACCGGCCACATCAGATTATGGGAGCTTTATAATATTTTTAGTAATCCATTATCCATTGTATGGGTAGTGCCATTTTAATATTATAGTGTTTTATCTTTAAAATAGTAAACTCGTTTAAGATAAATTGTCTCAGTCACAATGAATTCTTCTTCAATATATGGTTGTTTTATAATATTTTATTGCTGGTATTTTCTGCAATCATTACGAGCGACGAAGTCGCCACAACTAGCACTTTCCGCAGTGGTGATAACACTAAAACTAATAAGTTTTAGTGTGAAGGGGTTGGCAAGACCTAGGCTTGCCAAGAAGGAATGGAACTCTGTAGGAGGTCGCTTCCGCCCCACACCACATTAGGAGAAGTGCTAACAAAAATACTAAATAAAAACTAATTGACTTTAATACTTAACAAAAATCAAAAATTACTTTTTGTTTCTTTCTTAAATGTGCGGACGCTCCAAAGGTCTGGGAGACCTTTGGAGGTGGGAAATAGAGTTGACAAAGTCAACATCAAAACCTCCTACGGAGTTTCATTGCTAGATTTGAGCCTACTTTTCGCAGTAGATGATTGGATGTACTTGTCGACTACTCGACAGCGTCCAACCTAATCATCCTTGCGGGGGAACTACTACGAAATTGATTCTCAATTTGTAGTTTTCCCCAAAAAACGTTCTTAGCAAGCAAATTACCCTCGCTTTTTGATTTCTAAGCTCAGGCTGAAGCTGTCCACTGGACAGTTTCACTAATAAGAATACCACTATAGCGAAAGAAACATGTTAACCTCACTTCGTTCGGTAGTCCATCAAAAGTATTAGAGGTTCTAAAATGCTAATTTTGATTTTGGATGAGTATAAGAAAGATTCACCCTCGTATTTTTGTGCGAGGGTGTCTTTGTGGTATAATGAAAGCATTAGAAAAGAAGAGAGTATGAGTATGACGATTAAGATTTATGATACTATGACCCGTAGCTTGCGTGAGTTTGTGCCTTTGGAAGAGGGCAAGGTTAAGATGTATGTCTGCGGTCCCACAGTTTATAATTACATTCACGTGGGAAATGGGCGGAGTGCGGTAGCTTTTGATACCATCCGTCGTTATTTGGAGTACCGTGGTTATGACGTGACTTACATTTCTAACTTTACGGATGTGGACGATAAGATTATCAAGGGTGCGGCCGCAGAAGCTATGACCACCAAGGATTTTTCAGACAAGCACATTGCGGCTTTTATGGAAGACACGGCAGCGCTTGGTATCAAGCCGGCGACAAAAAATCCTCGTGTCATTGACTATATGGATGAGATTATTGCTTTTGTAGTTGACCTTGTAGAAAAAGGCTTCGCTTATGAGTCAGAAGGGGATGTCTATTTCCGTGTGGAAAAATCTGTGGATTACGCTAAGTTAGCCAATAAAACCCTCGATGATTTGGTTTTAGGAGCCAGTGGGCGTACAGACGAAGAAACTGCTCGCAAGGAAAATCCTGTGGATTTTGCCCTTTGGAAATCGGCTAAGGCAGGCGAAGTGTCTTGGGAGAGCCCTTGGGGAGCTGGTCGTCCAGGCTGGCACATCGAGTGTTCAGTCATGGCAACTGAAATTTTAGGCGATACCATTGATATTCATGGTGGCGGCGCCGACCTTGAATTCCCACACCACACCAATGAAATTGCGCAATCAGAAGCCAAAACGGGTCATAAATTCGTCAACTACTGGATGCATAACGGCTTTGTCAATGTGGACAATGAAAAAATGTCAAAATCCCTTGGTAACTTCATTACCGTTCACGATGCCCTCAAAACCGTTGATGGACAGGTTCTACGTTTCTTCCTTGCGACGCAACAATACCGCAAACCAATTAATTTTACCGAAAAGGCCATCCATGATGCTCAGACCAATCTGAAATACCTGAAAAACACTTATGAACAACCTTTCACAGGTCAAGTGAATGCTGATGAACTAACTGATTTTGTAACAAAATTCACTGATGCTATGGATGAAGATTTCAACACAGCAAACGGGATTACAGTGATTTTTGAAATGGCCAAGTGGATTAACTCAGGCAACTATGATGAAACAGTTAAAGCGGCATTGACCAAGATGTTAGAGGTCTTTGGGATTGTCTTTAAGGAAGAAGTTTTGGATGCTGACATTGAGCGCTTGATTGAGGAACGCCAAGCAGCGCGTGCCAATCGTGATTTTGCGACAGCTGACCGTATCCGTGATGAATTGGCAGCGCAGGGGATTAAGTTGCTTGATACCAAGGATGGTGTGAGGTGGACGCGTGACTAATCTTGATGTCAATTTGATCAATGGCATAGCGCTCGCATTTGAAGGGGACGCGGTGTATTCCATGTATATTCGCCGTCACTTGATTTTTACAGGTCAGACCAAGCCCAATCAGCTGCACCGCTTAGCGACAAAATATGTGTCTGCAAAAGCACAGGCAAGTCTGATTACGAAAATGTTAGAAGCGCAGCTATTGACCGAAAAAGAAGAAGAAATCTACAAGCGTGGCCGCAATGCCTCAACCCATACCAAGGCTAAGAATACGGATATCATCACTTACAAGATGTCCACAGGTTTTGAAGCGGTTCTTGGCTACCTTCACATGACCGAGCAAATTGAGCGCATGGAAGAGCTGATTGGGTGGTGTATCAAGACTATTGAGGAGGAAAATCAGTGATTTCTTTTTTCAAAAATTTGTTGAGAGGTCAGGAAGATTATCTTGAATTTGATAACTTTAATTTTAAGTTAGTAATTATCCAAGAGCTCATGTATGAACAGGAAGTTCTGACACCGAAGTTTGATGTCTACGAGTATGCCAAACAAGTTCCTGTTGATTTCGAAGCGACCTACGATGGTGTGGCACCAGAAGTTAAGAACTATTTTGAGGCTTTCAAAATTCCCAAACGATTAGCAAAATATGTTAAAAAGCTCTATTTAGATGGTGGTAATGACATTTATTTACAGCTAATGCCTTACGGCGATGGTGAGGGAGATGAGTTCGATATCTCAGAAATCTCTCCAAGAGAACTTGGTCAATTTAAACAGTTAGTTGAAATTGATGCTCAAGCAGTGAATTATTTTTCTCCAGAAGCAACTGACTATCTACGAAGTCAAGGTATTGCTGTAAAAGAATATCAACATAAAGTAAAAAAGAATTGAAATGCTCAATTCTTTTTTTGTTTTCTTACGAATAGTTAGATAAGAGGGACAGAGAGTTCCGATTTTATATGTTGAGGAGAAAAGAAATGACTTATAAACGTTTATCATCAGCAGTCCTTTTAGGGGGTGCACTACTAGGATTATCAGGACAACAAGTGGCTATGGCAGAGGAAACTCCTAATCAAGTAGTAGAGCAAACGACAGAATTGCAATATAGTTTAGGTATTCCTACAAGTGCCACTCTGCGCTCTGATCAGACAGCTATTGACCTTGCGATAACCCTGCCTAAGAAATTTGAGGAAGCCAAGGTTGTCACAGTTGAGTTGAGAAATATTGTAGGGAAAGAGTTGAATACGTTAGATTATACCGTTCCTAAAGGACAACAAAAATTCACTTGCTGGTTTAGTTTGGCAGGATTGCAAGAAGAAGGGTACTATGTGACGGTTACTCTTCCAGATGGATCAGTTACCCACTCAGGCTATTCTAAGAGCATCTACATCCAGCAACCTAATGAAACAGGAACACCAGAAAAAAATCAAAATACAGAAAAGGTTTCTCAAGAGAAAATAACTCAGAAAAATGCACCTCAGCAAGCCAATCAATCACCGACAGTAGAAGGTGAAGAGAAGCCAAAAACTCAAGAGAAACCTACTGTTTCTTCTGTCAAAAGTGACGAAAAACTAGACACGACAAAGGTGAATGGTGCAAAACAAACTGCTGTAACTCAAAAAGCAACTCTTAGTTCATCAAATCAGCTGTCGCAAGCTCCCAAAGACTCAGGGTTTTCTAAGGTAGTTATAGCAGTAATGGGAATCGGTGCTGTCGGATTACTAGCAGGATTGACCTATTTTTTCAAAAAACGATAATTTATAGAGAACAGATTAGCAAGCTCTAGCTGTTATTGAGATAAAAAAGAAACGAATGCTTAACACTTTAGAAGGTATTTTCTAGTGTTAGCGTCGTTTTTTATTTGCTCTGACTTGTCCAAAATCAAAATTTATGAAAAGGGATAAAAAATGACCTCCTAGCTGAGTTTCGTGCTATAATGAAGACATGAAAGAAAGAAAACAAGAAGAAGTGACAGATATCGTCTACGGCGTACATGCCGTCACTGAAAGCCTGCAAGCCAATACAGGTAATAAACTCTATATCCAAGATGACCTTCGTGGCAAAAATGTGGATAAAATCAAAAACCTAGCCACTGAAAAGAAGGTTTCGATTTCTTGGACACCCAAAAAGACCTTGAATGAGATGGCCAACAACGGTATCCACCAAGGCTTTGTCTTGCGTGTATCGGAGTTCGCTTATGCCGAATTATCTGCGATTATGGAAAAAGCAGAGCAGGAAGAAAATCCCCTCATTCTTATTTTGGACGGACTGACAGACCCACATAATTTGGGGTCAATCTTGCGAACAGCTGACGCTACAAAAGTAGCAGGCGTGATTATTCCAAAACACCGTGCCGTTGGTGTAACACCAGTTGTTGCTAAAACCTCAACAGGTGCTGTGGAACATGTTCCGATTGCCCGTGTGACCAATCTCAGTCAAACCTTGGATAAATTAAAAGCAGCAGGTTTCTGGATTTTTGGAACGGACATGAACGGTACTCCAAGCCACAAATGGAATACTGCTGGCAAGCTGGCTCTTATCATCGGCAACGAAGGTAAAGGCATTTCAGCTAACATCAAAAAACAAGTGGATGAGATGATTACTATTCCTATGGATGGGCATGTGCAGAGCTTAAATGCTAGTGTAGCGGCAGCCATTCTCATGTATGAGGTGTTTAGAAATAAACAATAGGGGCAACAGAGGAGGCAATCCATGAAAAAGAAACTCATGCTAGTTGATGGTTATAACATGATTGCCTTCTGGCAAGAGACCAAGCAGGCATTCAAAACCAATCAATTAGATGAAGCGCGAAACATTTTATTGCGCAAACTCAATAACTATGCTAATTTTGAACAGATTGAGATAACCTGTGTCTTTGACGCTCAGTATGTTCCAGGAAATCGACAACGCTACGATCAGTACAAGGTAGAAGTCATTTTTACCGAAGAAAATGAGACTGCAGATGATTACATCGAACGTATGGCGGCTGAGCTAAACACATCATTAAATTTGGTAGAAGTAGCAACCAGCGACCTCAATGAACAGTGGACCATTTTTGCACAAGGTTGTTTGCGCGTCTCTGCGCGTGAATTAGAACAACGTGTCAACACTGTGAAATCTGACTTAGATAAATTATCTGCACAAATTGACTTGAAAAAGCCTCGCTTATCAGCAATTGCAGATGACCAAATGGATTTATTGAAAAATTTATTACATTCTATGGAATAATAAAAAAAGCTGGGCTTCCAGCTTTTTTGTTATCTTTAGTCGCTTAGTCTAAAATAATCACACCATCTTCGATTTTAAAAGGTTCAGCAATGTTGATGCGGTCATAGAACATGACACCGTTGAGGTGGTCGATTTCATGCTGAACAACAATGGCGTTGTAGCCTTTGAACTTGACCTTGTGTTTTTCGCCGTTTTTATCAAGGTATTCGACAGTAATACGAGCGTGACGAGGGACGTAACCTTCAACAACGCGATCGACAGATAGGCAGCCTTCTCCGTCAGCCAGCGCAGCTTGTTGGACAGAATGTGCGACAATTTTAGGGTTGTACATAATCGCTTGTAAACTGTAGGCTTCTGTCGGAGGATTGCCCTCTTCATCCTCTGGATTTGGGACAAGGCAAGCAATAATGCGTTTTGACACATCTAATTGTGGAGCAGCAAGGCCAACCCCACCACGTAGTCCCATCTTTTCAGCGGTCACTGGGTCTTGGGAGTTTTTCAAAAATTGCATCATTTTTTCGCCAAGAATAATGTCCTCATCGCTTAATGGCAGAGCAACTTCAGCAGCTTTTTCACGAAGTGTCGGATGACCTTCGCGAATAATATCATCCATGTTAATCAAGTGACTAGCTTTGATTAATTTATCTTGTGCAGTCATAATAAATACCTAGAGCCTGTCATCCTTTCGTATTGACTAGAAAAAAGTTGAAGAGATAACTGTTTCTGGCTCTTAATCCTTTCCGTTCTAACAATTTCTTATTCATTCTATCACAAAAAAAGAGATAATAAAAGCAAAGATGGATAAGCGAACGATTTAAGTTTTTTTGATAAAATAGTTCAGAAATGTTGCTAATGTTTTCTAGTTTTGTTATACTGTAGTCTAAAAATTAATGAAAAGGTGTATTATGTCTCAAGATAAAGTTCTTATTGACCACGGACATGTGGAAGAAACACATGATGAAATGCTCTATAACATTGAAGATCGTCCGCCGCTTGGTGTATCGGTAGTTCTAGCACTCCAACATATCCTAGCAGCTTTTGCAGGTATCATTGCGGTACCGCTTGTTGTTGCTGGTGCTATTGGGTTATCTGTTGAGGATACTGCTGTCATGGTATCTGCAACTATTTTTGTAGCAGGTTTAACAACTATCTTACAGTCTAAAGGATTGGGACCAATCGGCTCTCGTGTGTCAGGAATGATGGGAACTGACTTTACTTTTGCGAATCCTGCTATTAGCGTTGGTGCTAAGTTTGGGATTGCAGGAATTGTTGGTGCGACCATTGCAGGTTCTTTGGTAGAAATTGTTCTCAGTCGCTTTATCAAACCGTTGATGAAATTTTTCCCACCGTTGATTACAGGTACCGTTGTCTCTCTTATTGGGATTACCCTTTTGCCTGTCAGCATGGACTGGGCAGCGGGAGGTTCAGGAGCAGCAGATTACGGTTCAGTTCAAAATGTAGCCATCGCTTTTGCGGTTATGGTATTTACCCTTGCCTTAAATCATTATGGTAAAGGGATGTGGTCAACAGCTTCTGTTTTCATAGGAATGATTTTTGGCTATGTTCTCTGTATCGCTCTTGGCAAGGTTGATTTGTCAGCTGTGGCAGATGCCTCATGGTTTGCGATTCCAAATGTGCTTCGTTATGGTGTGACTTTTGATTTTTCATCAATCTTGTCATTCATCCCAGCCTATATCGTTTCACTTATCGGTACTGTTGGGATTATGATGGCTATTGGTGAGGCGTCAAATGTTAAGATTTCGAGCGACCGTGCTGCAAACGGTGTCTTAGCTGATGGTGTAGGTTCTCTTATTGCTGGTGTCTTCGGAGCTGGACCTAATACGGCTTTCTCACAAAACGTTGGTTTGATTACCTTGACGAAGGTTGCTAGCCGCCATGTTATGGTGATTGCTGGGATTATCCTTGCTGTTCTTGGTGTCTTTCCAAAACTATCTGCTCTGATTTCAATTATGCCTCAGCCAGTCCTTGGTGGTGTAGGGGTTATCATGTTTGGACTTGTTGCCGCTCAAGGGATTAAAACCCTAGCAACGATCAAGATTGGTGACCGAGAACTCCTTATTATCTCAGTTGCCTTTGCGCTTGGTATCGGCGTGACTGTTCGTCCAGAACTCTTAGCAAACCTGCCAACGCCTATCCAGATGGTTTTATCATCAGGTATTTCAACAGGTACCCTTGCAGCCCTCATTTTGAATGTCGTTCTAAAAGACAAACGTTAATGAATTTTGGAGCCATTGGCTCCTTTTTCTTTGGGAAATAGCAGAGCTACCCTACCAGTTTTTCCAAAACTATCAGTTGACGAAGCTCAGCCATTTTGCTAAAATATAGAGGTCTATAAGACAAATAACTTCTTCTTGGTTGTAGGAATGCCAACCTGCCACTCGGATGAAGCCAAATAAAAAGGAGAAACATCATGGCAATCTCAAAAGAGAAAAAAAATGAAATCATTGCACAATATGCACGTCACGAAGGTGACACAGGTTCAGTAGAGGTTCAAGTTGCTGTCCTTACTTGGGAAATCAACCACCTTAACGACCACATCAAACAACACAAAAAAGACCACGCTACTTACCGTGGTTTGATGAAAAAAATCGGTCACCGTCGTAACCTTTTGGCTTACCTTCGCCGTACAGACGTTAACCGTTACCGCGAATTGATCGCTTCACTTGGTCTTCGTCGTTAATCAAGATACGGAGCCGTTAAGCGACACACAGCAAAATAGGAAAGCTGACGAAGACGCAAAGCGTCTAGGAGGTCTTTATCTTTTTGCCAAGTGTCGTAGGTGAGTTCAATTAGGCATCTCTGCTTCAGGAGATGTCTTTTTACTTTCTCGGAATAGACTGGATGACTCACTAGGATTTTAGGTTGGGTTCAGTTAGGCACTCTAGTTGATGAGTGCTTTTCTTTTTTGCCAAGTGTCGTAGGCGAGTTCAATACATAACTAAATTAAGTAGAGTTCGAAAAGTATACTAGTTAAAAGGATGCTCTTTCGAAATTGTAGTTTGTGTTTAACATAGCCTAGCTGGATAAACGTTTTATCACCTAAAATCTGAGTTTCTCAAATTGTGGGGGAGTTACTTTTAAGTGTGTGATGGAGCGTATTAATCGCTTCTAGTTAGTTTCCTATAAAAATTCTTTGACGAATAGGATTTTTTAGCGTAAAATAATAAGGAATATTAAATTAGGGATAGACTGTGCTTTGTCTCTTAAAAAGGAGAATACCTTTGGAATTAGATGTATTTGCTGGACAAGAAAAAAGTGAATTGTCAATGATTGAAGTGGCGCGTGCGATTTTAGAAACACGTGGTCGTGGAGACGAGATGTACTTCAATGACTTGGTTAATGCCATCCAAAACTATTTAGAAAAATCAGATGCTGCTATTCGTGAAGCACTGCCATTTTTCTATTCAGACTTAAATACTGATGGTAGCTTTATCCCACTTGGTGAAAATAAATGGGGCCTTCGTTCATGGTACGCCATTGATGAAATCGATGAAGAAATCATTAGTCTTGAAGAAGATGATGAAGATGCACCAAAACGCAAGAGAAAACGTGTTAATGCCTTCATGGACGGTGATGAAGATGCTATTGATTACTCTGATGATGATCCAGAAGATGAAGATTATCGTCCTGAACGTGATAGTCTTGAGTACGACGAGGATAACCCAGATGATGAAAAATCAGAAGTGGACTCATATGACTCAGAGTTAAATGAAATCATCCCAGACGAAGACTTGGATGAAGATGTTAACATCAACGAAGAAGATGATGAGTTTTCAGACGAAGAAGAAACAGAAGAATAATGTTTCGCAGGAGGTTGGGAGAAATATCCCAGCCTCTCTTTTTATGTCAATTTTTTTCGTTGAAGATTCGTGGAGAAAGTAGTATAGTAATGACATCATAAGATAAAGGAGAATTGAGGATGAAAAAAATCTATTCAACAAAAATGATTAACACTGGCGGACGTACAGGTGAAGTACATTCTCCAGATAATAGTTTCCAATTACAGATTGTTCAACCAGGACAACGTGTGGAAGGTGCTACAAACCCAGAACAGCTATTTGCTGCGGGTTACAGCGCCTGCTTTAACAGTGCTCTTAGCTATGTCCTATCTAGTCATGGTGTAACAGCTGAAGCAACGATTACAGCAACAGTATCGCTCTTTAACCTTAGCGTCAGCAATGTTCCAGACGTTCAGCTTGGTGTTGAACTTGAAGGACACATTGAAGGTGTTAGCTTAGAAGAAGCGCAAGCTTATCTTGAAGAAGCACACCAAGTTTGTCCGTATTCACGTGCTACCAAAGGAAATATTGAAGTGACTGTTAAGGCTGTTTAATAGCGATTAAGGCGTTTGCTGCAGCAACCTGATAAGTTAACGTGGTCAGGTTGGTTTGCTTGTTTGCTAAAATCAGACAAGGCATCACAGTTGTCGTTTAGAGAACTAACCTCAGATGGTATGACTGAGGTTTTTCTGTATTTCCATGTTTCAGCTAAATTCCCAAACTAACTTCCACCGTCTGTTAAAGTGGAAGTTAATCTGATAAAACCTCTAACAACCAGTGGAAATCCGTGTCAGGGTAAGTTCCACTGGTTTTTATAATGGTTGATTTTATTGC
>NZ_RCVM01000060.1 GCF_003686955.1 Streptococcus hillyeri
CTTCACCACCTCCAAACACCACATGTTTCCCATCTCTACTCTTCAACTGCCTTCATCACCCCAACCATGACAAACACTACCTCTCTTCCAAAACCCCCATTAACCCAACCTCACCTTGCACATACTACCTTCCATGAAAACCATCATACCAAACTCTGGATCCCACATACTACCCTCCACCATCAACATCAACACTGACCTGCCTCCCATCTCCTCTGCTCCAACAAGCCATCACATCAAACTCATCTCCCACTTCCTCTCCTGAACTACCTTCTTTCCCCAACCCTGACAAACACTTTCTCCCTCCAGTGTCTCTATCTACACAGCCATGACTCCCACTTCTTCCCACCTACCACTTCCATCATGCCAACCCCTCCCCAATCTCCTCTACTTCCCCACATCCAAGAGGCCAGTCATACCTCCCACTATATCCA
>NZ_RCVM01000061.1 GCF_003686955.1 Streptococcus hillyeri
GAAGTAATCTCAGTTTCTTCTTTTCCTCTTGAATTTTATCCGGACATCTTGGCAATGTATTAGTTGTTTGGGTTCCTGTATTACAATCCACATTAGAGACTATGCGTCGGGTATAAGATGTGTATCTTACTAAAACTTCTGTATCCCTTACAGAGCTGCTTAACATAGTGCCTTACACTTAACGACCATATGGTGAATGAATGAAAGAATTTGGCCTACATTACCTTAATGTGGAGACAGGCCAGATATGTGGTAGGCAGGAGGAAATGGCTATCACTAAAATTTAGTAATGCCTAATCTTCCAAATAAATTATAGGATCATCTATGTATGTGAGTAAATGTACCAGTCTGAATAGGTGGTTTTAAATCTATACTTTTTATGTAGTTAAATAAAAATTGTATTGCCCACTCCTTTGTATCAATGAATGTAATG
>NZ_RCVM01000062.1 GCF_003686955.1 Streptococcus hillyeri
TATATTTTGTCATAGTAAGGACTCATTTCTAACGCAAACGTCTCAGACTTAATTCCACCATAAAAATCCGTTTTAGACTAACTTCCGCTTCGAAAGCTAAAGTGGAAATTACTTTGGGAAATTACCTTTTTAGAAAAAAGAAAAAAAGTTTGAAAAAGTAGTTGACAGATTTAGGGAAGATTTGGTAAGATATATAAGTTGTCTCGCGAGGGACGCTGGCAAAGATGACTTGAAAAAAACTTTAAAAAAGTAGTTGACAAGTTACTAAAGATTTGCTAGAATATAGAAGTTGTCTCATAGGAGAAGTCCATTGAAAACTGAACAAGACGAAGCAAGTGCGGGTTATGAAAATAACCTGTCAAGAAAAACAATAAGTCAGCGATGACAAAACAGTGAGTTAAGAACTCAAACTTTTAATGAGAGT
>NZ_RCVM01000063.1 GCF_003686955.1 Streptococcus hillyeri
CGTCATAGCTGCATTAGAATGATCGTCGTTAATCGACAAATTGTTTTTATTTTCAGCCATTATTTTTTACCTCCTTGAACACGAATTCGTGGATCTATCACACCGTACAAAATATCTACAATAAAAATAGAAACGATAAACAGTGTGCTAAATAATAGTGTGATTGCCATGATTACTGAGAAATCATTTGTTGTAATTGAACGTACGAATTGATCCCCTAATCCAGGAACCCCAAAAATATTTTCAATTGTTAAAGTGCCTGTTAAAATACTTGCTAACATGGGAACGATAATTGTAATAATTGGAATTAAAGCATTTCTAAGTGCATGTCCAAAAAGTACACGCATTGTCGAATTACCTTTAGCTCTCGCTAATAAAATATAGTCTGAACTTAATACCTCTATCATCTCTGCTCTTATGTAT
>NZ_RCVM01000064.1 GCF_003686955.1 Streptococcus hillyeri
GAGTTGGCAAGGCTGAGGATAATGCTGAGGATAATGCTGAGGATAATGCAGGATAGACAGAGCACTAGAGATTGCATGCAATCTCGTACCTATCACCTCAGCCTGCCGCTGGCTCTTTTCCAGAACTAAGAATGCGTTCTTAAAAATCCAAACTTGATACCGTTTAAATCTATTTTCACAAAAAGAGTTTTTACCCTCTCGTTTGTTTTCTGAATATATAAAATTAATTCATCCTCAAAACCTTCGTGCGGATGAAAACCAAATGTGCCAAAACTTAATCCATCAATAAGCAAAATAAGGTTTTTAAACCTGTCAGGAATCACCGCTTCACTTCTTAAAAAAAATAAACCAATAGTCTTATTTCCATTCAGGTATTCAATATTAATATTCATACGTTAATCCGATTTATCCTTCTCAGGGG
>NZ_RCVM01000065.1 GCF_003686955.1 Streptococcus hillyeri
CATCAGCCCCTGTCCCCGTTTGGAGTACCAATCCCACCTTGGGAGTTGGAGAGCACAGGTCAGGCCATCTGGAGGCCGGACACCAGACCCCATAGAGTCCAGAGCCCAATTTGGAAAGACGGGCACATCTCAGGACACACCCCCTGCACACGCTGTGTGGCTGCAGGCCCGGGGCA
Source organism: Streptococcus hillyeri (assembly GCF_003686955.1). Lineage (GTDB taxonomy): Bacteria > Bacillota > Bacilli > Lactobacillales > Streptococcaceae > Streptococcus > Streptococcus hillyeri. The sequence continues at coordinate 177 of NZ_RCVM01000065.1, forward strand.
GAGTTGACCAGGTCTCTTAAGAGCTGAGGGGCTTGGAAGAAGCCTCAACTTCTCTTTAGATATAGCCCCTGCCTCCTCCAGAGGGCAGAGGCTCCCAAGGCGGGCAGCCCCAGCCCGCCAGGCACACGCTCCTCCTGGGGGGACCGTCACGGCCCAGTGCCTCTGAGCCCATTGGCACCCTGATGCTACCCGAGCAAGGGGCTGGGCAGGCTGCCCAGATGCGTCCCTCCCAGGCTCTGCAC
>NZ_RCVM01000066.1 GCF_003686955.1 Streptococcus hillyeri
GGACAAATTCATAAACATGGTAAGCGTGTTTCTCGTATTACTTTACTTAAAACTCAAGGGTATAACACATACCTCAACTTAGCTAAACAACGTTTTAAATGCTTAGAATGCAATGGCACTTTTACTGCTAAAACGTCAATTGTTGATGAGTCGTGTTTTATCTCAAGATGTGTTACTCAAAAAGTTATAGAAGAAGCTACTAAAGTTAAAACAGAGATTGATACTGCAGAAGATAACTGTATCTCTCCATCTACTGTAAGTCGTATTAGAACTAAAGCGGCTAATTCATTACGAATTAAACCCTTTAATTGTTTGCCAGAACACATCGCTATGGATGAATTTAAAAGCGTTAAAAATGTAACTGGATCAATGAGTTTCATTTTTATAGATAATGATACTCATGATGTTATAGAT
>NZ_RCVM01000067.1 GCF_003686955.1 Streptococcus hillyeri
AACCTCCCCTCCTACAGAGTTCCATTCCTTCTTGGCAAGCCTAGGTCTCCTTCGCTCTCTGGTTTCTAAGCTCAGGCTGAAACTGTCCACTGGACAATTTCAGCCCCACGAGGTTGGGACATAAATATCTCAACCTTCTATTTTTTATGGTAATAACAGATTGACGCAGTGGTTGATTGGAGGTCTGCAACTGGACACTTCTTCATTTTCAAGTGTCCACCTAAAATAGTCCACTGGACTATTTTACTACCACGCAATCGTTAGCGGCCATCCTAATCAACTGTGCGGAGGTGGGACGACGAAGTCAATTTCTTCGAAATCATGACTTCTGTCCCACTCTCTATCACCACTGCGGAAAGTGCTAGTTGTGGCGACTTCGTCGCTCGTAATGATTGCAGAAAATACCAG
>NZ_RCVM01000068.1 GCF_003686955.1 Streptococcus hillyeri
AGATATTTCTCTACTTTGTTCATTAAAGAGCTACTGGCTGGCTCAGGAAAATATTTGAAAAGCTCTGATTCCACGTCCACATAGACCCTTAATGTCTCCACAAACAATTTTGCATTAAATTGTCATATTTCGACCCATTGAGAAAACAGTGATTTGTCTGATTATATGGATCTTTGTAAGCTTCCCTTTTATCCACTCTTGGTAGCTGAGAGGGGGCCCAGAAGCTCAAATCAGAGCTCCAGATGTTGCGCTTGGGCAAATGATTGGCTCTTCAAACTTCCTTCATTTCATAGGCAAACTGTGAGCGCTAAACATGTGTTGTCCGACAGCCTATTTCATGGACTAAATATGATCATGCATGTGTAGGACTTCAAACAATTCCTGACACAGTAATATGCTC
>NZ_RCVM01000069.1 GCF_003686955.1 Streptococcus hillyeri
CAGTATTACCTGACTATAAAGTTTGAGGGAAAAGGGTACAAAAAACCCCGTGTTATCCTGAGGAACTTGAACTTAGAAAAAGGAAGGGAAGCCAGTGAATCATTTAAAATTTTAGATGCCTCCTCTTTTAAAGCAGTATGAAGGATGGGGCTTCGCTAATTCATTCATTCACTTTCCAGGCACAGAATTGAGCAGTGAGTAAAGAAGAGGAGGTCTCAGTTCTCATTGAACTTAGGTTTTTGTTGAAACAGACAATAAATACATAAAATGAGAGTTAAAATGGGGACTTAGGATAGTGACTTGGGAACTAAGTTGTGAAAGGCCTTTCTAAGGAATTAGCATCAGATTGGAAGGGCAAGAGGGGCCTTATGTTATAGCAGGTTTTTTAGTAGTGTGGGTG
>NZ_RCVM01000006.1 GCF_003686955.1 Streptococcus hillyeri
TTATATTTTGTCATAGTAAGGACTCATTTCTAACACAAACGTCTCAGACTTAATTCCACCATAAAAATCCGTTTTAGACTAATTTCCACTTCGAAAGCTAAAGTGGAAATTACTTTGGGAAATTACCTTTCCATGTTTCAAATGCGTTTTCTATATAAAATAATTCACCCAAAGTGTCGGAATATGCTATAATATTAAAGATTGAAAACTATACAGGAGAAAACAATGTCTAACGAAATTCGTGTACGTTATGCCCCAAGTCCAACTGGACTATTGCACATCGGGAATGCCCGTACTGCCCTTTTTAACTACCTTTATGCGCGTCATCATGGCGGAACTTTCCTTATTCGTATTGAGGATACGGACCGTAAGCGCCATGTTGAAGATGGTGAGCGTTCGCAACTTGAAAACCTACGCTGGTTAGGGATTGATTGGGATGAAAGTCCAGAAACGCATGAAAACTATCGCCAGTCAGAACGCTTGGAGCTTTATCAAAAATATATTGACCAACTCTTAGCAGAAGGCAAGGCTTACAAGTCTTATGTGACAGAAGAAGAATTAGCCGCTGAGCGTGAGCGCCAAGAGGCAGCAGGTGAAACACCGCGCTATATCAATGAATACCTTGGCATGTCTGAAGAAGAAAAAGCAGCCTACATCGCAGAGCGTGAGGCAGCAGGTGTGATTCCAACAGTTCGTTTGGCTGTCAATGAAGCTGGTATCTACAAATGGAATGACATGGTCAAAGGTGAAATCACTTTTGAGGGGGGCAATATCGGTGGTGACTGGGTTATCCAGAAAAAAGATGGTTACCCAACTTATAACTTTGCTGTGGTGATCGATGACCATGACATGCGTATTTCACACGTTATCCGTGGTGATGACCATATTGCTAACACGCCAAAACAATTGATGGTGTACGAAGCTCTTGGTTGGGAAGCGCCAGAATTTGGTCACATGACCCTCATCATCAATTCTGAGACAGGTAAAAAACTCTCAAAACGTGACACTAATACGCTTCAATTTATCGAAGATTATCGCAAAAAAGGTTACCTTCCGGAAGCGGTCTTCAACTTCATTGCCCTTCTTGGATGGAACCCAGGTGGTGAAGATGAGATTTTCTCTCGTGAGCAATTGATTGAGCTCTTTGATGAAAATCGTTTGTCTAAATCACCAGCAGCTTTCGACCAGAAGAAATTGGATTGGATGAGCAATGACTACCTTAAAAATGCTGATTTTGAAACGGTATTTGCCCTTTGTAAACCCTTCTTAGAAGCAGCAGGTCGCTTGACAGACAAGGCTGAAAAATTAGTTGAACTTTATAAACCACAATTGAAATCAGCAGATGAAATTGTTGGTTTGACAGATCTCTTCTTCGCTGATTTCCCAGAATTAACTGAGGCAGAAAAAGAAGTGATGGCAGGTGAGACTGTTCCAACAGTTCTTGAAGCCTTTAAAGCTAAATTAGAAGCTCTATCTGACGAGGAATTTGTAACAGAAAATATCTTCCCACAAATCAAAGCTGTTCAAAAAGAAACAGGCATCAAAGGGAAAAACCTCTTCATGCCAATCCGTATTGCGGTTTCAGGAGAAATGCACGGTCCAGAATTGCCAGATACAATTTTCTTGCTTGGTCGTGAAAAAGCGATTAAACATTTGGATAACATGCTAAACAGCTTATAATCTTAGAAACTCACCTAGAAAACTGGGTGAGTTTTTGCTATAATTGTGAAAAAAGTATAAAGAAAGCGTACTCTAATGACAGAATTATTTCCTTATCGTTCCATGAATTTGTATCAAAATTATCTAGAAGCTAGTCAGGCTTATCCTGATTGTGAAATCATTTTTGATCAACCTGCAATAGCTTTTCCTGAATTGGGGACAGAAACGACTTATCTTGCCAGTCATGATGCCATCGTTAGGCGTGCAAAACAGCTGGCGCACCTTGGAATTAAAAAATCAGATAAGGTGATTATTTTTAAAGGTCAGGCTTTTGACACTTATATGTTGGCTGTTGCAGTCACTTACCTTGGTGCGGTGCCGGTTATGGTTTCTTATCACTTTAACAGCCAAGTTATTTCAGTCTTTGCGGATCGTCTAGAAAATCCCTTTATCATTTTTGATGATGTGACGGCAGCTGTTGTGGCTGAGGTTGAAAACATTTCTGATGTTCATAAGATTTCAATTGAGAAACTGTTAACAACTGATGCTCTTGAAGTATCTTTCAGTCCGCTTCCAGATGATCAGATTGCTTATATCACACATACTTCTGGGACGACTGGAATTCCTAAATTAATTTGTCACTCGGCAAATACTATGGGCTGGCGTACAAAATATCAAAAAACCATCCTAAATCATATGCCAGAACGCCGTATTGTTGGTTTTCAAATTTCACCGGTACATTCACGTTTTAATATCGGAATGTCCTCTTTGATGATTATGGGCTTCCCGCTTCTTCCTTTGGCAAATACTGACCGCGAAACAGTTGAACGTCTCTTTCTCAAGTACCAGCCCCAAGCTGTTGAAACTCACCCAAATCATTTTGTACAGTGGGCAACAATCGCACGTGAACATCCAGCAGTTTTTGCAAAGACAAATTATTATCACTCAACTTTTGATGCCATTAACAACGCGACCATGTTGGCTTTTCTAGAAGCGTCTGACAATGCGCAAGCCATTTTCCTTCAAATCTACGGTCAAAGTGAGTGTGGACCAATGATTTTAAAACCTCATACAAGAGAAAGTTTGAAACATTCAAATGCCCGTGATATGGGTGTTGGCTTGGGAGAATTGACCAAAGCGCGCATTACTGATGACAAGGGAAATTCTTTGCCGGTTGGTCAGGATGGGCACATCCAACTCTTTTCAAGAGGGCGTGCGCTGACCTATTTCAAAGAAGACCAGCGTTTCCAAGATAATGTTTATGGAGACTGGTGGGATAGTGGCGACTATGGCTGTATGGATGAAGATGGCCATCTTTTCCTTAAGGACAGACAGGTTGACCTCATTGATAAAATAGATAGTAACCTCGCACTTGAAGATATGTTACTGGATAAACTGACTTTCTTAGCAGAGGTTGTACTGGTTCGTGATCAACATGGTAAACCTCAGCCCTTTATTGCTTTGGAAAAAGGCAGAGCAATGGATATGGATGCTTGGTGGCAGGCAGTATCAGAACTTCCGTTCTTGAATGCACCGATTCTTCTTGATTATGACGAGCTACCACGTACGGCAACCATGAAAATCCAACGATTACAATTAGAAAAAGACTTAAAAGAAGGAAAATACCAAGTTAGTTAATAGTAAAAAGGCACTCGGTTAACAAACCGGTGCCTTTAATGATTATATCGTCGAATGAATGAGTTGCAAGTACGGCAAGTTGAAAGCAGAGATGTATTACAACAAATTCAAGTGATTATGAATTGCTATTTTTGACAACGTGGCTGTATTTCACAGCAACAAGCGTTGCGACAATTGCTTTTAGGGTGTCTCCTGGGATGAAAGCTAGGTTTGCCCAGAGTGCAGCATCCAGGGTCATTTCAGTCATATGCGCCAGCCAGATTGCTCCCAAAACATCAACGAATAAAACCCCACCAAGACAAATAATAACAAATGTTAGAATGGGATTCTTAGTGGGAAGTTTTGACAATCCAGTTCCGATTAAAAGTGGGACACCAATCCAAGAGACGACATAACCTGCTGTTGGCCCCATAAGGACTGGAATAGTATTGCTGCCGCCAGAGAAAGCAGGAATGATCGTCCCCAAGAGGAGAAAGAGTAAGACAGAGAGAGTACCGCGTTTGGCACCTAATAGAACCCCTGCTAACATAATAGCAAGGTTTTGTAGGACAATAGGTACTGGAATGAACCCTAATGGAATACCAGGAATATTACCCAGAATGATGATTAGAGTAGCCATCATTGCGATGTAAACTAGATCTCTTACTTTGGTTGACATAAAACTAAACTCCTTTAAAATAAATAGAATAATGTGCTTTACAATTTGGATTAAAAGGATGATGACAGTTGGGGCAACTACCGGTTTGATAGTCTATAAAATCTAAATAAGTCATACAGTTACCGCACAGAATTGGCTTGCCACTAGTGACATTGGAAGCTTGAAAATGATGATTTTCCAAACTATCATGGCAATGATAACAAGCGTAGTAATGTTGACAAGTAGCACACTTTAATGCCACTATATCACAGGATGTATGATAATGACGACAACGCCCAGCTGAATCTAAATCAAGTCCTTTAATCTCCATAAGTCATAGTTTAAAGGTTTTTATCTTCCGTGTCAACCTAATTTTAAATATCGGTTAACAAAAACAAAAAGAAAACCTCTGAAAAATGATGCATACAGAGGTAATGTTAGTTTTTGGATATAACTATTGTCTGTTGTTCGATTTGCGACATGATAATATCCGCAGAGTCTTCGTGGGATTTGTAATAAGTTTCATACTGTTGGCGCCTGGCAAGATGTGCTTGTAAGACAAAGTCAGTTTGTCGGCCTCGGACTTTGGTGTCACGTTCGAGACGGCGATTTAGCTCAGTCTCTTCGTCTGTTACCAGTGCGATGCTCAAGTCAAAAAGTGTCTTATTCTAAAAAGCCGGCAGACATTCCCTCGATAATGAGAATAGGTTTACTGCCTTTAAGGATACGGCTAGGCGCCCAAGGTTCATCAATGGTTAAGATGTCCATCCCCATTTGTAAGGCTGTGATGTCTCTTTTTAGGCTATTAAGCTCGTGAGATATAGGCATGCTAGCTGTCACTTTTTGATTGGGAAAGGCTTTTGGAGAAACCAGCTGCCTGAGTTCTCCGTTGATGATATAGGGATCTGTTTCAAGAAGATTTACCTTATCGCTAGGCAGTATCTCCAGCAATTTCTTAGCAAAAGTGGACTTACCTGCTCCGCCATGTCCGAAAATACGGACAGTGTGCCTTTGACCATCAGAAAGGTAGTTATGGAGATAATCTAGTAGTTCTATTTTGGTCATAAGTACCTCCTAGTTTCCTAGTTGGAAGATTTGGGCAAAATACTCATCCAAAATCAGTTGGTGTTGGGTATTAACGATAGTGATCTGCTTGGTTTCTTCCTGAGTAAAAAAGCGGAGCTCTAAGGTTTCTTGGTTTGAAAAGGTGCTAATGTCGTAAGGTTCCTTGGCTTCAACCTCATAAACAATTCCGACTGTCTGAGCGACATCGCCATTGGGGTAAGAATCTTCAAAATTCGTATAGACATTGAGCAGGCGTTTGGGAATAATAGCAATACCAGATTCCTCTTTAAATTCCCTAATTAACGTATCGACGGAACTTTCACCTAGCTCCATACAGCCACCAAGAAGTCCCCAAGTGCCCTTGTCCCCACGCTTTTGCAGCAAAATAGCTCCGCAGTTATCCGTGAGAATACCAGCCGCAAAGGTTAGGAAAATCTTATCGTGTCCAACTTTGGAGCGAATGTATGAAATATAGTCTTGAGTCATGAAAGCCTCCTGTAGTAGTGATGACAGTGTGTTAAAAAACGTTTGAGACAAGCAGTGCCCCAAACGTCGTTGTTTAGAAATTACGGTTTGAACGGTTATAGCCGTATTTCTCCATGAAATCTTGACGGAATTCAAGAAGGTTATCGTCCATGATAGCTTGACGAACCTTTTTCATCAAGTTAACCAAGAAGTAGAGGTTGTGGTAACTTGTCAAACGGATACCGAAGGTTTCGTCGGCTTTCAACAAGTGACGGATATAAGCGCGTGTGTAGTTTTTGCAAGTGTAGCAATCGCATTCTGGATCAAGTGGCGTGAAATCCTCTGCAAATTGAGCATTTTTGATCACAAGGCGACCGAATGAGGTCATACAAGTACCATTACGAGCAATACGCGTTGGTAAGACACAGTCAAACATGTCAACACCACGGATAACACCATCAATCAAACTATCTGGTGCCCCAACTCCCATCAAATAACGCGGTTTATTTTCAGGAAGTAGTGGTGTGGTGAAGTCAAGAACGGCATTCATTTCGTCGTGCGTTTCGCCAACAGCAAGTCCCCCAATAGAGTAACCTGGGAAGTCCATGCTGACAAGGTCAGCAGCTGACTGGCGACGAAGGTCTTCAAAGCCGGCTCCCTGAACGATACCAAATAAGCCTTGATCGTGTGGACGACGGTGTGCCTTAAGGCCTCGCTCAGCCCAGCGACTGGTACGCTCAATTGATTTTTTGACGTAGTCGTAAGGTTGGTAGAATTGAGGGCACTCGTCAAAACTCATCATGATATCAGAACCAAGGTTGTTTTGAATAGAGATCGCTTTCTCTGGAGAGAGGAACATTTTTGAGCCGTTTAGATGATTTTTAAAGGTTACCCCTTCTTCAGTAATATTTCTGCTATCAGCAAGTGAGTAGACTTGGAAACCACCACTATCTGTTAGGATGGCTTGGTCCCAGTTCATGAATTTGTGTAATCCGCCAGCTTGGGCAATCAATTCATCCCCAGGGCGCAGCCAAAGGTGATAGGTGTTTGAAAGGATAATACCTGATCCCATTTCTTTCAATTCCTCGGGGCTCTGCGTTTTAACCGTGGCTTGTGTCCCAACAGGCATGAACATTGGCGTAGGGAAGGTACCGTGTGGGGTGATGATTTCACCAAGTCTAGCACCCGTGTGCTTTTCCGTCTTAATGAGACGGTACTTAATAGGATAATCTGTCATTTTTTCCTCGCTTTCAAGAAATACAGTCTTGTGCAATTTAGTGCTTATCTATTCTACCAAAAAGACAGGGGTTTGTCAGTTATCATCAGAAGAAATGAAAAAGCGAGAAACTGTGGCAGAATGTTAGCAGTTTTGAACATTTTGTGATATAATGAACGAGTAAACTAAAAATTTAAGGAGCTTACTAATGGCTAAATTGACTGTTAAAGACGTAGAACTTAAAGGTAAAAAAGTTCTTGTCCGTGTTGACTTTAACGTGCCTTTGAAAGATGGTGTTATCACAAACGATAACCGTATCTCTGCGGCACTTCCAACAATCAAATACATCATCGAACAAGGTGGTCGTGCAATCCTCTTCTCACACCTTGGACGTGTGAAAGAAGAAGCTGATAAAGCTGGTAAATCACTTGCACCAGTAGCTGCTGATTTGGCTGCTAAACTTGGTCAAGAGGTTGCTTTCCCAGGAGCTACTCGTGGTGCTGAATTAGAAGCAGCTATCGACGCTCTTGAAGATGGGCAAGTTCTCTTGGTTGAAAACACTCGTTTTGAAGATGTTGACGGCAAAAAAGAATCTAAAAATGACGAAGAGCTTGGTAAATACTGGGCATCACTTGGTGATGGTATCTTCGTAAACGATGCATTCGGTACTGCTCACCGTGCGCACGCATCAAACGTTGGTATCTCAGCAAACGTTGAAAAAGCAGTTGCTGGTTTCCTTCTTGAAAACGAAATTGCTTACATCCAAGAAGCTGTTGAAACTCCAGAACGTCCATTCGTGGCTATCCTTGGTGGTTCAAAAGTTTCAGATAAAATCGGTGTTATCGAAAACCTTCTTGAAAAAGCTGATAAAGTCCTTATCGGTGGTGGTATGACTTACACCTTCTACAAAGCACAAGGTATCGAAATCGCTAACTCACTTGTTGAAGAAGACAAATTGGATGTTGCGAAAGCACTTCTTGAAAAAGCAAATGGTAAACTTGTCCTGCCAGTTGACTCAAAAGAAGCTGACTCATTCGCAGGTTACACAACTGTTCGCGATACTGAAGGTGAAGCTGTTTCTGAAGGCTTCCTTGGTCTTGACATCGGTCCAAAATCTATCGCTAAATTTGACGAAGCATTGACTGGTGCAAAAACAGTTGTATGGAACGGTCCTATGGGTGTCTTTGAAAACCCAGACTTCCAAGCTGGTACAATCGGTGTGATGGATGCTATCGTTAAACAACCAGGCGTGAAATCAATCATCGGTGGTGGTGACTCAGCAGCAGCTGCTATCAACCTTGGTCGTGCAGACAAATTCTCATGGATTAGTACGGGCGGAGGCGCAAGTATGGAATTGTTAGAGGGTAAAGTTTTACCAGGTCTTTCTGCATTGACAGAAAAATAGGCCTTGAAGGCTAGAAAAAAGAGACGCAGGTCTCTTTTTTCTGTACATCGCGTAGAGTTTCTACGAAGCAGTGCGAGTTAGAAAATCTAGCAAGGTATAAAGTTCTCCCTGGACTTGCAGCATTAACTGAAAAATAGGCGGTAAGTCAGAAATCTTTGATTTCGTAGACGCACCCCCGCAAGGCTGAATAGGTTGGTCACAAATGAAATGAAGTGAACTGCTATTCAGCTACTGCGTTCAAAAATGAAGGCTAGAGGTTGGGCAAGACTCAAATTTCCGCCTTGCTGTTAAAAATTGAACAAAATAAAATGGCTTAGAATCAACGTTTTTTGACGACGTTACTCTAAGTCATTTGCTATTTTTAGACTTTTTGCCCAGCCTCTGTGCATGGCGTAGAGTTTCTGTGACGCGTAGCGAACTAGAAAATCTGGCAAGGTGTAAAGTATTACCAGATTGGCAGATCTTGCTGAAAAATAGGAGATTTAAAGAGGGGTTACGGCCTCTCTTTGTTTATACAATTATGTTATACTGATGGCAAGACGTGCTATTTCTAATTTATCTATTCTGTATTGCAATAAAAATATAAGACTAGTAATATTTGAGCGCTATAAAAATAATAACTGTTTACAACAAAGAGAAAAGAGATTTGAGTATGTTGATTATTAACTATTTTATTCTTGCGGTGATGGTGTCTTTAATTCTTTGGATGCTAAAAGGAAGTCGACAGATATTTCAATTGACCGGTGTCTTTGAGAGGATAATGTTCTGTGTATCTTTTGTTTTAATCAGTTATAGCGTTGGTTTTGTTACTAGCTATTGGCTTTCAACGATGTTTCTAGTTATTGTATTGGTTACCTTTGGAATGGCTCTCTTACAGTGGATATTACCTTATTACAGTTTGAATTTGTGGAATCATCGTGCTTTAAATCTGTGCCAAACTTTTTTTCACTTAGTTTCATTTTTTTGTATTTGCTACCTTTTTGTCATTATTATGACTTTTGAAGATAAAGTCAATGTAGATGGATATAATCATTTGGTTGTTAACCAACTTGCAAAGCAAATTGCTCAGGTGGCAATAACACTCTTTCTGATTATTCAATTGCTACGGTTTATCTATGTGATGTTCTTTTTAAAGAAGAAAAATTAATGCTGTGCAGGGCGTGTGTTTGTGCAAGGAGAAAAAATATGAAATGTCTGTATCAATAATTTTGGGATGTTTTGAGAAAGAGGTTGAATTTATTTTATCTAACATATTTATCCCAAAAATCTTCTCGTTCATGTTAAAATAATCTTATGTTTAAAAATTATCGTTTTGACCCTAAAAAGTTTCGTTTGGGGATGAGGACTTTGAAAACAGGAATATCAGTTTTTTTAGTTATTTTACTGTTTCAATTTTTAGGTTGGGAAGGGACAAATATCGCGGCCCTGACGGCAGTTTTCAGCCTACGTGAGGATTTTGGGCAGAGTTTACACTTTGGAAGTTCTCGTATTTTGGGAAATACCATCGGAGGTCTTTATGCGGTGGCTTTCTTTGTTGTGTCTCAAATTCTTCATGGACAATCGTGGGTTTTCTTGATTTTTGTGCCTATTTGTACCATGCTGACGATTATGACCAATGTGGCAATGAATAATAAATCAGGGATTATTGGTGGTGTATCTGCTCTTTTGATTATTACCTTGTCCACTCCATCTGGTGGCCCGATTCAGTATGCAATTGTCAGGGTCTTTGAAACCTTTATCGGTGTTTTTATTGCAATTTTGGTCAATGCAGATGTTGACAAAATACGAACTTTAATCCAGAAAAGAAAATAATTCAAAATGATGTCACAAAATGTGACATAAATACTTGACAGACATTTTTTTAACCCCTATAATGTAAGAGTAACAGGAGTATTTTTGTGAAAGAAAAAGAACTAAGGCGAACGTTAGCAGTGTTTCCTATTGGAACCGTTATGAAATTAACGGATTTAACGGCGAGGCAAATTCGCTATTATGAAGATCAAGGTTTAATTTTGCCTGAACGTACTGAAGGTAATCGGCGCATGTATTCATTAAATGACATGGATCGTCTCTTAGAGATTAAGGATTTCTTGTCTGAAGGACTTAACATGGCGGCGATTAAGCGTGAGTACGAGGCTAGAAAAACTAAGAGTCAACAGAAAAAAGCTCTAACAGACGCTGATGTTCGACGACTTTTACAGGATGAACTTCGTACTCAAGCGGGATTCGGAGCTCCTAGTACGCAATTTGGTGGTATGCGCCTATAGCGCATCAAGATTTATTAAAATGGAGAATTTAAATGACAATCACAGCAGCTGACATCCGTCGTGAAGTCAAAGAGAAAAATGTCACCTTCCTTCGTTTGATGTTTTCAGATATTCTTGGAGTAATGAAAAACGTCGAAATTCCTGCGACTGAAGAGCAGTTGGAAAAAGTGTTATCAAACAAAGCCATGTTTGATGGTTCCTCAATTGAAGGGTTTGTCCGTATTAACGAATCAGACATGTATCTTTACCCTGATTTAGATACTTGGACAGTTTTTCCTTGGGGAGATGAAAATGGGGCTGTTGCAGGTCTGATTTGTGACATCTATACAGCTGAAGGTGAGCCATTTGCTGGGGATCCTCGTGGAAATCTTAAAAAGGCTTTGCGTCACATGGAAAAAGTAGGCTACAAGTCATTTAACCTTGGACCAGAACCAGAATTTTTCCTTTTCAAATTGGACGAACAAGGAAATCCAACCCTTGAAGTTAATGATAAAGGTGGCTATTTTGACCTTGCTCCGACTGACTTGGCAGATAATACGCGTCGTGAAATCGTGAATGTCTTGACGCAAATGGGCTTTGAAGTGGAAGCGAGCCACCATGAAGTGGCGGTTGGTCAGCACGAGATTGATTTCAAATATGCAGATGTCTTAAAAGCCTGTGATAACATCCAAATTTTCAAGCTCGTTGTTAAAACCATTGCTCGTAAACATGGGCTCTATGCGACCTTTATGGCGAAACCGAAATATGGTATTGCAGGTAGTGGGATGCACTGTAACATGTCTCTCTTTAATGATAAAGGAGAGAATGCCTTCTTTGATCCAGAAGATCCACGCGGAATGCAATTGTCAGAGGATGCTTATTATTTCCTAGGTGGTTTGATGAAACACGCCTACAACTATACGGCTATCATTAATCCAACTGTAAACTCATATAAGCGTTTGGTTCCAGGCTTTGAAGCGCCAGTTTACATTGCATGGGCTGGTCGTAACCGTTCACCGCTGATTCGTGTTCCAGCTTCACGTGGAATGGGAACGCGTTTGGAGCTTCGTTCGGTTGACCCAATGGCTAATCCCTATCTTGCCCTTGCGGTTCTCTTAGAGGCTGGACTTGATGGTATTGAAAATAAAATTGAAGCACCAGCTCCGATTGAAACAAATATTTATGCGATGTCTGCTGAAGAGCGTAGAGAAGCAGGTATTATTGATTTACCTTCTACGTTACACAATGCACTTAAAGCTTTACAAGAAGATGATGTTGTGAGAGCAGCTCTTGGTGATCATATTTACTACAACTTCCTAGAAGCTAAACGTATAGAATGGGCATCATACGCAACCTTTGTTTCACAATGGGAAATTGATAATTACCTTGATATTTATTAATGCTCATTCAAAATCAAAATTAGCATTTTAGAATCTCTAATATCATTGAGAGCGTAGCGAGAAAAAATGTCTCTTTCGTTATAGTGGTATTCTTATTAGTGAAACTGTCCAGTGGACAGCTGCAGCCCAAGCTTAGAAATCAAAGAGCGAGGGCAATTGGCTTGATAAGAACGGATTTTTGGGAGAACTACAGAAATTGAAAGTCAATTTCGTAGTAGTTCCCCGCAAGGATGATTAGGTTGGACGCTGTTGAGTAGTCAACAAGTACATCCAATCATCTACTGAGAAAAGTAGGTTCAAATCTAGCAATGAAACTCCAAAGGAGGTTTTTGATGTTGACTTTGTCAACTCTATTTCCCACCTCAAAAGATCTCCCAGACCTTTGGAGCGTCCGCACTTTTAAGAAAGAAACAAAAAGTAATTTTTGAATTTGGTTAAGTATAAAAAATAAAAGCTCTCTATGACGGAGAGCTTTTTGAGCGTGAAAAAACCGAGTTCGTAAGAACTCGGAAATAGTCTATTCATCGGGTGTTAAAATCATCGGAATGATAATTGGTTCACGCTCTGTTTTTTCGTACAGGAATGGACGGAGAGCATTGACCGCAGCGCCACTAACGGTTTGAACGCTAGCGTCTTTATTCTTAAGTGCGATACGAATAGCATTAAATAGCACGCGTTGGCTCTCGCGGATAAGGTCGCCAGATTCACGCATGTAAATAAAGCCGCGACTGAGAATATCTGGACCAGCCAATATCATTTTTGAATTGAAATCAACGGTAGCAACTGCTAGTACGACACCATCGTCAGATAAATCTTTACGGTCACGAAGGACTGCAGCGCCGATTTCACCGATACGGTTTCCGTCTACATAAACGTCTTGCGCGTTGAATTTTCCAGCCATACGAGCTGAATCTTTAGTCAGAGCAAGTACGTCACCATTTTCCATGATGAAAATATTTTCTTTAGGAACGCCGGTATCAACTGCTAGTCCGGCATGGACTTTTTGCATGCGGTATTCACCGTGTACTGGCATAAAGAATTTTGGCTTCATCAGGCGGAGCATGAGTTTTTGTTCTTGTTGTCCACCGTGTCCAGAAGTATGGATGTTATTGATTTTACCGTGAATAACTTCGACACCAGCTTCTTGAATGGTGTTGATGAGTTTGTTAACGCTAGTTGTGTTTCCTGGAATTGGACTTGATGAGAAAATAACGGTATCACCTGGTTGCAAGGTCACTTGACGGTGCATACCGTTAGCAATACGTGCTAGCGCAGCCATGGATTCCCCTTGAGAACCTGTACACATAATGAGGATTTCACTAGCGTGGTAGTTTTTCATCTCGCTAGGGTCAATGATTGTACCTTTTGGGACTTTGATGTAGCCAAGCTCAACACCGTTGATGATGGCTTTTTCCATAGAGCGACCAAAGACAACAATTTTACGCCCGGTTTTAACAGCAGCTTCTGCAGCCTGTTGGAGACGGAAAATATTTGAAGCGAAGGAAGCGAAAATGATACGTCCATCAATACCTTCGATAATTTTCATGATTGATTGCCCAACGACTTTTTCAGAATTGGTAAAAGTTGGCACCTCAGCATTTGTAGAGTCTGACAACAGACAGAGGACACCTGACTCACCAAGTGCTGCCATGCGGTGTAAATCAGCTGGTTCCCCTACAGGAGTGAAGTCAAATTTGAAATCTCCCGTACAAACTACCTTACCCTGAGGAGTGTGGATAACAATACCTAGTGGTTCTGGGATTGAGTGAGTTGTGCGGAAAAAGGTTACGCTGAGATTTTTAAAGGTTAACTCAGTGTTGTGATTGATTTCGTGAAGAGTCGCATCTCGAAGTAAGCCGTGTTCTTCCAGTTTACCTTTAATTAATGCAAGAGCAAGTGGTCCAGCGTAAATTGGGACATTAGCTTGCTTGAGCAAGAATGGGATACCGCCGATATGGTCTTCGTGCCCGTGAGTAATCACCAAGGCTTTAACACGGTTTAAGTTTTCAACGATGTAAGAGTAGTCTGGGATAACGTAGTCGATGCCAAGTAAATCATCTTCTGGGAATTTAATACCAGCATCTACGATAATAATCTCGTTTTGATATTCAATACCGTAAGTATTTTTTCCGATTTCACCTAAACCACCAATCGCATAAACCCCAACCTCATGTGGTTTTAGATTGATATTAGACATATTAAAGCTCCGTTAAGTTGAATACGCCAGTTTCTTTTTCGTAGGCAAGTGATTTATCATCCAAGAGTTGGATGTGCTCAATATTATAAGCAGTTTTTTCTTCAACTAGCTTACGGGCTTTGATGCGTCCTTCCAGTTCTGTTTGAGCATCAATCTCTAAATAGAGAGATTTAGTCGTCTCACGACGAGGGCTACGGTTTTTGGTTTCTTGATAAAATACTTTATAAATCATTAGATTTCCTTTCTTTTGAGCGGGCTGACTGTGCAAAAAGCCTTCCAAAACTAGCCTTGTTTTGAATGATTTTTATGTTAAGATCAGTCTAATCAATTTTTACCCGAGTTTACAATTATTATAATTATATCATAAAGTCTGTTTTGAGTAAAAAAATCAATTGAAAATCTTTGCAAAGGTTCGTATTTGTGATTTATGGTATAATTGAAAAAGATTATATCAAAGGAAGAACAATGAAAGTATTAGCATTTGATACCTCAAGTACAGCATTATCGGTCGCTCTTTTAAATGGCGACAAGGTAATGGCAGAACAAACACTTAATATCAAAAAAAATCATAGCATTAGCTTGATGCCAACAATTGATTTTCTGATGAAGCAACTTGATTGGGTGCCAACTGACTTGGATCGTATTGCCGTTGCACAAGGACCAGGATCTTACACTGGGCTTCGTGTGTCTGTAGCAACGGCAAAGACAATGGCTTACACACTTGATATTGATTTGGTCGGTGTGTCAAGTCTACAAGCGCTGTGCCCCAAAATAGAAGGCTTAGTAGTTCCTGTAATGGATGCTCGTCGGAATAACGTTTATGCTGGTTTTTATGAAAATGGCAGAGCAGTACAACAAGATTGTCACATCAATTTTACAACACTTTTAGATCAGCTAAAAGATATGGCTCAAGTGACTTTTGTTGGTGAAGTGGAAGCATTTCGAAGCCAAATTGTTGAAGCTCTGCCAAATGCGAGTATTCAACCGACCTTGCCATCGGCTACGACGATTGGAAAAATTGGTCAATCTTTATCGCCAGTTTCAGCGCATGCTTTTGTCCCAGAATATCTGAAAAAAGTAGAAGCAGAGGAAAATTGGCTTAAAACGAATCAAGAAGTTGAGACAACTTATATTAAGCGAGTGTAAGATGAGAGATAGGGCAAGTGAAATTTTCGAGGTTTTAACAGACGTCTATGGAACTTCTCCTTGGAATCTCGAACAGATTATTACTGACTTAGAACAGGAAAATACGGATTATTTTTTTGAATACATGAACGGTCAGCTTGGCGGTTTTTTATCTATTCAAAATCTAGTTGGAGAGCTAGAAATTACCAATATTGCAGTGCGAAAAGAATATCAAGGTCAAGGAGTTGCAAAACGCTTGATGGAACAGTTGGACGAACGTTCTGAAACTGTTTTTTTGGAAGTGAGAGAAAGTAATTTACCCGCGCAGGCTTTGTATCAGAAATACCATTTTGAAATGATTGGACGTCGTAAAGAGTATTATCACAATCCGATTGAAGATGCGATTTTAATGAGAAGAGAAAGGAAATAACGAGGGAATCTGAGAGATTCTTCTTGCTTAAATTATGACAGATAGATATATTTTAGCCATTGAGTCCTCTTGTGATGAGACGAGTGTGGCAATTGTCAAAAATGATAAAGAATTATTAACCAATATTATTGCCAGTCAGGTTGAGAGTCATAAACGGTTTGGTGGTGTGGTACCTGAAGTTGCCAGCCGTCATCATGTTGAAGTGATTACAACTTGTATTGCGGATGCTTTGACAGAGGCAGGTATCGAACCCAAAGACTTGTCGGCGGTGGCGGTAACCTATGGTCCAGGGTTGGTAGGAGCTCTCTTGGTTGGTATGGCTGCGGCAAAGGCTTTTGCGTGGGCTCACAATCTCCCGCTAATCCCTGTTAATCACATGGCAGGGCATCTGATGGCTGCGAATCAGACGCAGGAACTCCAATATCCCTTGATGGCGCTTTTGGTCAGTGGTGGCCACACGGAGTTGGTTTACGTGGAAAAAGCTGGCGCATATGAAATTGTCGGTGAAACCAGAGATGATGCAGTTGGTGAGGCCTATGACAAGGTCGGCCGTGTTATGGGCTTGACCTATCCAGCAGGTCGTGAAATCGATGAGTTGGCACACAAAGGTCAAGATGTTTACAATTTCCCACGAGCAATGATTAAAGAAGATCACCTAGAATTTTCGTTTTCTGGTCTGAAATCAGCTTTTATCAATCTCCATCATAATGCTGCTCAAAAAGGAGAAACGTTAGTAACAGAAGATTTATGTGCCTCTTTTCAAGAAGCAGTGCTAGACATTTTATTGGCAAAAACGAAAAAAGCTTTAGAACGTTATCCTGTTAGGCAGTTGGTTGTTGCAGGCGGTGTGGCGGCTAATCGAGGACTTAGAGAGCGATTGGCGAAAGAAATTACTGATATCGATGTCGTTATTCCTCCGCTTCGTCTCTGTGGTGATAATGCAGGAATGATTGCCTTAGCAAGCGTTGTTGAATATGAAAACGGACATTTTGCTGACTTATCTCTTAACGCCAAACCAAGCCTTGCTTTTCCCACAAAATAAAGCGAAATAAAATGATTTTCTAAGAAAAAATAGTTGACTTAAAGTACCGTATTTGATATTATATTAGACGGTACTTTTTACTTTTGGTCTCTCAAAAGTGTACAGAGACGTGCTGACAAATGTTGCAAAAGTACACACAGGATTGAGGTTGTCACCAAACGCTCTTTCCAACCAGAATTAAAAAAACACAGGAGAAATGTAGATGCCTACTATCAACCAATTGGTACGTAAACCACGTCAATCAAAAGTTGAAAAATCTAAATCACCAGCACTTAACGTTGGTTACAACAGTCACCGTAAAGTTCAAACAAACGTTTCTGCACCACAAAAACGTGGTGTTGCAACACGTGTTGGAACAATGACACCTAAAAAACCTAACTCAGCCCTTCGTAAATTTGCCCGTGTACGTTTGAGCAACCTTATCGAAGTTACTGCATACATCCCAGGTATCGGACACAACTTGCAAGAGCACAGTGTTGTTCTTATCCGTGGTGGACGTGTAAAAGACCTTCCAGGGGTACGTTACCACATCGTTCGTGGTGCACTTGATACTGCAGGTGTTGCTGATCGTAAACAAAGCCGTTCTAAATACGGTGCTAAACGCCCTAAAGGCGCTAAATAAGGAAGGGAGATAAGATAAATGAGTCGTAAAAACCGTGCTCCAAAACGTGAAGTTTTGCCAGATCCATTATATAATTCTAAACTTGTAACACGTCTTATCAACCGTGTTATGCTTGACGGTAAACGTGGTACTGCTGCGTCAATCGTTTACGGTGCTTTTGAAACAATCAAAGAAGCTACTGGTAATGATGCAAACGAAGTATTCGAAACAGCTATGGAAAACATCATGCCTGTTCTTGAAGTTCGCGCTCGTCGTGTCGGTGGTTCTAACTACCAAGTCCCAGTTGAAGTTCGTCCAGAGCGTCGTACAACTTTAGGTCTTCGTTGGTTGGTAAACGCATCACGTGCACGTGGTGAACACACTATGCAAGATCGTCTTGCAAAAGAAATCATGGATGCTGCTAACAACACAGGTGCATCAGTTAAGAAACGTGAAGATACTCACAAAATGGCTGAAGCTAACCGTGCGTTTGCTCACTTCCGTTGGTAAGATAGGATATTTTAGCGTTAAACAAATACTAGCCAAAATAGGGAAATTGACGCAGGAATCTCAGTTTCTAGGAAATTTTATCTTCTTGGCAGACATTTGTAGCTAAAATTCAACTAAGAACAGGATGCGAGGGCGTCAAGAAAAGTCTAGGAAGATTTATCTTTTTGACCGTTCGCTCTCAAGTCGAGTTCAATTTAACGCATAAACGTTAAAACGGGTGGGCCTCTGCCTATCCGTTTTTGTTAAAATATGCTATAATAAAACGTAAACAAATTTTTATAGGAGAAATAACCTAATGGCACGCGAATTTTCACTTGCAAAAACTCGTAACATCGGTATCATGGCTCACGTCGATGCCGGTAAAACAACAACAACAGAGCGTATCCTTTACTACACTGGTAAAATCCACAAAATCGGTGAAACTCACGAAGGTGCATCACAAATGGACTGGATGGAGCAAGAGCAAGAACGTGGTATCACAATCACTTCTGCTGCGACAACAGCACAATGGGATGGTCACCGCGTTAACATCATCGATACCCCAGGACACGTTGACTTTACAATCGAAGTTCAACGTTCACTCCGCGTACTTGATGGTGCGGTAACAGTTCTTGACTCACAATCAGGTGTTGAGCCACAAACTGAAACAGTATGGCGTCAAGCGACTGAATACGGTGTTCCACGTATCGTATTTGCTAACAAAATGGACAAAATCGGTGCTGACTTCCTTTACTCAGTAAGCACACTTCATGACCGTCTTCAAGCTAACGCTCATCCAATTCAATTGCCAATCGGTTCAGAAGATGACTTCCGTGGAATCATCGACTTGATCAAAATGAAAGCTGAAATCTATACTAATGACCTTGGTACAGATATCCTTGAAGAAGATATTCCAGCTGAATATGTTGATCAAGCAAATGAATACCGTGAAAAATTGGTTGAAGCAGTTGCTGAAACTGATGAAGAATTGATGATGAAATACCTCGAAGGTGAAGAAATCACTAACGAAGAATTGAAAGCTGGTATCCGTAAAGCGACTATCAACGTTGAATTCTTCCCAGTACTTTGTGGTTCAGCCTTCAAAAACAAAGGTGTTCAATTGATGCTTGATGCAGTTATTGACTACCTTCCAAGCCCAATTGATATCCCTGCAATCAAAGGTATCAACCCAGATACAGACGAAGAAGAAACTCGTCCAGCATCTGACGAAGAGCCATTTGCAGCCCTTGCCTTCAAGATCATGACTGACCCATTCGTAGGTCGTTTGACATTCTTCCGTGTGTACTCAGGTGTTCTTAACTCTGGTTCATACGTATTGAACACATCTAAAGGTAAACGTGAGCGTATCGGACGTATCCTTCAAATGCACGCAAACAGCCGTCAAGAAATTGAAACTGTTTACGCTGGTGATATCGCCGCTGCAGTTGGATTGAAAGATACAACAACTGGTGACTCATTGACTGATGAGAAAGCGAAAGTTATCCTTGAGTCAATCAACGTTCCAGAACCAGTTATCCAATTGATGGTTGAGCCTAAATCTAAAGCTGACCAAGACAAGATGGGTGTTGCCCTTCAAAAACTTGCTGAAGAAGATCCAACATTCCGCGTTGAAACTAACGTTGAAACTGGTGAAACAGTTATCTCAGGTATGGGTGAACTTCACCTTGACGTCCTTGTTGACCGTATGCGTCGTGAGTTCAAAGTTGAAGCTAACGTAGGTGCTCCTCAAGTATCTTACCGTGAAACATTCCGTGCATCAACTCAAGCTCGTGGATTCTTCAAACGCCAATCTGGTGGTAAAGGTCAATTCGGTGATGTTTGGATCGAATTTACACCAAATGAAGAAGGTAAAGGATTCGAGTTCGAGAACGCTATCGTCGGTGGTGTGGTTCCACGTGAATTCATCCCAGCGGTTGAAAAAGGTTTGATCGAATCTATGGCAAACGGTGTTCTTGCTGGTTACCCAATGGTTGACGTTAAAGCTAAACTTTACGATGGTTCATACCACGATGTCGACTCATCTGAAACTGCCTTCAAGATCGCTGCTTCACTTGCTCTTAAAGAAGCTGCTAAATCAGCACAACCAGCTATCCTTGAGCCAATGATGCTTGTTACAATCACAGCACCAGAAGATAATCTTGGTGATGTTATGGGGCACGTGACAGCTCGTCGTGGACGTGTTGACGGTATGGAAGCTCGTGGTAACACACAAGTTGTACGTGCTTACGTTCCGCTTGCTGAAATGTTTGGTTACGCAACAGTTCTTCGTTCTGCAACTCAAGGACGTGGTACATTCATGATGGTATTTGACCACTATGAAGATGTTCCTAAGTCAGTTCAAGAAGAAATCATTAAGAAAAACAAAGGAGAATAATTCTCCAAAGCGCCTGCCTAGTGTAGGTGCTTTTTTGTGGTTGTAGCTTTAGAGATTATTAGAAGGTCTCTGTCAAAAATAATACTCATCCAAAATCAAAATTAGCAGTTTAAGTCAAATCAAGAACCAATAAATGGATTGATTTTCCAGAGCTTCTTCCGCCATAGTGGTATTCTTATTAATGAAACTGTCCAGTGGACAGTTTCAGCCTGAGCTTAGAAGTTAAAGTCAATTAGTTTTTATTTAGTATTTTTGTTAGCACTTCTCCTAATGTGGTGTGGGGCGCTCAAAAGGTCTCCCAGACCTTTTGAGCGTCCGCACTTTTAAGAAAGAAACAAAAAGTAATTTTTTATTTTTGTTAAGTATAAAGTGAGAATAAATGAATTTTTTATGTTGTGAAAAGACTAACAAAAAAAGCAGAGGAAAGCGGTTTAAGAATTTGCATTTTCTTCTTATAAGTTATATAATAGATATGTTGAAAGTTGCTTGTACCTTTTCAAGTTAAGCTTTTCACAATTGCTAAAGGGGTAACCCTTAATAAAAATATTTACTTGATTTTCATAAGGAGGAAATCACACATGGTAGTTAAAGTTGGTATTAACGGTTTCGGACGTATTGGTCGTCTTGCTTTCCGTCGTATCCAAAACGTTGAAGGTGTTGAAGTTACTCGTATCAATGACCTTACAGATCCAAACATGCTTGCTCACTTGTTGAAATACGATACAACTCAAGGTCGTTTCGACGGTACAGTTGAAGTTAAAGATGGTGGATTTGAAGTTAACGGTAAATTCGTTAAAGTTTCTGCTGAACGCGAACCAGCTAACATTGACTGGGCTGCTGACGGTGTAGAAATCGTTCTTGAAGCTACTGGTTTCTTTGCTTCTAAAGAAAAAGCTGAGCAACACATCCATGCAAATGGTGCTAAAAAAGTTGTTATCACAGCTCCTGGTGGAAACGACGTTAAAACTGTTGTTTTCAACACTAACCACGACATTCTTGACGGTACTGAAACAGTTATCTCAGGTGCTTCATGTACTACAAACTGTCTTGCACCAATGGCTAAAGCTCTTCACGACAACTTTGGTGTACAAAAAGGTCTTATGACAACAATCCACGGTTACACTGGTGACCAAATGGTTCTTGACGGACCACACCGTGGTGGTGACCTTCGTCGTGCTCGCGCTGCTGCAGCTAACATCGTACCTAACTCAACAGGTGCTGCTAAAGCTATCGGTCTTGTAATCCCAGAACTTAACGGTAAACTTGACGGTGCTGCACAACGTGTTCCAGTTCCAACAGGTTCTGTAACTGAATTGGTTGCAACTCTTGACAAAAAAGTTACTGCTGAAGAAGTTAACGCTGCTATGAAAGCTGCTTCAAACGAATCATTTGGTTACACTGAAGACCAAATCGTTTCTTCAGATATCGTAGGTATCTCATTTGGTTCATTGTTCGACGCAACTCAAACTAAAGTTCTTGAAGTTGATGGTGAGCAATTGGTTAAAGTTGTTTCATGGTACGACAACGAAATGTCATACACTTCACAACTTGTACGTACTCTTGAGTACTTCGCAAAAATCGCTAAATAATTAGTGTGAAAAGAACCTTAGGGTTCTTTTCTTTTGTAATAAAATGTTATCGTTTTCAAAAAATGATACCTGAACGACATTTTCCTCTTTACAGATAATATGCTGAGTTGTAAAATAAGCTTATAAAAATTAAAGGAGCTATTTTATGACGGTTGAAACAAAGGTTTTAGAGGTTATTGATGGTAAAGAAATTGTTCAAATTCGGTTAGTCAATAAAAATCAAATTACTGCAAGTTTTTTAACATTGGGAGCGACCTGGCAAGAATTTTTGGTACCAACAGGTGCTGGTGACTCTAAAAATCTGTTATTAGGGTTTGATAAACCTAATGATTATGGGAAAAATACACTCTATGCTGCTCATACCATTGGGCGAACAGCGGGACGAATTGCAAATGGTCAGGCGACTATTGATGGAAAAGTTCATCGATTACCAGTCAATAATAATGCTAATACGCTTCATGGTGGTCCTAATGGATTTCACAACCAAGTTTGGGACTATAAAATTGTTGAAGGTGATGGATTTGTAGCAGTTAAATTTAGCTATAAGGCGAAGCAGGAGATTGATGGTTACCCAGGGGATATGGATGTTGTAGCTACTTTTGCTTTAAGCGATGATAACCGTTTGACGATGACTTTCACTGGAAAAAATGCTACTGAGACAACTCTTTTTAACCCAACGACTCACCCATATTTTAATCTGAGTCAGTATCAGGATCTGCATACGCACCGCTTGGAAGTTCGAGCAGATCATGTTTTGGAAGTGAATCATGAATTGATTCCTTCAGGAAAT
Source organism: Streptococcus hillyeri (assembly GCF_003686955.1). Lineage (GTDB taxonomy): Bacteria > Bacillota > Bacilli > Lactobacillales > Streptococcaceae > Streptococcus > Streptococcus hillyeri. Next base: position 22,390 of record NZ_RCVM01000006.1, read on the forward strand.
TTCTTAGATGTGACGAATACTCCTTATGATTTTAGAGGAGGACAAAATTTAAGCTCTGCTATTTCCAAAAACGATGGTTTCGATGATGCTTGGGTGGTTAATAGCAAAGTTGGCGAGCCGATTGTAATTTTAACTGATGAAGAAAGTGGCGATCAACTTAGAATCTTCTCAGAGCGGCAAGGAGTTGTTATTTATACGATGAACTCACTTGAAAATGGAGTCTATTTTGCGCGTGATAATGGACTAGTAGGCAAGGCGAAGGAAGGTGTTGCGATAGAGCCTCAAGATTTGCCAGATGCCGTTAACCATGACAATTTTAACCAAGTTTTCTTGAAACCTGGTGAAGAAAAAACATATGAAATTGTTTTTGTTTATGAGAATGTGAATTAATAAAAAAGAAGGAGCCTCTCACAAAAAGGCTCCATTTTCATTGTGGTTTGCGAAAGCTGGTAGGTGATTTTTTGAAATACTGTTTAAAAGCCTTTGAAAAATATAGAGGATCTGAAAAGCCGACAGAATAGGCGATGAATTTGATAGGTTCTTGAGTATTTTCAAGGAGATACTTTGCCCGTTTCATTCGAACTTGATTGAGGTATTCTTTGGGAGATATTTTAAAATAATTACCGAATGTGTTAGTGAGATAGCTTCGGTTAACATTGAGTGTATCGGCGATTGTTTGGATTGTGAGGTTGGTTGATGTGTAGGTTGTTTCAATGATACGACGGCAATTGATGCAAAGCTGTTCAGAGGGATGGATTTCCTTGTGTTTTATTTCTGGTGCTATTGTTGCAAGGTTAAAAAGAAGTTCATAGACCCCGCCTAGGAGATGGAGTTGGCTTGGAACAGAGTGTTGCATTTTTTCGCTTTGTTCAATGATTGATTTGACTAAACGATAAATTGTCTTTGTTTTTGATTTATTGGTTGTCATCAAGATAGCGTCTCTGTTAATTTTTGATAGGTTAAAGTAATCGGTGGCTTTACTTCCGCTTATCCCAATCCAGTAGTAGCTCCACGGATCGTGCTCATCTGCTTCGTAGTAGGTTAATTCATTGGGTTTTAGGAGAAATAAATCACCTGCATTTAATTGTGTTTTAGTTCCTTTATAATAGAATGTCCCTTTTCCGCTTTCGATGTAATGCAAAACGTAATTTTCTCGGATAGCAGGACCAAATCCATATTTTGGTAGACATTGTTCAAAACCGTAAAAGTCAATGCTGAGATCAATCGTATCGTTTTGAAATTCAGAAAAAATCATAAAACACCTCCACCTAACATTTTACCATATTATAAGAACATAATTCCATTTATTAAAACGTTTTCAAGTCCTATAATGTAATCATAAAAGGAGAGAGAGTATGATTGAATATAAGGAATGTAAGCGGCTTTTTCATTTGAAAACACGAGAATTTTCGTATGTTATACAAATTTTAGAGAATAATCTTCTTATTAATCGTTATTTTGGGAAAAAAATAAAATACTTTAGTGATGATAACAAAATAGCATATCAAGATCGTGCATTTTCTCCAAATCCAACAAGTAAGGATAGAACATTCTCCTTAGATACGTTGCCGTTGGAGTTTAGTAGTAATGGTTTAGGAGATTTTAGAACTTCTGCAATTGAGGTGTCTAATGAGTATGGTACAGCATTAGATTTGAAGTACAAGAGTCATAGAATTTATCAAGGTAAAGATTATCTGAAAGGCCTACCAGCTAGTTTTGGTAATGAGGATGTGGTTGAGACACTTGAAATTGAGTTGTATGATTCTCTGTCAGATGTTACGGTGGTTTTATCTTATAGCGTCTTTGAAGAGCGTAATGTCATTACTCGGTCAGCTAAGGTTATAGCTGGAAAAACAGCTATTCATCTTGAAAAATTACTCAGTTTCACTTTGGATTTTCCTCATAAAGACTTTGATGTCCATACTTTAACTGGTAGGTATGGCTATGAGAAAGAATGGACAAAGACACCCTTAACTCAAGGAAAATATAGTATTGGTAGTATTCGAGGGGCCTCAAGTCACTCACGTACACCATTTATAGCTCTTGCTAGTCCAGAAGCGACTGAGCAAAGTGGAGAGATTTATTCTGCTCATCTGATTTATAGCGGAAATTTTACAGCCTTTGCTGAAACGACTGCCATTCATACTACTCGTCTGGGAATGGGCCTAAATGATGAGAAATTTAGATGGGTCTTAGAACCTGGTCAAGAGTTCCAATCACCAGAAGCAATCTTGTCTTACACAGATAAGGGATTTACAGGAATGACTAGAGATAGTCATGAATTTATTCGTCACCATTTGACTAGAGGAACATTTGCTCAGAAAGAGCGTCCTATTTTAATTAATAACTGGGAAGGGACTTACTTCGATTTTACCGAAGATAAATTAATTTCTCTAGCTTCTGAGGCTGCTAAGGTTGGTATTGAGTTATTTGTTCTTGATGACGGTTGGTTTGGTAAACGAAACTCTGATACCTGTTCGCTAGGCGATTGGGTAGAAAATAGAGAAAAATTGCCTAATGGTCTTAAAGGTCTAGCTAAAAAAGTTAACGATTTAGGAATGACTTTTGGTCTATGGTTTGAACCAGAGATGGTTTCAGAAGATAGTGATTTGTATAGAGAACATCCTAACTGGGCTATTCAAATTACTGGAAGAGGTCATACTTATAGTCGTGAGCAATTAGTGCTTGACTTATCTCAGGATGAGGTGTGCGACTATATTATTGAAAGTGTCTCAAATGTTTTAAATTCTGCAAATATTGGTTATGTTAAGTGGGATATGAATAGAAATATAACAAATATTCCTGAGAATCAAGCTAACCATGAAAAACATGAATTTTACCATCGTTATATATTAGGTCTGTATCGTATTTTAGAGACGCTAAATCAGCGATTCCCGAATGTTTTATTTGAAAGTTGTTCGGGAGGCGGAGGTCGTAATGACTTAGGTATGCTTTACTATATGCCTCAGGCTTGGGCTAGTGATAATACAGATGCGATTGGTCGATTATCAATTCAAGAAGGGACTAGTCTGATTTATCCAACAATCAGCATGGGTTCTCATGTATCAGCTGTTCCTAACCATCAAGTTGGACGTATCACACCACTAGAAACTCGTGGAAATGTTGCTATGTTAGGAAATTTGGGTTATGAACTTGATTTGACACAATTAGAGTCAAGTGAATTAGAAGAGATTGCGGAACAAGTAGAAACCTATAAATCAATTCGTCAAACTGTTCAATTCGGTGATTATTATCGTTTACAAAAAACTGATAATACCTATGCTTACAATTTGATATCAAAAGATAAGAGTCAAGTTGTATTTACCTTTGTCAAAATTTTATCACAACCAGAAGCTCCCTTTATTAGAGTTCGATTAGAAGGTTTAGATCCAGAAGCTACCTATTACTGTGAGAAATTATCTGCTAGTTTTGGTGGAGATGAATTAATGAATATTGGGTTAACAATTCCCTATGTTCAAAAAGATTATTTTAGTTTACAATATATTTTCAATAAAAAATAAGGAGAATTTTTATGAAATTCAAAACAGTTTTAAAATGTGCTGCAGTTTGTAGCTTTGCAAGTTTCCTAGTAGCTTGTGGTAACGGTGGTTCAGGTAGTGATGCTAAAGAAATTGAATTTTTCTCACAAAAACCTGAAATGCAAGCCACTTTACAAGAAATTGTAGATAATTATAATAAATCACAAGACGATGTTAAAGTAAAATTAACAAGTGTACCAGATGCAGGAACTGTTTTAAAAACACGTATTGCAAATGGAGAAACACCGGATGTTGTGAATATTTATCCTCAAAATGCAGATTTTAAAGGATGGGCTAAGGATGGTCAATTCGTTGATTTAACAAAAGAAAAAGATATTCTTGGTAACTTGAATGAAGGTGCAGCAGAAGCATATGCAGTAGATGATAAAATTTATAATGTTCCTTTAACCACAAATGTGTCTGGTGTTTACTATAATAAAACAGCTTTTGAAAAATTAGGTATTGAAGTTCCAAAATCATTAGCTGAATTCCAAGATATTGTTAAGAAAATTAAGGAAGATGGTCAAACACCATTTGCAGAAGCACTCGGAGATGCTTGGACAGTGAATGGATTTGCACAATTAGCTTGGATTCAAAGTGCTGGTGGTGCTGATAAGGCAAACGATGTTCTTCGTTTCAGTGATAAAGGTGGTATTAAATCCGACGAAGTAACTAAAAACGTAGCGGCATATTTGGATTTACTTGCTGGCAATGGTCAATCTAACTCTGATGGAGCTCTTTATGCAGATACAGTAGCAGTCTTTGCAGAAGGTAAAGCTTTGATGATGGCTAACGGATCATGGGCATTGACAGTTATCAATCAGCAACAACCTGATTTTGAAGTTGGCTTCTTTGCGATGCCAGGCTTGGCAGCTGATGCTCCGGCAATGACAGTTGGTGCAGCAGATATGGCTGTTTCAGTTTCTGCGGATTCTAAGAATGTAGATGGTGCAAAAGACTTTGTTGAATATTTAAGCTCAAAAGAAGCAATGCAGAAATACTATGATGTTGACGGCTCACCAACTTCTGTTAAGGGTATTAAGACAGATGGAAAATTTGAAGAATTGGCTGACGTAGCTTCACTTGCCTTCACAGATAAACAAGCGATTTGGTTACATTCAGAATGGACTTCTGAAGAAACATTCTGGGACGCAAATGTATCTTACATCAAGAACAAAGACTTAGACGGTTACATTGGTAATTTGAATACATTCTTTGATACAATGAAATAAACCATCATAGTATCTTATTGAAAGTAAGGAGTCTGGATAGTTAACCAGACTCTTTGACTTAGTGATTAAGGAGACTTGCATGAAAAAACAAGGTTTTATTAGTAAATATTGGGCATATCTTTTTGTAGCTATACCAGTGCTTCTTCAGTTAATTTTCTTCTTTTACCCGCTTGTCAATGGATTGATTTATTCATTGACAGACTGGACTGGTTTAACTCGCAATTATAATATTATAGGTTTTGAAAACTATGTCAAGATCTTTCAAGATCAGGCTTTCTATAAAAGTTTAGGATTTACTCTTCTTTTTACAGTAGGGTTAGTTGTTGGGGAAATTACAATTGGTATTTGGCTAGCAACTTTATTAAATCGTAAAATTCGTGCGGTTGGATTCTTTAGAACTTGGTATTTCTTTCCAGCAGTTCTATCAACGGTAACGATTGGTTTAATTTTTAGTCAATTGTTTAACTATGGATTGCCTCAGATTGGTGAGTTATTTGGAATCAAATGGTTAAGTTCCAATCTTCTTTTTCAAGAAAAATCAGTATTTTGGTCTGTTCTATTTGTAGCCCTATGGCAAGGTCTTGCAATGCCGGTCGTTATTCTCTTATCTGGTTTGCAGTCTATTCCTGAGGATGTTAAGGAAGCGGCAGCCATTGATGGAGCCAATAAGCGTCAACAATTTTTCCAAATTGAACTACCATTCTTGCTTCCTTCTATTTCTATGGTTTTTATTTTAGCTATGAAATCTGGTCTTACAGCCTTTGATTTGGTTTATTCATTGACAAAAGGTGGTCCAGATGGGGCGACTAGGACCTTGGGTCTATTGGTTTATGATAATGCATTTACTAATAACCAATTTGGTTATGCTAATGCCTTAGCAGTTGTTCTGTTTGTAATTATTACCATTATTTCAGTGATACAAATTACTCTTTCTAAAAAATATGAAGTGTGAGGTAAACTATTATGAAATCTAAGAAACAAAATAATATCGTTGCCTACACTGTGCTAAGCATCGGGATTTTTCTCATGTTAATCCCATTAGCGGTAACGATTATTAGTTCGTTTAAGACAACTAAAGAGATTACAGGGAATTTCTTTGGTTTGCCTGAAGAGTGGACCTTGTCTAACTATGAACGTCTATTTAATGATGGCATTGTTCATTATTTTCTTAATTCAGCCTTTTTAACAGTTGTTAGTGTGGGATTAATTATCTTGGTAATTCCGATGGCAGCTTTTGCCATTGCCCGCCATATGGATCGTAAGAAAGTATTTGCTATCATGTATACTTTGTTAATCATAGGGATGTTTGTTCCTTTTCAAGTTATCATGTTGCCAATGGCTAAATTGATGAGTAATCTTGGGATGACTAATCTGGTTGGTTTAACTATTTTGTATCTTACTTATGCGATTCCTCAGACCCTGTTTCTATATGTGGGATATATTAAAACTATTGTCCCAACAGAAATGGATGAGGCAGCAGCTATTGATGGTGCCGGTCGCTTTATGATGTATCGAAAAATTATCTTTCCTTTGATGAAACCGATGCATGCCACTGTATTGATTATTAATGCTTTGTGGGTCTGGAATGACTTCTTGATGCCTCTTCTTGTACTTAACAGAGATTCAAGTACATGGACAATGCCACTTTTTCAATATAATTACCAAGGACAATATTTTAGTGACTACGGACCAAGTTTTGCTTCATATGTCGTCGGTATTATACCAATTCTAATCGTTTATCTAATCTTCCAAAAGAATATCATTTCTGGAATGACAAGTGGTTCAGTTAAATAGAAAAGAAACTTTTATAGAAATTAGAAATAAAATCATGTTTATCACATGCTCAGATAGCAAGGATAATATAAAAGAATATGATTAGATTTTAGATGAGGATTTTTAGAGGGACAGTTAGTGATAGTTACTTTTTGCACTTTTTCTGTCAATGGATAAGTAAGTTTTTGCTCCGTTTAACGACTCAGCAGTGAATTTAGACTTAGTGAACTCAGCTCATGCTATGGCGGAAAAGGATTAAGTAATTGTATTTGAGTAATGCTCCCTTAGAGTTGGCTGATTGAGTCAACTCTTTTTATAGAGAAAGAAGGTCAACATGGAAAAACATTGGTGGCACACAGCAACTATCTATCAAATTTATCCAAAATCTTTTATGGATAGTAATGGAGATGGTGTTGGTGATTTACAGGGTATCATTAGTAAATTAGATTATCTGGAGAAGTTAGGGATTACAGCGATTTGGTTATCACCAGTTTACCAATCTCCTATGGATGATAATGGTTATGATATATCCGATTATGAAGCTATTGCTGATATTTTTGGAGATATGTCTGATATGGAAGAACTAATTGAACAGGCACATCAAAGAGGCATTAAGATTATTATGGATTTGGTTGTCAATCATACCTCGGATGAACATGCTTGGTTTGTTGAAGCTAAAAATAACCCTCATAGTGAAAAGAGAGATTTTTATATTTGGCGTAACGAACCTAATGAATTAGTCTCTACCTTTTCCGGTTCTGCTTGGGAATTTGATGAACAATCACAACAATACTATCTTCATTTGTTTAGTAAAAAGCAGCCTGATTTGAATTGGGAAAATGAAGTTCTTAGGCATAAGATTTATGAGATGATAAATTTTTGGGTTGACAAAGGTATTGGTGGTTTCCGCATGGACGTCATCGATTTATTAGGAAAATTACCTGATCAACTTATTAAAGAAAATGGGCCAAAGCTTCATGATTATTTAAAAGAGATGCATCAGTATACACTAGCTGGCAAGGACTTGCTAACTGTGGGTGAGACTTGGGGAGCAACACCTGAAATTGCAAAACGTTATTCTAATCCGGATGAAAAAGAATTGTCAATGGTTTTCCAATTTGAACATATTGGTTTACAACATAAAGAAAATAGACCGAAATGGGAATACATCAAAGAATTAGATGTTCCTGCGTTAAAAATGATTTTCAATAAGTGGCAGACAGAATTGAAATTAGGCGAGGGATGGAACTCTTTATTTTGGAATAACCATGATTTACCTCGGGTTCTATCTATTTGGGGTAATACAGGTGAATATAGGGAAAAATCTGCTAAGGCACTTGCTATCTTACTTCATTTGATGCGTGGTACGCCATACATTTATCAAGGAGAAGAAATTGGAATGACTAACTATCCTTTTGAAAGTTTGTCTGAATTGGATGATATTGAGTCCCTCAACTACGCTAAGGAAGCCTTAGACCTTGGACAATCAGAAGCAGTTATTATGGATAACATTCGAATGATTGGTCGAGATAACGCTCGTACACCTATGCAGTGGAATACTGAAAAGAATGCAGGATTTTCAACATCTGATGAAACTTGGTTACCAGTTAATCCAAACTTCACATTGATTAATGTAGAAGAAGCAGTAAGTAACCCTAATTCTATTTTTTATACTTATCAAAAGTTGGTTAATCTTCGTAAAGAAAAAAGTTGGCTGATAGATGCCGATTTTGAATTACTGGAAACGGAGGATAAAGTTTTTGCCTATAGAAGGTACACTGATGAGGAATCTTATTTAGTGGTCGTGAACTTATCAGATGAGGAACAGTCATTTAGTATTGATGTTGATTACATTGAAATTATTATTTCAAATACAGATGAAGCGGTTATTATTAATAATCATTGTCTAGCTCCTTGGGATGCTTTCTGCGTAAAGATTAGATAAAAATATGAAAACTGAACTAGGACTCAAATCACCAGTTCAGTTTTTTGGTTAATTAGACATGCTTCTGTATTGTATGTTAATCAAGTAATTTTTTAATAACTCGACAAGGTTGACCATATGCTAGAACCCCACTAGGAATATCCTTAGTTACTAGGCTACCAGCTCCTATGACGGTATTATCACCTATTGTTACTCCTGGAAGTACGGTCACATTAGCCCCTAACCAACAATTTTCACCTATAGTAACTGGCAAGTTAAATTGATAAGAGAGGTCACGTAGTTTTGGAGAAAGAGGGTGGCTGGCAGTTGCGATAGTTACATTGGGACCAATCATTGTCTTGCTACCGATTGTAATCGTTGTATCATCAACAAGAGTTAGATTGTAATTGGCATAGACATTATCACCTAGTTTACAGAAGTGGCCACCCCAATTCGCATGAAGAAGTGGTTCTATGTAAACATTATGACCGACCTCCGCAAACATCATTTTTAATAAATCGTTCCGTTTTTCTTTCTCGGAGGGATGTGTGTGGTTATAAATCATATAAGCGTTCTTGACATTTTAATTGCTTTTCAAGAATCTCAGGATCATTTGGAAGATAAAGGTCTCCGGTGTGCATTTTAGGATTAACTGGCATAATGATATATTTCTCCTATAAACTACTATCTCTAATGGTTAATGTAGTAGCTAGACGTGTCATTGTTGGTACTGTGTTGGAGTTAATTAGCTGACGATTTAAAATATCAACTGCAGTCCGTCCCATTTCGTGTGTATGGACTGTCACACTGCTTAATAGTGGAAAAACTTGGCGTGTTAAAGGTGTGTCATTAAAAGAGATGAGGCTGACTTGCTCAGGAACGGCAATTTTTTCCTCGTGTAAGGCTCGAAGAGCGCCGATTGCCATGGTATCATTTGCGATGAAAAAGGCAGGTGGAAGTTGCTCACCTAATGTTGATATGGCTTTTTTCATTAAATCATATCCAGATTGTGTTGAAAAGTTTCCTTGAAAAATCAAGTCACGATTGGAAAGACCCTTATTTACAGCATATTGTTGGAAAAATGTTAGCCGTGGATCTGATAGTGTTTCCTTTTGATCTGTAGTTATTTCCTGACCAGCTAGCATACCTATAGGAGTTAGCTTTTTATGGGAAAAATCATCAATAACAGATTTTACAGCATATTCAAAATCAGTTGTGATACAGGAATAACCTAAGCTGAGTGTGTCACTATCTACAAAAACTAATTGGGAAGAAAGTTTAGCTAGTTTACGTAATTGATTTTTACTAAATTTACCAATTGCAATCAACCCACAAATATCTGTAGAATTTGTAGGAATACTATCGTTAAAAAAGCGGACAATATCGTAGTCCAATTCTTGGGCTCGTTTTTCAATTCCCATGCGGATAGCATAGTAGTAGAGATCATTTAATTCTTCTTGCTCACTATACCATTGTAAAATAGCAATTTTTTGCTTAGTTTTAGAGGAGTTTGTCGATTTTTGATGTTTAGTGTACCCTAGTTCGTCAGCGATAGCTAAAATGCGATGTCTTGTTTCTTGACCTACAGATAGGCTTTCATCACGATTAAGAACACGTGAGACAGTAGCTTGGGAAACGTTGGCCAGTCTAGCTATATCTTTAAGTGTAGCCATAATATATCCTTATTTTTTGTTTTTTATAGTATAACATAAGATGATTATTTAGTAAAACTTTAGTAAAAATATTGACTGTCTATTTATATCATTTTATAATATAACTGAAAACGATATCAAAGGAGTATTTTATGGATACTGAACAATTAAAACAGGCTTTTCTAGACAATTTTGGTGTTGCACCTGATGCAACTTTCTTTTCACCGGGTCGTATCAATTTGATTGGGGAGCATACCGATTATAATGGTGGTCATGTTTTTCCAGCAGCGATTACGCTTGGGACTTATGGGGCTGCTCGTAAACGTGATGACCGCACCTTACGTTTTTATTCAGGCAACTTTGAAGATCTGGGAATCATTGAGTTGAGTTTGGATGATCTTGTGTTCAAAAAAGAGGATAATTGGACTAACTATCCTAAAGGAGTGATTAAGTTTTTGAAAGAAGCAGGGCATGTGATTGAATCTGGTATGGATGTCTATGTTTATGGTAATATTCCAAATGGTTCGGGATTGTCCTCATCTGCTTCGCTGGAATTGTTGATAGGTGTTATTTGTGAAGAGTTGTTTGGGTTGACACTTAATCGTCTTGATTTGGTTAAAATTGGGAAACAAACTGAAAATGACTTCATTGGTGTTAACTCAGGTATTATGGACCAATTCGCTATTGGAATGGGCGCAGATAAGCAGGCAATTTATTTGGATACAAATACTTTGGAATATGAGCTTGTACCACTTGATTTAGGTGACTATGTTGTTGTTATCATGAACACTAATAAACGTCGTGAATTAGCGGATTCCAAATATAACGAGCGCCGTAGCGAATGTGAAACGGCTGTGACCGAATTAAATGCTCTGCTATCTATCGAAACTTTAGGTGAGCTTGATGAAGCAACCTTTGATCAATATGCTTATCTCATTAAAGATGGCAATCGTATCAAGCGTGCTCGCCATGCAGTTTCGGAAAATCAACGGACTCTGAAAGCCAAGGCGGCCTTGGTTGCTGGTGATTTGGACCAATTTGGTCGTTTAGTCAATGCTTCTCATGTGTCTTTAGAGCATGATTACGAGGTAACTGGTGTTGAGCTTGATACTCTTGTTCATACAGCGTGGGAACAAGAGGGTGTCCTTGGTGCTCGAATGACTGGTGCTGGTTTTGGTGGCTGTGCCATTGCAATTGTCCAAAAGGACAAGGTGGAGCAGTTTACTGAAACTGTTGGTCATATTTATGAAGAAAAAATTGGGTATGCGCCAGCTTTTTATATTGCAGAAGTAGCCGGTGGCAGCCGAGTTCTTTCTAGAAAGTAAGCTTATGACAATATTAGAACGTTTTGTAGTAGGTGTTATTGCGAATAGCGATTACACTGACTTAGATGCTATTTACTTAAAAAATCGGATCATGGCCTTGGTTGGTGAGGAACAGGTTAATGAAGAAACGGATGAGACATTCTTAATTCCTCTAAAAAATCGTCTTGTGGATATAGCTGTGGAAAATGGGAAATGTGGCATCTTGCAGGAGGAAAAAAACTGTTTGGGTGCGGAATTGATGGATTTCATCACGCCCATTCCGAGTGTGCTCAATCAAAGTTTTTGGCAAACCTATAATGAAAGTCCAGCAAAAGCTATTGCAGATTTCTATGAACTTAGTCAGAAAAATGACTATATTAAAGTTGATGCCATTGCTAAAAATATTGCTTTTTCAACGCCTTCTAAATACGGGGATATGCAGATTACCATTAATTTGTCTAAACCTGAAAAGGATCCCAAAGCCATTGCGGCGGCCAAGCTAGCCAAGGCTAGTGATTACCCTAAGTGCCAGTTGTGCATGGAAAATGAAGGTTATCAAGGCCGCATTAACCATCCAGACCGTGCCAATCACCGCATTATTCGGATGAAGCTAGGTGAGGAAACATGGGGCTTTCAATATTCGCCCTATGCTTATTTCAATGAGCACTGCATTTTCCTAAATACGGAGCATGTACCAATGGTGATTAGCCGTGAGACCTTTGTGCAGTTGCTAGATATTGTAGAGATGTATCCAGGATACTTTGCTGGCTCTAATTCTGACTTACCAATTGTTGGTGGCTCCATCTTGACTCACAATCATTATCAAGGTGGGCGACATACCTTCCCTATGGAAATAGCAGAGCTGACAGAGTGTTTCACCTTCAAAGGGTTTGACAGTGTAGAAGCAGGGATAGTCAACTGGCCTATGTCAGTGATTCGTTTGACATCAGAGAATAAGGATGATTTGGTTGACCTGGCTGAGAAGATTCGTCTAGCTTGGAGAGATTATAGTGATGATGCTGTGGATATTATTGCCTATACAGGCGATACACCACATCATACGGTAACTCCGATTGCTCGTAAACGCGATGGCAAATTTGAATTAGATTTGGTCTTGAGAGACAATCACACGTCTGAAGAACATCCAGATGGCGTCTATCATCCACACCAAGATGTGCAACACATCAAAAAAGAAAATATTGGTCTCATCGAAGTGATGGGCTTGGCTATTTTACCGCCTCGCTTGAAAGAAGAATTGCAAGAGGTTGAAAAATATCTTTTAGGCCAAGAACATAAGGTGGCGGACTATCATTTGGATTGGGCAAAACAAATCAAAATCACTCATCCAGAGGTGACAGCTGAGACAGTGACTGGTATTATACAGGGAGCGGTTGGTAATGTTTTTGCACGTGTGCTAGAAGATGCTGGGGTGTACAAAACGGATGTGACTGGACAAGCTGCTTTTAAACGTTTCATAGCGTCTGTTGGTATCAAATAGTCAAATAAAACGTTTTTTGATATAATAAGGGCACTTAAATAAAAGGAGATAAGCATGACAGTAGTCGTTCTAGGTGGGGCTGGGTATATCGGTTCTCACATGGTTGACCGTTTGATTTCAGAAGGAAAAGAAGAAGTTATCGTAGTTGATAACTTGGTGACAGGACACAGTGCAGCGGTCCATCCAGATGCAGTCTTCTACGAGGGAGATTTAGCCGATAAGGCGTTTATGCGCCGTGTCTTCGCTGAGAATCCTAATGTAGATGCTGTGATTCACTTTGCGGCCTTTTCATTGGTCGCGGAGTCTATGGAAAATCCTTTGAAATACTTTGACAATAACACCTCAGGTATGGTGAATTTACTGGAAGTGATGAATGAATGTGGCGTGAAAAACATTGTTTTTTCATCAACAGCAGCCACTTATGGCATTCCAGAGCAAATTCCAATCCTTGAGACCACACCACAAAATCCAATCAATCCTTACGGTGAGAGTAAGTTGATGATGGAAACTATTATGAAATGGTCTGACAGTGCCTATGGCATTAAATTTGTAGCCCTTCGTTATTTCAATGTTGCTGGTGCTAAGCCAGATGGGTCTATTGGTGAAGATCACGGACCTGAAACACACTTGCTTCCAATTATCTTGCAAGTTGCTCAAGGTGAGCGCGAGAAAATCATGATCTTTGGTGATGATTACAACACTCCAGATGGAACTAATGTTCGTGACTATGTACATCCATTTGACTTGGCAGATGCTCATATTTTAGCGGTTGATTATTTACGCAATGGCGGAGCGTCAACAGCCTTTAACTTGGGATCATCGACAGGTTTCTCAAACTTGCAAATCTTAGAAGCAGCGCGTAAAGTGACTGGTAAAGAAATCCCAGCTGAATTAGCAGACCGTCGTCCTGGTGATCCAGACACGCTGATTGCAAGTTCAGAAAAAGCGCGTGAAGTACTTGGCTGGAAACCACAATTTGATGATATTGAAAAAATCATTGAAACTGCTTGGGCATGGCACTCAAGCCATCCAAAAGGTTATGATGATCGTGCATAAATGCTAAAGCCTCAATTAGGGGCTTTTTGTGATGATTTCTTTTATGAAAATAGCGGTACAGGCGTCTTTATGATATAATAAAAAAGATTATGTAGACTAATAGAAGAGGTAACTCATGAAAATTTCTGAAGAAGAAGTACGCCATGTTGCTAAGTTGTCGAAATTGTCATTTTCAGACGAAGAAACAGCTGAATTTGCAACAACATTGACAAAAATTGTCGATATGGTGGAATTGTTAAATGAAGTCGATACAACTGGTGTGCCAGTCACCACAACGATGGCAGATCGCAAAACAGTTATTCGTGAAGATAAAGCTGAAGTGGGAACAGATCGTGAATTGTTATTTAAAAATGTACCAGAAAGTGCAAATAACTTTATCAAGGTACCAGCTATCTTTGAAGAAGGAGGAGATGCTTAATGTCATTCAATCATAAAACGATTAACGAATTGCACGATCTCTTGGTAGCCAAAGAAATCTCAGCAACAGAATTGACACAGGCCACGCTTGATGATATCAAGTCACGTGAAGAAGCGGTCGGCTCTTTCATCACTGTCTCAGAAGAAGCTGCGCTTGCCCAAGCAAAAGCGATTGATGAAAAAGGAATTGATGCAGACAATATCATGTCAGGGATTCCCCTTGCGGTTAAAGACAATATCTCAACTAAGGGAATATTGACAACCGCTGCCTCAAAGATGCTTTACAACTACGAACCGATTTTTGATGCGACAGCGGTTGCCAATGCCTATCAAAATGGCATGATTGTGGTTGGTAAGACTAACATGGATGAATTTGCCATGGGTGGTTCAACGGAGACGTCTTATTTCAAGAAGACGAAAAACGCTTGGGACCATTCAAAGGTTCCTGGAGGGTCATCAGGTGGTTCGGCGACAGCGGTTGCTTCTGGACAAGTGCGTTTATCATTGGGATCTGATACAGGTGGTTCCATTCGTCAGCCGGCTGCCTTTAACGGCATTGTCGGTCTCAAACCAACTTATGGAACCGTATCCCGTTTTGGTCTCTTTGCTTTTGGTAGCTCGCTGGATCAAATCGGGCCGTTCTCTCAAATGGTTGAAGAAAATGCTCAGCTGCTTAATGTCATTGCAGGAGCAGATAGCAAAGATGCGACTTCTGCACCAGTACAAGTGGCTGATTTTACCAGCAAGATTGGCCAAGACATCAAAGGGATGAAGATTGCTCTTCCTAAAGAATACTTGGGCGAAGGAATTGATCCTAAAATTAAGGAAAATATTTTGGCGGCCGCTAAACAGTTTGAAAAATTGGGTGCCATTATTGAAGAAGTTTCTCTTCCACATAGCAAGTACGGGGTAGCGGTTTACTACATTATTGCGTCATCAGAAGCGTCATCAAACTTGCAACGTTTTGATGGGATTCGTTACGGTTTCCGTGCAGAAGACGCGACAAATCTTGATGAGATTTATGTTAACACACGTAGCCAAGGTTTTGGTGAAGAGGTGAAACGTCGTATCATGCTTGGTACATTCTCATTGTCTTCAGGTTATTACGATGCTTACTTCAAGAAAGCTGGTCAGGTTCGTACCTTGATTATTCAAGATTTTGAGAAGGTCTTTGCGGATTATGATTTGATTCTTGGTCCAACGGCTCCGACAGTTGCTTATGATTTGGGCAGTCAAAGTCAGGACCCAGTCGCTATGTATTTGGCTGACTTGTTGACGATTCCAGTGAACCTTGCAGGACTTCCAGGGATTTCTATTCCATCTGGATTTGTCGATGGTTTGCCAGTTGGCTTGCAGTTGATTGGTCCAAAATACAGTGAAGAGACGATTTATCAAGCAGCAGCAGCTTTTGAAGCAACAACAGATTATCACAAACAACAACCAGTGATTTTTGGAGGTGACAACTAATGAACTTTGAAACCATTATCGGACTTGAAGTCCATGTGGAATTAAATACCAATTCAAAAATTTTCTCACCTTCATCAGCGCATTTTGGTGAGGATCCTAATGCCAATACCAACGTGATTGACTGGTCGTTCCCAGGAGTGCTTCCAGTGATGAACAAAGGGGTTATTGATGCGGGTATCAAGGCTGCGCTAGCTTTGAATATGGACATTCACCAGCACATGCACTTTGACCGTAAGAATTATTTCTACCCAGATAATCCCAAAGCTTACCAAATTTCACAATTTGATGAGCCAATCGGTTACAACGGCTGGATTGATATTACCTTGGAGGATGGTTCGACCAAGAAAATCCGCGTGGAACGCGCCCATCTTGAAGAAGATGCTGGTAAAAACACTCATGGAACGGACGGTTATTCTTACGTTGACCTCAACCGTCAAGGGGTGCCATTGATCGAAATCGTGTCGGAAGCCGATATGCGTTCACCAGAAGAAGCCTATGCCTATTTGACAGCGTTGAAAGAAATCATCCAGTACACAGGGATTTCAGATGTCAAGATGGAAGAGGGATCAATGCGTGTGGATGCTAATATTTCCCTTCGTCCGTATGGTCAAGAAAAATTTGGTACTAAGACTGAGTTGAAAAACTTGAACTCTTTCAGCAATGTTCGCAAAGGGTTGGAGTATGAGGTGGAGCGTCAAGCAAAAATCCTTCGCTCAGGTGGTATTATCCAGCAAGAAACCCGTCGTTATGACGAGGCGAATAAATCAACCATCCTCATGCGTGTCAAAGAAGGTGCGGCAGATTACCGTTACTTCCCAGAACCAGACCTTCCGCTTTATGAGATTTCAGATGAATGGATTGCGGAAATGCGTGCGGAATTACCAAAATTCCCTGCAGAGCGTCGCGCGGAATATGTTGAAAAATTGGGTCTTTCGGGCTACGATGCTGGTCAGTTGACGGCTACTAAAGCCCTTTCTGATTTCTTTGAACAAGCTGTGGCTATTGGTGGTGATGCTAAACAAGTCTCAAACTGGTTACAAGGTGAAGTGGCTCAATTCCTCAATGCGGAAAACAAAACCATTGAAACCATCGCCTTGACTCCAGAAAACTTGGTGGAAATGATTGGTCTCATCCAAGACGGTACGATTTCATCTAAGATTGCTAAGAAAGTCTTTGTGCATCTAGCTAAAAATGGTGGTTCTGCTAAGGAATACGTTGAGAAAGCTGGTCTAGTACAAGTATCAGACCCAGCCGTCTTGATTCCAATTATCCACCAAGTCTTTGCGGATAACGAAGCTGCCGTAGCAGACTTTAAGTCAGGAAAACGAAATGCAGACAAAGCCTTTACCGGATTTCTTATGAAAGCCACAAAAGGTCAAGCCAACCCGCAGGTTGCTCAGCAACTCCTTGCTCAAGAATTGCAGAAATTATTGGAAGACTAAGATTAGAAAGCTAAGCAGAAATGCTTGGCTTTTTCTAGTACGACGGGCATGTCGTACATCTGAGGTGCAAGTCCTCCGTGGGGACCCGTTGAAGGTAGAACCCAATAGCGATTCCCAAGCCTGACTATCGTGAGGTAGAGGGGAGAGGAAGGGATAGCGAAATCGTGGCTCTACGAACAGAAACGTGATACTAAGGCGTATATAGCGGATGAGGGGGCTAGAAACTCTAAAGTCCAAATAGGTAGTCGTAACCTATATGCGTAAATCACGAGAGTAAACGAGGAAAGATGTACGACTTATCCCGTGAGGTCTCATGAGCGTCAAAGACGTAGTAACAACGAATCATGAGAAGTCAGCCGAGGCCATAGTAGTGAAGAAACTTCTGTAATGGAAGTGGAGCGAAGGGCTGAATATTCAAACAGTCTGGGGAGAGACTGTTTGAAGTCTGGTGTTGAAAATACAAGATACCAGATGATTATCGCTTAAATTAGAGTTGTCTATTCAATTCTTGGTCTGAAAAGACGGTAGACTGAAAACGTAAATGATGGCTATTGTTCATAAATATAGGACAGGACAAATAGAACGACTCTACAGAATGAGAGATGAGGGAGTTTAGGCTCTCTCGTTAAAATTTAGTTGAACCGCCGTGTGCCGAACGGCACGCACGGTGGTGTGAGAGGGGCTCAAAAAATAGCAATGAAACTCCGAAGGAGGTTATGACACTGACTTCGTCAGCTTTATTTCCTACCTCAAAAGGTCTCCCAGACCTTTTGCGCGTCCGCACTTTTAAGAAAGAAACAAAGAAAGTCATTTTTGAATTTGGTTAAGTATTAACGCTAATAAGCAGGTGAGGATTCGGATAAAAGAATAAAATTATAAAAAAATAGCATATTTTTTTAAAA
The DNA here is from genome assembly GCF_003686955.1 of Streptococcus hillyeri. Lineage (GTDB taxonomy): Bacteria > Bacillota > Bacilli > Lactobacillales > Streptococcaceae > Streptococcus > Streptococcus hillyeri. Next base: position 40,596 of record NZ_RCVM01000006.1, read on the forward strand.
AGTGCTAAAATAATACAAACGTTTAAATTTAAGGAGAACTTTTATGAAAAAGATTAAAATGTTACTTGCCCTGCCGCTGGCGCTGACTTTGGCCGCTTGCTCAAAATCACCTAAGGATGAATTCCTTGACTTGATTAAAAAGCAACAGAATGAAGACAAGGGTGCTTATGAATATGTGATTAAACTAGACGAAGCTAGTGGTGAAATGGCTTCTCAATTGGAGTCTTTTAAAGGTAAGAGCGTAAAAGCGACAGCTTCACAAGATTTGAAAAATGGTTTGATTGGATTGACAGTAAACTTATCAGATTTTAACAGTGAGTTATCAGATTTTGATTTTATTTATTCTGACGATAAAGCTTATATGAGCGTTGCTCCTGTTGCGCAATTTTCAGCAGGTCTCGCTTCAGATTCTCTGGATGGAAAATTTGCAGACCTTGAGGAATTTTCTGGTGAAAAAATGCCTTCACTAGCAGAGTTGTCAAAAGAAAACAAGGCAAATGCTGAGCTATTTGAAGAGGTAGATGAGAAGAACTTTACAAAAAATGGCGATAAAGTTACGATGACCTTATCATTTGATGAGTTATTTGATTTGACTAATAAAGTCGTTAAAAACTCTCAAAAAGAGCTCAAAGATGTAAGTGCTGAACAACTAAAAACGTATTTGGATTTAGCTAAAGCAAGCATTGATGACAGTTCAAAATTTGTGATGACTCTAGATGAAAAAGGAAATGGTAAAGCAAAAATTCAGCTGAAAACAGCAGCTGGTGTTGGCGAATCTGTTTCAGAATTAAAATTGACTCTTGACTATAAGAAGGTAACTTACAAAGCACCAAAAGTTCCTTCAAAATCTGACATTGTCTCTCAAGACGAATTGACAAACTTGATGACGGAAGAAATGAGTGCGTCAACTGAAGAAGTTAAAATGACTGATGAAGAGTTCAATGAACTTTATGCTAGTTTGGAAGCAGAGGCGTCTAAGGCAACTAAAGAAGAAATCCAACTCTACATTGACGCAATGGCTCCATACTTAACAGAAGAACAAGCTAAAAAAATGCAAGAGCTTTTGAAAAAAGCAAGTGATGCTTAATGTGATGAGATAGACAATCAAGTGCATAGCAGCATTGTTAATGACGATGCAATTCTATGCACTTTTAATTTGTTTTCAACAGATACAACTGCTGTTTTTGGTATGGGAATAATTTGGATTGTAATGCGTCTGGAATAGTTTGTCTAATAAAATCACTTCAATAATGAAATTATAATTTCATTCAAAAATTTATAATTTTATTCAAAAAAACTTTACATTTTATGAAAAAGTGATAAAATTACTTTGAAAAGAAAATGGTTTCTTTTTAAAAATATTTTAGGAGAAAATATTTATGAAATTTAAGTGGTTAAGTATGCTATCACTTTTGTTTTTAATCTTAGGAATTATTTCTGTTCCGAAATGGCATATCAAGGCTAATGAAATTACAGATTATAGCGGTGAAGCGACATTGTATTATGATCCAGACAGAAGTAATATTCAGATTACGAGCGAAACTGTTAATGTTGTGGCAGAGCCGGGAGTTGATTTTAGATTTGTGAACAAATTGTCTTTCCCAGATAGTCAAATCATCAAAGAAGGCGATACGCTGGTTTTGAAAATTCCAGAGGAATTTAATCTCATTACAGTAATGACCTTTCCAGTTAAAAATGCAGAAGGAACAATAGTTGCTCAAGCGGTAGCAAATCCTGAAACGGATACGATAACGCTGACCTTTACGGATCACTTCTCGAAAGTTCCTGAAAATAAAAAATTAGAAATTTCATTTGATGCTGTTATTGACCGTAGTAATGTGGCTGATGGCGAAAAAATGGTTCAATACGGTGGTGGTCTGTTCAAGTTTACCTTCAAGAATAACCGAGGCAGTGCTGGATTTACTGAGATGAAATACGGCTACCAAGATGCTAAAAATCCAGATCAAATCCAATGGCGCATTGTGATAAATGCGGGGCAGTCTGTTCTTGAGGATTTAGTGATTGTTGATAGTTTTGGCGAAAATCAAACCTTAGTTGAGGGAAGTCTACGTATTGTTGATTACGCAAAACAGCCTGAGGCGATAAAATCAGAAGATCAGCTATGGGGATTGGATGCCTTAACAAATCTTACAGATAAAGCTATTCTTAACCGTAATGTTACAGGTGATGTTACAGGTTTTACTTTACCATACGGTAATAACGAGGGGCGCGTGGTTTATTTTGAGTATGCGACTCATATTCCAGAAGATACTGTGGAAGGTGCAACGCTTAGCAATGATTTGTCATGGTCCTCGACAACTACTGCTGGTAAAGTTATCGAAGCTCTTGTTAAATTGCAGGCTGGTTCTGGTAAAGCTTCCTCTGAAAAATCTGAAAATGTTGTTTTAAAGGCAACGAAACTTCTAGAGGGACGTGAGTTGAAAGAGGGTGAGTTTACATTTGCACTTTATGCTGCAGATAATTTAACAACGCCACTTCAAACAAAGACAAATGCCAATGATGGTACAGTAACCTTTGATACGATCCGTTACAGTCAAGAGGGAGTCTATCAATATGTCATCAAAGAGCTTGCAGGTTCAAATCAAGAAATTAGTTACGACTCGACAGAATATCATGTTACTGTTTCAGTGACAGATGTGAATGGAGTTAAAATGGGAGAGGTTAGCTATGATCAGAAGCCTGTATTTAAAAATGTTTATACTCCAATAACAACGGAAAGTACAACTGAAGTAACGACTGAGTCAACAACGGAAAGTACAACTGAAGCAACGACTGAGTCAACAACGGAAAGTACAACTGAAGCAACGACCGATTCAACAACGGAAAGTACAACTGAAACAACGACCGAGTCTACTACCGATTCAACAACGGAAAGTACAACTGAAACAACGACCGAGTCAACAACGGAAAGTACAACTGAAGCAACGACCGAGTCAACAACGGAAAGTACAACTGAAACAACGACCGAGTCAACAACGGAAAGTACAACTGAAGCAACGACCGAGTCAACAACGGAAAGTACAACTGAAGCAACGACTGAGTCAACAACGGAAAGTACAACTGAAACAACGACCGAGTCTACCACCGAGTCAACAACAGAAGGCAAGAAAAAGACTCCTAAATTACCTAAAACGGGTGATGCTTCAGGACTTAGTGCTTTTGTTGCTGGAGCCGCCCTACTTACTTTAGGTATGCTTAGTAAAAAAGCATATAGAAAAAAATAATGGGTAACGTTACGATGGGTAAGTCATAAAAACGTAAAGAGGCTGAGACAAACCAGCACGATGGCAAAGCCCACGCCCTCAAAACAATGAAAACCAATAGGCAAAGAACCCTCGCTAAGTGCTATACTCTTAGTGAGGGCTTTTTTGAAGTTTTCGTATAAAATGTATTCCAGTCTTTTTATACTTAACAAAAATCAAAAATTACTTTTTGTTTCTTTCTTAAAAGTGCGGACGCTCCAAAGGTCTGGGAGACCTTTGGAGGTGGGAAATGAAGCTGAAGAATTCGGCGTCAAAACCTCCTACGGAGTTTCATTACTAGATTTGAGCTTATCTCTATCGCAGTAGATGATTGGCTGTACTTGTCGACGACTCGACAGCGTCCACCCCAATCATCCTTGCGGAGGAACTACTACGAAATTGACTTTCAATTTCTGTAGTTCTCCCAAAAATCCGTTCATATCAAGCCAATTACCCTCGCTTTTTGATTTCTAAGCTAAGGCTGAAATTGTCCACTGGACCGTTTCACTAATAAGAATACCACTATAGCGAAAGAAGCTCTGGTAAATCAAGCCATTTATTGGTTCTTGATTTTACTTAAACTGCTAATTTTGATTTTGAATGAGCATTAGTACTGATTATTTGATGTAGTGGGTGGTTGGAGGTATATAACTGGATATTTCTTCATTTTCCAGTATCTACCTAAAACATTCACTGGATTATCCTCGCTCTATGATTTTCAAACTTGAACCTAAACATACTGGATGGTTTATACCCCACAATCGTTAGCGGTCATCATATAACCATTGTTCGTCACATTCAGCATATACCAGATTGTTCCAGCCTGATTTTAGAAATAAGATAGCAAAGGGAATCCGATTTCTTTGGAATCGTGACTTCAGTCCCTATCTCTTTCAGTAGTGATAGGTTGTGGCTAATTACAATACGCTACCTTCTGAACAAAGACTATTTTTGAAGTTAACGTTTCTCCGGCGATGATAGTTTTATATTATATCAGTGATAACTTTTCTGTATTAGCCAGCGTTTTAATTTTACGATAAAATATAAGATATTAGAAATGGAAAGTGAGGGTATCGCATGAAACCAGTTATTATTGGCATTACAGGAAATGAAAGGACATGTACATCTATGGCTGGCGTTCGTCTTGATGCCGTCTCACGTCACTTGTCTGAAGGAGTTAAGGCGGCTGGGGGCGTGCCGATTATTTTGCCCCTAGGGACTCCAGATTTAGCTAAAACCTACATTGATATGATTGATAAATTAATCTTATCTGGTGGTCAAAATGTTGATCCTCGATTTTATGGTGAAGATCGTGAAATTGATTGTGATGATTATCATGTAGAGCGTGATGAATTTGAATTGGCTCTTGTTAAGGAAGCCTTGAAACAAGGCAAGCCTATTATGGCGGTTTGTCGTGGGATGCAGTTGCTTAATGTTGCTCTTGGTGGAACCCTTAATCAAAAGGTTGAGAACCATTGGCAAAATGAATACACAGGAACTTCTCATGAAGTTATCATTGAAAAAAATAGCCGTGTTAGTCAACTCTTATCACCTAATAGTCGTGTTAATTCTATCCACAGACAATCGGTTAAAAAATTAGCACCAGGTCTTAAAGTTACGGCTCGTGACCCTCGTGATGGGACAATTGAAGCTTATGAGGCTAAAAACGGAGCGCCACTCATAGGTTTACAATGGCACCCAGAACTTTTATTAGAAGATGGGGAAACACAAAGTCAAGGACTTTTTAACTATCTAGTCCAATCATTATAATAAGCATTTTAGAAACTTAAAATCACTTAATCGGATTTTAAGTTTTTTGATTTTTGTTAAGTAATAAGTTGAAAATACGGCCTGTCATATTTTTATAATAAATTAGAAGAAAACTCTTTTAAAACATGATGAATATGCTAAAATAATAACATTATAGATGGGAGAGATTTGAATGAGTAAAGCATTAAAAGGTTCACTCATGGTTGTTATTGCAGGTATCGCTTGGGGGATTTCAGGAGTGTCAGGGCAATATTTGATGGCGAATGGTGTGCATGTTAATTTATTGACTAGTTTGAGATTGTTGGTTTCTGGAATAGCCTTGACGGGCCTAGCGTTCATGACTCAGCGAGAACGTCTTATGTCAGCTATGAAGCGAAAAGATGTCTGGCTTGGAATAGCCTTGTTTAGCCTGTTTGGGCTCTTATTAAATCAGTATGCTTATTTATCAGCCATTCATTATACAAATGCAGGAACAGCAACGGTTTTACAGTATCTTACGCCAGTTTTAATATTGGCAGTTGTATGTTTAAAAGGCCGAGTAATGCCGACAGTTGGTGAATTGTCTGCCATTATCTTAGCTATTTTGGGAACCTATATCATTGCTACCCACGGGCAGTGGACGAGTTTAGCGATGACACCCAAAGGGCTCTTCTGGGGACTTCTATCCGCGGTGACCTACGCCCTATACATTTTAATTCCTGCTCGCTTAATCCGTAAATTAGGAAGTTTAATCGTTATTGGACCAGGCATGTTATTGAGTGGCATCTTTTTTCCAGTTGCCGTTCAAGCGTGGCGGTATGAATTGACGTTTTCTACGGAAAATGTGCTGGCGCTGATAGGAATAGTAGGGATTGGTACCATTTTTGCCTATACCGTTTTTCTAAAAGGAACAACCATAGTCGGAGCCGTCAAAGGCAGTTTACTAGCTTCAGTAGAACCAATTGCCTCTGTCGTCTTTGGCATACTCATCATGAAAGAGACTTTTTATCTGATTGATTTGCTGGGAATGCTCTTGATTTTACTAGCCGTCTTTTTAATATCACTTAAAGACCTTTATCAGCAAAAACGACACGCCGCTCCCAAATCGTAAGTTATCTCACCAAAAAGACCGATAGTTATCTTGTTATGTTTTCAAGAATCTATCGGTTGTTTTTTGTTTTAAAGTCAATTAGTTTTTATTTAGTATTTTTGTTAGCACTTCTCCTAATGTGGTGTGGGACGCTCAAAAGGTCTAGGAGACCTTTTGAGGTGGGAAATGAAGCTGACTAAGTCAGTGTCAGAACCTCCCCTCCTACAGAGTTCCATTTCTTCTTGGCAAGCCTAGGTTTCCTTCGCTCTCTATTTTCTAAGCTCAGGCTGAAACTGTCCACTGGACAATTTCAGCCCCACGAGGTTGGGACATAAATATCTCAACCTTCTATTTTTAATGGTAATAACAGATTGACGCAGTGGTTGATTGGAGGTCTGCAACTGGACACTTCTTCATTTTCAAGTGTCCACCTAAAATAGTCCACTGGACTATTTTACTACCACGCAATCGTTAGCGGACATCCTAATCAAACTGTGCGGAGGTGGGACGACGAAGTCAATTTCTTCGAAATTGCGGAAAGTGCTAGTTGTGGCGACTTCGTCGCTCGCAGTGATTGCAGAAAATACCAGCAATAAGATATTATAAAACAACCGTATGTTGAAGGGAAATTCATTGTGACTGAGACAATTTATCTTAAACGAGTTTACTATTTTATACTCAACCAAAATCAAAATTAGCATATTGAGCAAACTCAAGGACCAATAAAGGTATCAATTTCCCAGCGCTTCTTTCGCCATGGTGGTATTATAATCAAGAGTTTACTCTTGATTATAACGGACTTTTTGAGACCTAGGCTCAAAAAGTAGCAATGAAACTCCAAAGGAGGTTGCTTGCGTCCGCACCTTTTTAGAAAGAAGCAAAAAAGTAATTTTTGATTTTGGTTAAGTATTAAAGCTAAAACACTATATCCGAAGTAATATTAAAGAGGCTGGGGATTTCCAACCTCTTTTTAAGTGTTATTAACGGATTATTCTACTCAAAGAAAGCGTCGTAGAGTGCGCGCACAGCTGTTTTTTCGTCCTCAGTTCTAACGACAAACATGACAGAAAGTTCGCTGGCTCCTTGCGAAATCATCATCAGGTTGATGCCTGCTTCTGATAGTGCTTTGGTAGCAGTTGCAGTAACACCGATTTTACTCTTCATGTTTTCGCCCACAATCATTAGAATAGAGAGATTACGCTCGATAGAAACTTCATCTACTTCTAATTTACGGGTCAGTTGAGAGATGATTTCTTGTTCCTTGATAGGGGTTAACTCACGTCCACGGACAATAATGGACATGTCATCAATTCCAGTTGGCATGTGTTCAAAGCGGATATTGAGTTCTTCAAGGATTTGGAGGACTTTTCGTCCAAAGCCAACTTCTCGATTCATCAAGTATTTGGACATATTGATACTTACAAAGTCGTTATCGCCAGAAATTCCCACAACAGGGGTAGCACTACTACTTGGTTCAAGTACAATGCGAGTCCCAGGGTGATCTGGATTATTGGTGTTTTTAATAACAAGCGGGATTTGACCACGATAGGCTGGAATAAGCGCTTCGTCGTGGAGAACAGAGAAACCAGCATAGGCTAATTCACGCATTTCGCGATAGGTTAACTCTTTAATGGAGTGTGGTTTGTCGACAACACCAGGGTGGGCGGCAAAAATCCCATCAACATCTGTAAAGTTTTCATAAAGATCTGCCTTAACACCTGCAGCGATAATAGAACCTGTAATGTCAGAACCGCCTCGAGAAAAGGTACAAATGTGATTGTCAACGGTCACCCCAAAGAAGCCAGGAATGACTAAAATCTCATCGCTTTCGCGAAGCTCCTCTAATTTATCATAGCTAGATGGCAAAATACGAGCATTACCAGGTTCGCTAGTAACGATTAACCCAGCTTCTTTAGGATGGATGTAACGTGCATTTAAGCCTTCGGTACGGAAATATTCTGCAATGAGCTTGGCATTATTATCTTCTCCAGCTGCTAAGAAAGTATCGTATAAAAAGGCGTTATCTTCCTTTGGTAGCGTTGCTAAATCTTTAATAGCGCCAGCAATTTCTTCTAAAATAGCAGGGCGAAGTCCTAGTTCGTCAGTGATTGACTGGTAACGGTTGATAATCCAATCTTGATCTTCACTAAAATTGTAGTCGGTAATGTAGTGTTTATAGTATTTGATGAGTGCATCAGTAACTTTAGTATCTTCTGAATGGCGTTTACCAGGTGCAGAAACCACGACAAAACGACGAGTAGAATCACTTTTTACAATGTTTAAAACTTTTTTAAGCTGCTCAGCTGAAGCCAAGGAACTGCCACCAAATTTGATAACTTTCATATAAATCCTCTAAAAATCAAAAGTGAGATAATTATAGCAAAATTCTGATAATTTGTCATTTACTTTAAAAATTTAAAAAATCTTATCGATATTTTGCTTGACGAATAATTTCTTTGTGATATAATTTGATACAGAAATTATTTATAAATCAAATAAATAATTTTAAGGAGGAGGTTATATGAACTTTCAAACCATCCTATACGATGTGTCGGGTGATTTAGCGACTGTGACGTTTAATCGTCCAGAAGTGTCAAATGGATTCAATATTCCAATGTGTGAGGAGATTTTAACAGCACTGAAACTTGCTGAGGAAGACTCTTCTGTCAGACTAGTCTTAATCCGTGCAGAGGGGAAAGTATTTTCTGTCGGTGGCGATTTGTCTGAAATGCAAAGAGCAGTTGAATCTGATGACATTCAGTCATTAGTTGATATTGCTAAATTGGTTCAAGACATTTCTTATCAGATGAAACGACTTCCTAAACCAGTTATCATGGCTGTTGATGGCCCTGTTGCTGGTGCGGCATTTAACATGGTTTTGGCAGCAGACTTTTGTGTTGCTAGTGAAAAATCTAAGTTTATTCAGGCCTTTGTCAATGTTGGGTTAGCACCTGATGCAGGTGGTCTCTACCTACTCATGCGAGCTGTCGGCATGAATAAGGCAACGCATTTAGTAATGACAGGTGAAGCTGTTACTGCTGAAAAAGCCTTAGATTATGGTTTTGTTTATAAGACCTGTTTGTCGGAGAAATTAGAAACGACAACGCAACAGCTCATTAAACGCTTAAAGCGAGGATCGTTCAATTCTTATCGTGCGATGAAAGAATTGGTTTGGCAAAGTTTCTTTTCCGGTTGGAAAGAATATGCTGGTATGGAATTAAAGCTTCAAGAAGCTCTTGCCTTTAAAGAGGATTTTAAAGAGGGTGTGAAAGCTTATTCTGAACGCCGTAGACCAAATTTTTCAGGTGAATGGTAGATTGTTCTAATTGTCAAATGATTTACAATGAGATATAATTTTATCATCAAATTATAAAGGAGTCTGATATGGACTTTCATCAGATTAATGATTATCTCGTTGACATCTTTAATCGCATTTTAGTTATTGAAGAAAACACTTTGCGTAGTAGCCCATTTAGCGATTGTACGATCAAGGAAGTGCATACCATTGATATTATTGGTAAGAGCCGTTTGGTGACGCCAAGCGATATTGCCAAAGAACTGATGGTCACTTTGGGAACAGTCACAACTGCTCTTAACAAATTAGAGAGTAAAGGATATGTTGTCCGTACCCGTTCTCAAGAAGATCGTCGGGTTGTCTACCTCAGTTTGACCAAAAAAGGTCGTGTCGTCTATCACTTGCATAAGAAATTCCATCGCGTGATGATTGACCAGATTTTAGCTGGCATGTCAGAAAATGAATTGGAAGGTTTAGAACGTGGCCTTGTTAATCTCCATACATTCTTGGAGGAGAGACGATAATGACTTTTGCAAAAATTAGTCAAGTGGCACATTATGTTCCTCAACAGGTAGTGAGTAATGATGACTTAGCTAAGATTATGGATACCTCAGACGAATGGATTTCAAGCAGAACAGGTATTCGTGAGCGCCATATCTCAGTGAATGAAAATACGAGTGATTTGGCGATTAAAGTAGCTTGGCAATTGCTCGAAAAATCTCATCTAGCTCCAGAGGAACTTGACTTTATCCTTGTCGCAACAATGTCTCCTGACTCAATGATGCCATCAACGGCAGCGCGTGTTCAAGGTGCCCTTGGTGCAACAAATGCCTTTGCTTTTGACTTATCAGCTGCTTGTTCGGGATTTGTTTTTGCTCTTGCAACAGCTGAAAAATTAATTCGTTCAGGTGCCTACGGCAAAGGTCTAGTTATTGGAGCAGAGGTCTTGTCTAAGCAATTAGACTGGTCAGACCGCTCAACCGCCGTTCTGTTTGGTGATGGTGCCGGTGGTGTCCTTTTGGAAAAGGCGTCAACTCCGCATTTTTTAGCAGAATCGCTTAATACTGACGGAAGTAAAGGTGGACTTCTAGGAGGAGATACTAAGGTTTGTTCTCCTTTCTCAGAAGAACAAGAAGAGGTAAATCCCTTCATTCAGATGGACGGGAGAGCTATCTTTGACTTCACCATTCGAACAGTTTCTAAGAGTATTTTGGCTATCATGGAGGAAGCTGGAGAACCAGATTATTTCTTGCTCCATCAGGCCAATGAACGTATTTTAGATAAAATGGCTAAAAAAATTGGCGTCAGTCGCGACAAGTTTTTAGCCAACATGCAACACTATGGTAATACAAGTGCAGCATCTATTCCGATTTTGCTTTCTGAAAATGTCGCAAACGGAACCCTTAAATTAGATGGCTCTCAAAAAATTCTTCTATCAGGATTCGGTGGAGGTTTGACTTGGGGCAATTTAATTGTTAGAATTTAGTTAATCTGCGTAAAACGCAAATAAAATTTTATATTATACAGAGGAGAAATCTCATGGCAGTATTTGAAAAAGTACAAGAAATTATCGTTGAAGAACTTGGTAAAGAAGCAGAAGAAGTAAAATTGGAAACAACTTTTGATGATCTTGATGCAGACTCACTTGATGTTTTCCAAGTTATCTCAGAAATTGAAGATGCTTTTGACATCCAAATTGAAACTGAAGAAGGTCTTAACACTGTAGGTGACCTTGTTGCTTACGTTGAAGAAAAAACAAAATAAAACAGTGAATGTTTAAAAGAAGAAATGAGGTTGTGAGTAATATCCAACCTTTCTTCTTAAATCTATACTTTGATTTTCAAATCATTATATGAAGTTTATTTGTTAGAAGGTTAGTAGAAAAATGAAATCTCGCATTACAGAACTTTTGGGGATTGACTATCCTATTTTCCAAGGGGGCATGGCTTGGGTGGCTGATGGTGATTTAGCTGGTGCCGTTTCAAATGCAGGAGGCCTTGGAATTATAGGTGGTGGAAATGCTCCGAAAGAGGTAGTAAAAGCTAATATTGATAGGGTAAAAGCAATCACTGACAAACCTTTTGGGGTTAATATCATGCTTTTATCTCCCTTTGCTGATGACATTGTCAATCTTGTGATTGAAGAGGGAGTTAAGGTTGTGACAACAGGGGCTGGAAACCCAGGAAAATACATGGAACGTTTCCATGAAGCAGGTATCACGGTTATTCCAGTTGTTCCTTCAGTAGCTCTTGCTAAACGTATGGAAAAATTAGGGGCAGACGCCGTTATTGCGGAAGGGATGGAAGCTGGTGGTCACATCGGTAAATTGACCACAATGACGCTTGTTCGCCAAGTGGTTGATGCAGTTGATATTCCAGTGATTGCAGCAGGTGGTATTGCTGATGGAAATGGCGCAGCTGCTGCCTTTATGCTAGGCGCTGAGGCGATTCAAGTTGGAACTCGTTTTGTTGTCGCTAAAGAGTCAAATGCTCACCAAAATTTCAAAGATAAAATTTTGAAGGCTAAAGACATTGATACCGTAGTATCAGCTTCTGTCGTTGGTCACCCAGTTCGTGCGATTAAAAATAAATTATCGACGAGCTATGCTAACGCAGAAAAAGAATTTTTAGCAGGTCGAAAAACAGCAGAAGAAATTGAAGAACTTGGTGCAGGTGCCCTCAAAAATGCTGTTGTTGATGGTGATGTCGTTAACGGTTCTGTAATGGCAGGTCAAATTGCAGGACTTGTACGCAAAGAAGAAACCTGTCAAGAAATCTTGGAAGACCTCTATAACGGAGCACGTCAAGTCATTCTGGCAGAAGCAAAACGCTGGATGGATTAAGAATTTGCTACGAAGCAAGTGTCTTTGTTATTAGTTTAATAATAGTAGCTATCTAATAACTATTAAAAATAAAGAAAAGATGGGCAAATGCTCAAAAAGGATATTAACATGTCTAAAAAAGCTTTTTTATTCGCAGGACAGGGTGCTCAAAAACTTGGGATGGCTAGAGATCTTTATGATGCCTATCCTATTGTTAAGGAGACCTTTGATACCGCTAGTAGCATTTTGGGTTATGACTTGCGTGAGTTGATTGATAACAATGAGGAAAAATTAAATCAGACTCGTTACACTCAGCCAGCTATTTTAACAACATCGGTTGCTATTTACCGTCTTTTAGCTGAAAAGGGAATGACTCCTGATATTGTAGCTGGCTTGTCTCTTGGTGAATACTCAGCTCTTGTAGCAAGTGGTGCATTGCGATTTGAAGATGCAGTTGCTCTGGTTGCTAAGCGTGGTGAATTTATGGAGACTGCCGCACCGGCTGGTAGTGGTAAAATGGTCGCGGTTATGAATACAGATCCTGCTTTAATTGAAGAGATTTGCCAAAAAGCCTCTGAAAAGGGTGTGGTAACTCCTGCTAACTACAACACTCCCGCACAAATTGTTATCGGCGGTGAAGTGGAAGCAGTCGACTATGCTGTCGAGTTGTTGAAAGAAGCAGGAGCTAAGCGATTAATTCCGCTTAATGTTTCTGGGCCGTTCCATACAGCTCTACTAGCATCGGCCTCTCAGAAATTGTCTAGTGAACTTGATAAGGTTGATTTTTCGGACTTTAATTGTCCTTTAGTTGGAAATACCGAAGCTAACATAATGGCTAAAGAGGCTATTAAGTCTTTACTTGCTCGTCAAGTGATGGAACCTGTTCGTTTTTATGACTCGGTAGCAACTATTCAGGAGTTTGGTATAGAAGAAGTGATTGAAATTGGGCCTGGTAAGGTTTTGTCAGGATTTATTAAAAAAATTGATAAAAACCTTCCAGTAAAAACAGTAGAGGATTTAGATTCTTTACAATATCTTCTGGAGTGTAATTAAATGGAAATTAAATCAAAAAATGTTTTTGTCACAGGGTCAACTCGAGGAATTGGTCTCGCGATTGCCCATAAATTTGCTAGCCTTGGTGCTAATGTCGTTCTTAATGGTCGCTCTGCTATTTCTGAAGAATTGCTGGCGCAATTTGCTGATTATGGCGTTAAAGTGTGTGCTATTTCTGGCGACATCTCAAAATTTGAAGATGCCGAACGTATGGTTAAGGAAGCAACTGCTATTTTAGGTAGTGTTGATATCTTAGTCAACAATGCTGGTATCACTAATGACAAATTAATGCTTAAAATGACTGAGGAAGACTTTGAAAAAGTTCTCAAGATCAATTTGACTGGTGCCTTTAACATGACAAAATCAGTCTTAAAACCGATGACTAAAGCCAGAGAAGGTGCTATCATCAATGTGTCATCTGTTGTCGGTTTAGCTGGTAACATTGGTCAGGCTAATTACGCAGCTTCAAAAGCGGGGCTCATTGGTTTTACCAAGTCTGTGGCTAAAGAAGTAGCCATGCGTGGTGTTCGTGTCAATGCTATTGCTCCTGGCTTTATTGAGTCAGATATGACTGATGTTATTCCAGAAAAAATGAAAGAAGCAATGTTGTCACAAATTCCAATGAAAGTGATTGGAAAACCTGAACAAGTTGCAGAAGTTGCGGTTTTCTTAGCCCAACAAGAGTACCTAACTGGTCAAGTGATTGCTATTGATGGTGGCATGACCATGCAAGGTTAAGCCAAGTCAATAAAGCGTTTATGTTGCTAAATAGGAAAGATAAGTGAGAAGGCAGATTGCCAAGGAGAAAGAAGATGACAAATCGTGTTGTAATCACAGGTTATGGTGTGACCTCGCCAATCGGAAATACACCAGAAGAATTTTGGGCTAGTCTTCGTGATGGTAAGATTGGAATCAAGCCAATTACGAAGTTTGACACAAGCGACTTTGCAGTTAAAAATGCAGCTGAAATTCAAGATTTTCCTTTTGATAAGTATTTTGTCAAGAAAGATACAAACCGTTACGATTTGTATTCATTATATGCTCTTTATGCCGCTAACGAAGCTGTCAATCATGCTAATTTAGATGTTGAAACGATTGATACAGACCGTTTTGGTGTTATCGTTGCCTCAGGTATTGGTGGTATCCAAGAAATTGAAGAGCAGGTTATTCGTTTGCACGAAAAAGGACCAAAACGTGTGAAACCAATGACGCTACCAAAATGCTTGCCAAATATGGCGGCAGGAAATGTTGCAATGGCATTTAATGCTCACGGTGTTTGTAAGTCTGTAAACACAGCTTGTGCCTCATCGAATGATGCTATTGGTGATGCTTTCCGTACTATCAAATTTGGTTTACAGGATATCATGCTAGTTGGTGGAGCAGAAGCGTCAATTACGCGCTTTGCGATTGCTGGTTTCCAAAGTTTAACAGCATTGTCTACAACAGAAAATCCAGAACGTGCCTCTATTCCATTTGACAAAGACCGTAATGGTTTTGTCATGGGAGAAGGGTCAGGGATGCTTGTCCTAGAAAGTCTTGAGCATGCACAAAAACGTGGAGCGACTATCTTAGCAGAAGTAGTTGGTTACGGCAATACCTGCGATGCTTACCACATGACTTCACCGCATCCAGAAGGTTTGGGTGCTCGTAAGGCAATGTCACTTGCCCTTCAAGAAGCAGGTATTGAAGCATCGGATGTTGATTATGTTAATGCTCATGGAACGTCAACTCCTGCTAATGAAAAAGGTGAAAGCCAAGCTATCGTAGCGGTTTTAGGCAAAGATGTCCCAGTATCATCAACAAAATCATTTACAGGTCACCTATTGGGTGCTGCTGGAGCTGTTGAGGCGATTGCAACTGTTGAAGCCATTCGCCATAGCTTTATTCCTAAAACTGCGGGAACGCAAGAATTATCAGAAGACATTGAGGCCAATGTCGTTATGGGACAAGGTTTAGAACGAGAAGTTAAATATGCGATTTCAAATACCTTTGGATTTGGTGGGCATAATGCGGTTCTTGCCTTGAAGCGTTGGGAGGATTAAAACGTGAATATTAGTGAAATCAAAGATTTGATGGCTCAATTTGATCAATCGAGTCTTCGTGAATTTACTTATAAAAAAGACGGAAACGAATTGTCGTTTTCAAAAAATAAGCAAAGCAATTTTTCTGCAGCCCCTGTAGAAAGCCAAGCACCTGTTATGCAAACGGCAGCTGTTGAGACTGTGCCAACTCCTCAAAAAGAAGAGGGTCAAAGTTCTTCGCCAGCTCAACTTGCAGCAGAGGGGGATGTGGTTGAAAGTCCTCTAGTTGGAATTGCCTACTTGTCACCAGGACCAGACAAACCTACCTTTGTATCCGTTGGTGATACCGTTAAAAAAGGTCAGACGCTTCTCATTGTTGAAGCCATGAAGGTGATGAATGAAGTTCCAGCACCAAAGGATGGTGTGGTAACAGAAATTTTAGTAGCCAATGAAGAAGTGGTAGACTTTGGAAAAGGATTGGTGCGTATCAAATGACGATAGATATTGCTCAAATCAAAGAAGCCTTACCACATCGCTACCCATTTTTGTTGGTTGACCGTGTTCTTGAAGTTTCAGAAGATGAAATTGTAGCCATCAAAAATGTAACGATTAATGAGCCGTTTTTCCAAGGTCATTTTCCACAATACCCTGTAATGCCTGGCGTTCTTATCATGGAAGCCTTGGCACAGACTGCAGGTGTTTTGGAGCTATCTAAAGAAGAAAACAAGGGGAAATTGGTCTTCTACGCAGGGATGGATAAGGTTAAATTTAAAAAACAAGTTATCCCAGGAGATCAACTTGTGATGACAGCTAAATTTGTTAAGCGTCGTGGGACTATTGCTGTCGTTGAAGCGAAAGCAGAAGTTGATGGCAAACTAGCTGCGAGTGGTGTCCTCACATTTGCCATTGGAAACTAATGGCATCTTCCTGTGAACCGATTAAGTTGTATTAAATGGGATAACTTATATCGGGATGGTTTCATTTGTCTAGCCATAATGGTAGTGGCAAATGATGACGCATTAGTCTTTAAAAAATGAGAGAGGATGAAACGTAAATGGCATTTCTGCGATAGGTTGAGATGTTGTTTATGGACTCATAATTATGTTTAAAAAAATTCTTATTGCCAATCGTGGCGAGATTGCGGTGCGCATTATCCGTGCAGCGCGTGAACTGGGAATTGCAACGGTTGCGATTTATTCAGAAGCTGACAAAGAAGCTCTTCATGTAGCTCTTGCTGATGAGGCTATCTGTGTCGGTCCTGCAAAATCCACAGATTCCTATCTTAATATGAACGCGGTGCTATCAGCAGCGATTGTGACAAAGGCGGAAGCGATTCACCCAGGATTTGGTTTTTTAAGTGAAAATTCAAAATTTGCAACCATGTGTGAAGAGATGAATATTAAATTCATAGGACCATCTGGAGCAGTCATGGATAAAATGGGCGATAAAATCAACGCTCGTGCTGAAATGATAAAGGCAGAGGTCCCAGTAATCCCAGGTTCTGATGGAGAAGTTTTTACTGCTAAAGAAGCAATAGCTGTCGCAGACCAATTAGGTTATCCTGTAATGCTTAAAGCCTCAGCGGGTGGCGGTGGAAAAGGGATTCGAAAAGTGAACAGTCACGAAGAATTGGAGCCGGCATTTGAATCTGCCTCTCAAGAAGCCCAAGCTGCTTTTGGTAATGGCGCTATGTATATTGAGAAAGTGATTTATCCAGCACGTCATATCGAAGTGCAAATCTTGGGAGATTCTTTTGGCAATATTGTCCACTTGGGAGAACGTGATTGTTCTTTACAACGAAATAATCAAAAAGTTCTAGAAGAGGCACCATCTGTTGCTATTGGGAAAACTCTCAGACAATCTTTAGGTGAAGCAGCTGTTCGTGCTGCCCGTGCTGTGAATTATGAGAATGCAGGAACGATAGAATTTTTATTGGATGAACAGAGTGGAAATTTCTATTTTATGGAAATGAATACGCGTGTTCAGGTTGAACATCCCGTGACAGAGTTTGTGACTGGCGTTGATATTGTTAAGGAACAAATTCGTATTGCTGCCGGTCAACCGTTATCGTTTACTCAAGAAGAGGTTCAAATCACAGGGCATGCCATTGAATGTCGAATCAATGCTGAAAATCCAAAATTTAACTTTGCACCAAGTCCAGGGAAGATAAAGGAGCTTTACCTTCCATCAGGAGGTGTGGGATTGCGCGTGGATTCAGCTGTTTATAGTGGATATACGATACCGCCTTACTATGATTCAATGATTGCTAAAGTCATTGTGCACGGTGAAAATCGTTTTGATGCCTTAATGAAAATGCAACGTGCCCTTTATGAGCTTGAAATTGAAGGTGTCGTCACCAATGTTGATTTCCAGCTAGATTTAATTTCAGATAAGCATGTTATTGCAGGTGATTATGACACGAGTTTCCTAATGGAAACATTTTTACCTGCCTATGCTAAAACAAAAGACTGAATAGTGTAGAGCCTCAGTTTTATTTGGGGCTTTTATCAAAAAAATAAGAAAAAGAGGATAGTGATGGGATTATTTGATAGAAAAGAAAAATATATCCGAATCAATCCAAACAGGTCACTAAAAAAGACAGTTGAGCGTGAGGCACCAGAAGTTCCAGATGAACTCTTTGCCAAATGCCCAGCTTGTAAACATATGATTTACCAAAAGGATTTAGGGCCTGCTAAGATTTGTCCGACGTGCTGTTATAATTTTAGAATTTCAGCACAAGAACGCCTGAGTTTAACCGTTGACGAGGGGACCTTTGAGGAGTTATTTACAGGTCTTGAAACCAGTAATCCTCTTCATTTTCCTAAGTACCAAGAAAAGCTACAGGCGGCTAAAGAGGCGACAGGTCTCGATGAAGCTGTTTTAACGGGACTTGCTGAAATAGGTGGTTCAAAAATTGCTTTGGCGATTATGGATGCTAACTTTATTATGGGGTCTATGGGGACGGTTGTTGGAGAAAAGTTGACACTTCTTTTTGAATTAGCGACTGAAAAAAAATTACCAGTTGTTGTCTTTACAGCCTCTGGCGGTGCCCGTATGCAAGAAGGGATTATGTCCTTGATGCAGATGGCTAAAATTTCAGCAGCGGTTAAATGTCATTCCAATGCAGGGCTTTTTTACCTAACGATTTTAACGGATCCAACGACAGGTGGTGTTACAGCCTCTTTTGCTATGGAGGGTGATATTATCTTGGCAGAACCACAGGCTTTGATTGGTTTTGCTGGTCGTCGTGTGATTGAAACGACAGTACGTGAAGATTTGCCAGAGGATTTCCAAAAGGCAGAGTTTTTACAGGATCATGGTTTTGTCGACGCTATTGTCAATCGTTTGGAGTTGAAAGACACGATTGCCCAGTTAGTAGCTTTCCATGGAGGTGAAAAATGAGTACAGTAGGACGCATTTTAAAAGAAGCTAGAAGTCAGACGCGTCTGACCGCCTTAGACTACGCTAATCTTCTTCTGGACGATGTGATGGAATTACATGGCGATCGACAATTTTCGGACGATGGAGCAATTGTGGGTGGCATTGGTCGCTTAGCTGGTCAACCAATTACCTTTGTTGGAATCCAAAAGGGTAAGAATCTCCAAGAAAACCTCAAGTGTAATTTTGGGCAACCCCATCCAGAAGGGTATCGTAAAGCATTGCGCTTGATGAAACAGGCTGAAAAATTTGGACGGCCGATTTTGACCTTGATTAACACGCCAGGGGCTTACCCAGGTGTTGGAGCTGAGGAGCGTGGACAAGGTGAGGCAATTGCTCGTAATCTCATGGAAATGAGTGACCTGAAAGTCCCCATCATTGCTGTTATTATTGGTGAAGGTGGTTCTGGAGGTGCCCTTGCCTTAGCAGTAGCAGACAGGGTTTGGATGTTGGAAAATACGGTTTATTCCATTTTGAGTCCAGAAGGCTTTGCGTCAATCCTGTGGAAAGACGGTAGCCGTGCTTCAGAAGCGGCAGATCTGATGAAGATTACTGCGGGTGAACTTTTAAACATGAAGGTTGTGGATAAGGTTATTGCTGAACGAGGTTACTTTTCAAGTGAAATCGTTGAAGACTTGAAGCAACATTTGATGACAACATTTGATGAACTTGCCCAACTAGACACAGAAACCCTACTTCAAGAACGTTATCAAAGGTTTAGAAAATATTGAGATTGGAACTATCCAATCTTTTTATTGACACTTTTTTCTCTGAAAAACAAGGCTATTTTTGATATAATTAAGGGATAATGTAAAGGCGGTATGATATGGCAAAATTAATTCCTGGACGGGTCAGAAATGCTGGGATTTCTCTTTATGAGGAAGGGAAAGTGTCTTTTCTGTCGGAAAATGACAGTCGTTTGACCTTGCAAGTCGATAAGGAGCAGTTGACCTATGCAGAAGATGATAGTCTGATTACGTGTACCTGTCATTTCTTTACAGGGAAGGGCTACTGTGAACATCTAGCAGCGGCAGAAGCTTTTTTTAAGCATGATGCTGAGGGTAAGGATTTAGCGGCGCAGTTTTTGTCAAAAGAAAAAGAGAGAGAAACTAAAACGGTCGAGACATCTTTTGGTTCCTTATTTTTAGATGGACTTGTGATGAATGAAGACGATAGGGTGAAATATCGTTTATCTGCTGAAGGAGAGGAAGCTTTTTACACAAAAGAAATTCATTGGACATTGAGACTTAATCGCTTGCCTGATGAGCGTGCCTATGTGATTCGAGATATTGCAAGTTTTTTACAGTCTGTCGCAAAGGAGACCTCTTATCAGATAGGCAAAGGCTATTTCGAGCCACTTTCGTACATCCAGTTTGATGAAGCTAGTCAGAAAGTGATTGATTTTTTGTGGCGATTGATGCCTGATGAGAATCGTTTAGGGCTTGAAAGATTATTTCCTAGTCAGGGGCGCTACTTGAATCTACCAGCAGGCTTTTTTGAAGATGGGGTGGAATTGCTACAAGATTTGTATGACTTCTCTGTAGTGTTAAAAGGCGTTCATTTTAATCATGTCTCTTTTGATGAGTTGTCGGAAGCTAGTGAGCTATATCAGTTTGAGGTTTTGGTTCACAGACAATCTTTGGAGCTGGTTGTGGCAGAAAAGCAGGCGCAGGTTGTTTTTCATTTTGCCTATCTTTACTATGGTGGTGTTTTTTATCGGTTGACGAAGCGCCAGCAGAAATTGGCACAGGCACTAACGAGTTTGCCTATAGGAGCTGATTTAAGAAAACATTTGCACTTTAATCTTGATGATCAAGCAAAGTTAGCCGCAAGCCTTCTAGACTTTAAAACATTGGGCGTTGTCAAGGCGCCTAAATCGTTTGAAATACGAGATTTTGAGGTTCTTTTTTCTGTAGAAATGGCAGAGCAAAATCAGGTTTCCTTACAGATGACATTTGATTATGGCACTGTGAAGGTTTCTAACCGTGAGGACCTCAATCAACTTCCCTTTACCAGTCATTTTAAAAAAGAAGAAAAAATTATTCGAGTACTCCGAGAAGAGGGATTCCCGTTAGGATTTTTAAGTCAAAAAACGATTGACACTCCTGAATCCCTATATCATTTCTTTAATCAAACCCTGCCACGCTTAGAGAAATTAGGACAGGTAACCGTATCAGAGGGGTTGGCTGAGAAAGGTTTTTCCAAAGCTCCTGAAATAACCGTTGATAGCCAAGGGGGGCTGTTAGATATTTCTTTTGATTTTTCAGAAATTGATGCTGGTGATGTTGATGATGCCTTGCAGGCACTGATGACTCAAGCTCCTTACTTTGTTGGTAAGACAGGAAAATTACTGATTTTTGATGATGAAACCAAGCGCATTAGTCAAGTGTTGCAGCGGTTACGCCATAAAAACTTGGATAATGGGCATATTCAGCTCAACCAAGCCGCAGCTTTTCAGGTAATGGATGTTTTTAAGGATAATAAAGATATTTCCTTTACAAAAAGTTTTGAAGCGCTAGCTTTTGACTTAAGACATCCCGAAACGTTTGCACTTCCTAAAATTAGTGTAAATGTTCAAATGAGAGACTATCAGCAACTAGGTGTGAAATGGTTATCAATGCTTGCTCACTATGGATTTGGTGGCGTTTTAGCTGATGATATGGGGCTAGGAAAGACGCTTCAGACAATCGCCTTTTTGTCTGCTCACCTTTCAGAGGGAGATAAGGTCTTGATTTTAGCACCTTCTAGTTTGATTTATAACTGGAAAGATGAATTTTCTAAATTTACTCCTCATTTGGATGTGGCGGTTGCCTATGGACCTAAGCACCAACGTGATGTGACGATTTCAGAAGGGCACCAGATTACGGTAACGAGCTATGCTTCGTTCCGTCAGGATTTTTCTGAATACAATAAAACGACATATGATTGCCTCATCCTAGACGAGGCGCAGGTCATGAAAAATAGCCAGACCAAGATTGCGCAACATCTGAGAGAATTTGAGGTGAAGCACTGCTTTGCCTTGTCTGGGACACCTATTGAAAATCATCTTTTGGAAATCTGGTCAATTTTTCAAATTGTGTTACCAGGCTTTTTACCAAGCAAAAAAGAGTTTTTGAAGTTATCTGCCAAAGATATTGCGCGTTATATTAAGCCTTTTATCCTTAGAAGGCGCAAGGAAGATGTCTTGCCAGAATTGCCAGATTTGATTGAGATGACTTATCCAAATGAGTTAACAGAAGAACAAAAGGCAGTCTACCTTGCTCAATTAAGGCAAATGCAAGACTCTGTCCGTGGGGCAACAGATGATCAAATCAATGGTCGTAAAATGGAGATCCTCTCAGGCATTACAAGGCTCCGCCAAATTTGTGATACACCAAAACTCTTTATGGATTATGCAGGTGATAGCGGGAAGCTTGAAAGTCTGCGCCAGCTTTTGTCCCAAATCAAAGAAAATGGCAGACGTGCGCTTATCTTCTCCCAATTTAGAGAGATGTTAGATTTGGTGGAGATGGAATTAAGCGCTTTGGAGCTGACGGCTTATAAGCTGACGGGGTCAACTCCAGCCAAAGAGCGTCAAGAGATGACTAGAGCCTTTAACAAAGGGGCCAAGGACGTTTTTCTGATTTCTCTAAAAGCAGGTGGAGTAGGGCTTAATTTAACGGGTGCTGATACGGTGATTTTGATTGACCTGTGGTGGAATCCTGCAGTAGAAATGCAGGCGATCAGCCGTGCTCATCGTCTTGGACAAAAAGAGAATGTTGAAGTTTATCGCCTGATTACCAAGGGAACCATTGAGGAAAAAATTCTGGAATTGCAGGAAAATAAGAAGAACCTAGTGACCACGGTTCTTGACGGCAATGAAAGTCGCAGTAGCTTAAGTGTTGATGACATCAAAGAAATTTTGGGCATCAGCCATTAGGCGAAAGAAGTGAGAAAAAGAGAGTGGGACAGAAGTCATGATTTCGAAGAAATTGACTTCGTCGTCCCACCTCCGCACAGTTGATTAGGATGGCCGCTAACGATTGCGTAGCAAGGGTTTAGGACCTCCAATCAACCACTGCGTCAATCTGTTATTACCATTAAAAATAGAAGGTTGAGATATTTATGTCCCAACCTCTTTTGTGTTTCAGGATAGACCAACTTGTCTCAAAGTAAGTTCTATCTAATATTCTGTCACACCTAGAACTTCTTTGAGATTTAACCTCAGAAAGAAGCAAAAAAGTAATTTTTGATAAAATATGAATTTTAGTTTATAATAGGAATGCTACTATCGAGTTTTAGGGGAACTGATGATAGTAAGTGTCCAGATGTAGAAAGGTGAGCCTGTGGATAATTCTGTGAAACGATTTCCTTTAGTGGCTGATGACGAACCTGTTGTCGGCCCATTGAGGCAGATGGCCTTGTATAATGATGAGGATTTAATCACTAACATTCATGGTGATTATCAAGACAAAGATTACTATGATGTGACGAGAGACTTTCATGTTGTCAAGGATGTGGCTGACGTTCAGCAAGTCGCACCTGACCGCGCAGCCACAATTGAGGCTGGTAAGTCTTATGCCACACAGGCTCGTCAAGAAGCTAAGCGTGATGTCAAACAGAAGCGTCAAGCTTTTCTTGCCAAGGAAACTAAAAAAATGGCTAAGCCGACCTTTGGAAAAGAGGTCAAGCAAGCTCCAACGGTCAAACTGGTACATGTTAAAGAAGAATTGACAGGTCTGGCGCGTGCAGCACGAAAGTTGCATCAGGAACAGTACATTTTAGCGGAGATACCACGGACTTATGTCCCAGGTCAGACAACTGATGTCTCCCAAAAACCTAAAAATTCTTACGATTTTTTAAAGAAAAGTCAAATCTACAATTACGAAGAAAACCAAAATCGAAAAGAATATCAAGTGGCTCAGGAACTGAACCTTAGTCGCTTTGATTAAGTAATGACAATTTGTAAACGACTATAGAAAGGACTGTTCAACTGATATCAGTTGGGCATAGGACGACTTTCCTGCGGGCAAAATCGTCTGTTAGTGTGTTAAAACGTGATGACAAAAACCTATCATTTTATTGGCATTAAGGGCTCAGGTATGAGTGCTCTTGCGCTGATGCTTCATCAAATGGGGCATAGGGTGCAAGGTTCGGATGTTGAAAAATATTACTTTACCCAACGAGAACTAGAGCAAGCAGGTATTCCTATTTTGCCATTCTCAGCAGATAACATCACAGAAGATGTTGAATTGATTGCTGGAAATGCTTTTAAAGAAGGAAAAAATATCGAAGTTGATACGGCTGTAGCCAAAGGACTTCCTTATAAACGTTACCATGAGTTTCTTGGTGAATTTATGCGTCAATTTACCAGCATGGGTGTGGCTGGTGCGCATGGTAAAACCTCAACGACAGGTCTATTATCACATGTCTTGAAAAATATTACAGATACTTCTTATCTTATCGGAGATGGAACAGGACGTGGTTCAGAAAAAGCGCAATACTTTGTTTTTGAATCAGATGAATATGAGCGCCACTTCATGCCTTATCATCCAGAGTATTCAATTATCACCAACATTGATTTTGACCACCCAGATTATTTTACTAGCATTGATGATGTTTTCAACGCCTTTGATGATTATGCTAAGCAAGTGACTAAGGGACTTTTCATTTACGGAGAGGACACTTACTTGCGCCAAATCACCTCAGATGCTCCAATTTATTATTATGGTTTTGAGGAAAATAATGATTTTACAGCCTATGATTTAGTACGTACGACAACAGGTTCGGATTTCAAAGTTAAGCACGGAGATACAGAATTAGGAACTTTCCATGTTCCAGCATTCGGTAAGCACAACATTCTTAATGCTACGGCAGTGATTGCTAACCTCTATACTGCTGGATTTGATATGGAGCTTGTGGCTGAGCATTTAAAAACTTTTTCTGGTGTGAAACGTCGCTTTACGGAAAAAATTGTAAATAACCAAGTGATTATTGATGACTTTGCTCATCATCCAACGGAAATTATTGCCACTCTTGATGCGGCGCGTCAAAAATACCCATCTAAGGAAATTGTAGCGATTTTCCAACCGCATACTTTCACACGCACGATTGCGCTCTTAGATGAATTTGCTAGTGCCTTGAATGAGGCTGACGCTGTCTACTTAGCTCAAATCTACGGCTCAGCGCGTGAAGTGGATAATGGCGATGTCAAAGTGGAAGATTTAGCGGCTAAAATTAACAAACCGTCTGCAGTGGTAACTGTTGAAAATGTCTCTCCGCTTCTCAATCATGACAATGCTGTTTATGTCTTCATGGGAGCAGGGGATATCCAACTCTACGAACGTTCGTTTGAAGAACTCTTGTCTAATTTGAGTAAAAATAACCAATAGATAGCCGTTGTCAGTTGACGCTAAAGTTAAAAATGAAAATTCAGCTGAAGGAATCGTTTTGACTGCTTTTGGCGTTTTTCTGAGAAGGGGTTTGATGATTTAAAACGTGGCTATCACAAAGGTCGAGACTGCCATTGACAGGGTCACAGCTCTAATCATATGGC
Source organism: Streptococcus hillyeri (assembly GCF_003686955.1). Classification (GTDB taxonomy): domain Bacteria; phylum Bacillota; class Bacilli; order Lactobacillales; family Streptococcaceae; genus Streptococcus; species Streptococcus hillyeri. The sequence goes on from NZ_RCVM01000006.1 coordinate 65,861, forward strand.
AACAATTAGGAAGAAGGGGCGGAACAAGGTTCCAGCCTTTTCCTATTAGGAGAAAGGAAAGTCCTATCGGAGAATAAGAGGCCTCTGAAAGTAACCTCTTTTGCTTCAATGATAGGAATAGGATGTCATTCGTGCTAATTAGGTATGTTACGATGGAAGACTGGGAGGCGATTTGTCAGATAGAGGCGGAGAATTTTTCCCAGCAAGAAGCCTCACCGCCAGAGGATTTGCAAAAGCGTATTGAGTACCTTAGGGATACGTTTTTGGTGGCTGAAATTGATGGGAATATCGCAGGATACATTGTCGGTCCAGCGGTCTGTCAACGTTATTTAAGTGATGATTTGTTTCATGAGGTTAGAAAAAATGCAGAGCAGGGTGGGTTTATTGTTTTAACCAGCTTATCAATTGCAAAAGCATTTCAGGGGCAAGGCGTTGGGACTGCTCTGCTTGCTGCCTTAAAAGACCTAGCCGTTTCTCAAAACCGTCAGGGGATAAGCTTAACATGTCATGATTACCTCATCACCTACTATGAAGCCAATGGCTTTTGTGATGAGGGTGAGTCAGAATCAAGGCATGGCGGAGCTTTTTGGTATAATTTGGTCTGGGAAAACCCTTATTTGGATAAAAAACTTTGAAAATCGGACAAGAAATGCTGAGATACGCCCTAAACAGTTGATTCTAAGCGCTTTTTAGGATATAATGGCGATTGATAATATTAGGAGGACGAAGCTTGACCGATACAAATAAGGACAAGAATGTTCAAGAAGAGTTAGCTAACCTGAGTTTCAAAGAAAAAATCTTGGCAGAGTTAGCCGCTGCGACACAGGAACGTCAGCGAAAACGTGAAGAATGGCAACAGCAAAGCCTAACACCCAATCAAAATTCTGTAGATGACAGTCGCTCATTAGATGAAGCGTTTAGCAACCAAGAATCTAGGGAGATTTCAGAAAATCCAGAGATTGCTGGTTCAGAGACTGTTGAAAGCATCACTGAAATAAAGGCTATCGTTCAAGAGGTTAATGACAGTCAGAGTAATGAGGAACAAAGTGAGTCAATCTCGCCTGATTATTTTGAAAGCTCAGCTGAGCCAGATTATAGTAACCTAGTAGAAGGAATGCTACAAAAAGCTCGTGAGTTTGAAGTTAGTGCTCCTGAGGAAGTTGTTGAAGAAGCTCAAACAAGTGCTGTGATGTCTGACATTCAAGAAAGTAGAGACGATTCTTTAGAAGAAACAAAAGAATTGTTTGATATCAAAGAGTTGGACAGCAAGATTCTTCCGACAAATGAGCATGAGGAGTCTTACAGGGACTCAGAGGATGATATTGAAGAAGTAGGAGTTAAAGACATGAGCCGAGAAAGTCGCAGGAAAACCAATCGCCTTGCCGCTAAAATTTCGACCTTTTTTGTTAGTCTACTAGTTTTCATTATTCTAGTGGGTGGGTTTTTCACTTATCGCTATGTAACGAGTGCTATTGGGCCTTTGGATAGTAAAGCGACAGATTATATCCAAGTTGAAATCCCATCAGGTTCTGGCAATAAGCTTATTGGTAATATCTTAGAGAAAAATGGTGTTATTAAGGATTCACGAGTCTTTAATTTCTATACCAAGTTTAAAAACTACAGTAATTTCCAAAGTGGCTATTATAATTTCCAAAAGAGTATGTCACTAGATGATATTGCAAAATATTTGCAAAAAGGTGGTACAGCGGAACCACAGATGCCTGTTTTAGGTAAGATTGTCGTTCCTGAAGGTTATACGCTTAAGCAAATTTCAGAAGCAGTGACACTAAATGCCAACACTGAAAATGCCCAAGATAAGACGCCGTATACGACAGAAGAGTTCATGGCTACCGTTCAGGATGATGCCTTTATTGCTGAAATGGTGAAGAAATATCCAAAACTTCTAGGAAGTCTTCCAGAAGCTTCTGCGGTTAAATATCGTTTAGAAGGTTATCTTTTCCCAGCGACTTACGACTACTATGAAGGAACGACTATCAAAGATATCGTAGATCAAATGTTAGCTGCTATGGATACTAATCTAGCGCCTTATTACGCAACAATTGAAACTAATGGCATGACTGTTAATCAAATCTTGACCATGGCTTCACTTGTTGAGAAAGAAGGAGCTACAGACGACGATCGTGAAATGATTGCTAGCGTCTTCTATAACCGTTGGAATATTGGGCAACCACTTCAAAGTAACATTGCCATTCTTTATGCGATGGACAAACTTGGAGAAAAAACAACCTTAGCAGAGGATGCTGCTATTGACACTAGCATTAATTCTCCTTATAATATTTATTTGAATACTGGTTTGATGCCTGGTCCAGTAGACAGTCCAGGGTTATCTGCAATCGTTGCAACGATTAGCCCTGCGAATACGAAATATTATTATTTTGTGGCTGATGTCACAACAGGTGCAGTTTACTTCGCTGAAAGTTATGAAGAACATTCAGCAAATGTTGAAAAATATGTTAATAGTAAACTGAATAATTAAAATAGAAATTAAGAAAAGAGAAAAAGATGGCTGAAAAAACCTACCCTATGACCCTTGCTGAGAAAGAGCAACTTGAGAAAGAATTAGAAGAACTTAAATTAGTGCGTCGTCCAGAAGTTGTTGAGCGTATTAAAATTGCACGTTCATATGGCGACCTTTCAGAGAACTCTGAGTACGATGCAGCAAAAGATGAGCAAGCTTTCATCGAAGGACAAATTGTGACAATTGAGACGAAAATTCGCTACGCAGAAATCGTTGATAGCGATGCGATTGCTAAAGATGAAGTTGCTATTGGTAAGACTGTTATCGTCCAAGAAGTTGGAACAACAGATACAGACACTTACCACATTGTTGGTGCTGCTGGAGCAGATATCTTCTCAGGTAAGATTTCTAATGAAAGCCCAATCGCTCAAGCACTTATCGGTAAGAAAAAAGGTGATCTTGCTACTATTGAATCACCTGCAGGTAGCTACGAAGTGAAAATCGTGAGTGTTGAAAAAACAGCATAAGTTTAAAGCTCTAGCATTCGCTAGAGTTTTTTTATTTCACATATAATGTTTACAAATGTAGACATAAAACTTGCATTTTTTCAAAATGGTGATAAAATAAATTTACAGATGTAAATCAAACAGAAAGGAGTTTTTATGTATCACATTTCAGATTCTGAGTGGGAAATCATGCGAGTGATTTGGGCAAAGGAACGTGTTGGAAGTTCAGAGATTATAGAGACCTTATCTCGTAAATGGTCTTGGTCTCCTTCTACTGTTAAGACGTTGCTTGGTCGCTTGGTGGATAAGGGGTTGGTTTCAAGTCAGCGGCAGGGGAGAGCCTATCTTTACCAAGCTGAAATTTCAGAAAAAGAGGCTCATCGTTCGGAAGTTGATGGTGTATTTGCTAAAATTTGCATGACAGAGCATACTAGTCTTATTGACCATCTGATCTCACAAACACCGATGACCTTATCTGATATTGAACGGTTAGAAGCTCTGCTGTTGTCCAAAAAAGAACAGGCAGTTGAGCGTGTCGTTTGTAACTGCGAACCAGGGCAATGTCGCTGCGCTCGTCATATGGAGGTGACTGATGAGTAAGATGAAAGAAACTTTTCTGGTTGAAGGGATGACTTGTGCTTCTTGCGTGCTAAATGTTGAAAATGCGGTAAAAAAACTTGATGGTATTGAATCTGCGGTGGTCAATTTGACAACGGAGAAAATGTCTGTGAATTTTGACAGTGAAAAAGTTTCATCAGAGGTGATTGCTGCAGCAGTTGCAGATGCTGGATACGGGGCTCATGTCTTTGTTGAAGGGCAAGAAAAAAGTCAAGAGGAGCGAGAGCAAGAACATCTTTTGGGGATGAAGACGAGATTAATCTGGTCTGCTGTATTCACCGTCCCTTTGCTTTATATTTCTATGGGGTCAATGTTAGGACTTCCTCTGCCAGAATGGCTGGCGCATGAAACCTCGTCGATACTGTTTGCCCTCAGTCAGTTTCTATTGACTGTGCCAGTTATGGTGATTAGCAGGCGGTTTTATAGCAATGGGTTTAGAGCACTCGTTAAAGGCCATCCCAATATGGATAGTCTAGTGGCAGTGGCTACCAGCGCCGCTTTTCTTTATAGTTTATATGGTTCTTACCACATTTTATTAGGACACTATCATTTTGCCCATGAGTTGTATTACGAGTCAGTTGCGGTGATTTTAACCCTCATTACGCTAGGTAAGTTTTTTGAAACCTTGTCAAAAGGTAGAACTTCTGAGGCTATCAAGAAATTGATGCATTTATCAGCTAAAGAAGCGCGTGTGCTTAGGGATGGTCAGGAAATGACACTTCCTATTGATCAGGTAGTGCTAGGTGACCATGTGATTGTCCGTCCAGGTGAGAAGATTGCAGTAGATGGCAAAGTTATCTCTGGAACATCTTCTGTGGATGAATCAATGCTAACAGGTGAGTCTATTCCAGTAGAAAAGGGGATAGATAGCCAAGTGTTCGGAGGCTCCATCAATTTACAAGGGTCGTTAACGATTCTTGCTGAAAAATTAGGAGAAGAAACCCTCCTCTCGCAGATTATTAAATTAGTTGAAGATGCCCAACAAACCAAGGCACCGATTGCTAAAATGGCAGACCGTGTCTCAGGCGTCTTTGTTCCGATTGTAATGGTGATTGCGGCTGTTTCTGGTTTAGCTTGGTATGTTATTGGTGGTGAGAGTTTCACCTTTGCAATGACGGTTGCGGTGGCAGTTCTTGTCATTGCCTGCCCGTGTGCCTTGGGGCTAGCGACACCAACGGCTATCATGGTGGGAACTGGTTTGGGGGCTTCTAACGGCATTCTCTTTAAAACAGGTGATAGTCTTGAGATGACACATCAAGTGGATACCATCGTTTTTGACAAAACAGGGACGATTACAAGAGGAAAGCCAGAGCTGGTATCGTTTTATAGCTATGATAGTCGAGGGGATATCTTGCAACTCGTGGCTTCTTTGGAACGTTTGTCAGAACATCCTATTAGCTCTGCCATTGTCCACAAAGCAAAACAAGAGCAATTAGCCTTACAAACAGTTGTTGATTTTGAGTCCTTGTCTGGATTTGGTCTAAAAGGCAAGGTTGCAGGGCTGGAACTTCTAGTCGGCAATCGCGCCCTCATGGAAAACAATGCTATTGATTTATCGGTAACCCAAGAGGATTTTGTCAGGTTAACAAGAGAAGGTCAAACGCCAGTATTCGCAGCTATTAATGGTCGTCTTGTGGCATTAATTGGGGTAGCTGATCAGCTGAAAGACGACAGTCAGCTAGCGCTTGAGAGATTGAAAAAGCAAGGTCTAGAAGTGATTATGCTGACAGGAGACAATGAGGTGACGGCGTCTGCCATTGCCCAAAAAGCAGGGATTGATCAGGTTATTAGCCAAGTCTTACCAGATCAGAAAGCTAAAGTCATTGCTGACCTCAAAGCCCAAGGTAAAAAGGTGGCGATGGTAGGTGATGGCATCAACGATGCGCCTGCTCTAGCTTTGGCAGATATTGGGCTTGCAATGGGAGCTGGTACTGATATCGCAATTGAATCGGCGGATGTTGTCTTGATGAAGCCTGAGTTGATGGATGTGGTAAAGGCTTTGCAAATTAGCAGAGCTACCCTGACCACTATTAAGGAAAATCTATTCTGGGCCTTTATCTACAATGTCTTAGCCATTCCAGTGGCGATGGGAATCTTGCATCTCTTTGGTGGACCGCTTCTGAATCCCATGTTAGCAGGGCTTGCGATGAGCTTTAGCTCGGTTTCTGTGGTAGCAAATAGCCTGCGCCTAAAATTTAAAAAGTTTTAGCTATTTAGATAATAAGAACCCAGAAAAATGTTATCAAACGAAAGGAAAAACATATGAAAACTTATCAAATTCTCGGAATGAAATGTGATGGCTGTGTCAAAACAGTCACTGAAAAACTGTCAAAAGTTCCAGGTGTCAAATCTGTTCAAGTTGACCTAGAGAAAAAACAAGCAACAATTGAAGGAAAACCTTTGAAATTCTTGCTCAAAGGCGCTCTAAAAGGAACAAAATTTGAGCTAGGTGAAGAAGTGTAATTAGGAAATAAGATGAACGAAGTTCATCACGTTCGTATAGGATGGCCGCTAACGATTGCGTGGTAGTAAAATAGTCTAGTGGACTATTTTAGGTGGACACTTGAAAATGAAGAAGTGTCCAGTTAGAGACTTCCGATCAACCACTGCGTCAATCTGCTATTTCTATCCCAAAAAGGAGGTTGAGACATTTTGTCCCAGTCTCGTTTTTCATAACTGTAACCCTTTTCTTTCTCATCAAATCATGGTAAACTAAGAGAGCTAAAAGAGGACGTCGCTAAATAGACAAACGGACTCGCAAAACAGGTAACAATTATTTTTTAGAAGGAATATGAAGCGGTCTTATATGGGGGATAGCTCTTATGTCAGACGGTTTTGGTATGAACATTGGACGGGACATTTTGGAATATTTTAAGTTTGATTGGAACGGTTGCTTTTGCCTTGTCGGGAGCCATTGTTGCGATGGAAGAAGATTTTGATATCTTGGGGATCTTTGTTCTAGGCTTTATGACGGCTTTTGGCGGTGGAACTATCAGAAATCTGCTAATTGGGCTTCCTATGTCTGCCCTTTGGAGCCAAGGGATTGGGTTTAATGTAGCTTTTATTGCCATGCTTTTGCTCATTTTCATGCCTCAGCTGGTGACGCGTCATTGGGAAAAAGCAGGGCTTCTCACAGATGCCATAGGTCTTGCAGCTTTTTCGATTCAAGGAGCGATTTATGCTGAAAACCTTGGTCAACCCTTGAGTGCAGTCATTGTTGCCGCAGTTTTAACGGGAACAGGTGGCGGTGTTGTTCGTGATGTTTTAGCGGGACGAAAACCAGGAATTCTCAGAAGTGAAATTTATGCAGGATGGTCAATCTTAGCAGCAGTATTAATCCATTTTCATTTTATTAAGGGAGAAATTGCCTACTACCTTTTGGTTGTCATTATCACAGCCTTAAGAGTTTATGGCGTCAAACGCAACTGGCACCTACCAAAAGCAAAATGGACAAAAGAGATGTGATAAGGTGATACGTATTAAGTACAGTTATTAGGAAATACCTCATTGATGAAAGCGGTAATATTTTTCTTTACCGCTTTTTATTCTATGCTATAATAATAGAGAAAGGTTAAGAACTTCTACTATTAGTTATTTGAATTGAAATCGTCGCTTTCGGCTTGCTGTATTTTTTGAGTTGTCTGCGTTTTTAAAGATAATTCATTTCGCGGTAATCTTCTAAAAGCTTGATATATCAGTGATGTTGGATTGGATTACAAACAGAAGTTCTAGGGATTGAATATGATAAAATTAATTGCAATAGATATGGATGGCACACTTCTCAATCACGATAAAAAGATTCCTGAAGATAATATCCGTGCTATCCGAAAAGCTGCAGAAGCGGGCATCAAGGTGGTAATCTGCACAGGGCGTATGCAGTCTGGTGTTATTCCTTATTTTGAACAGCTGGATTTTGCAGGACATGATGAGTACGCTATTTTAAACAATGGTTGTTCGGTTCATCATACCTCTGACTGGAGTTTACATTCTTATGAGGAGCTGTCACGTGAGGACGTTGCTCTTTTGGCAAAAGCTAGCGTAGATTATCCAGGGGTTCATTTGACCTTTGCAGATAAGACTGATTATACGGTTTTAGATACTGAGGTGCCAGAGATCGTCGCCTACGATGCAGGGCTTGTTTTTACCAAAGCAAAACCAGTCAATGATGTTACAGTCTTTGGTAATGCACCAATTTTTCAAGCAATGTACCTAGCTGATAAGGAAGTGTTAGATGTTTTCCAAGAAGAGCAAGAAGCCCTGTTATCAGAAAAATTTAGTACGGTTCGCAGCCAATCCTACATCTATGAAGCTATGCCAACAGGTGTCACAAAGGCAAGTGCTTTAGCTAAACTCTCAGCAGAGCTAGGCATTTCTCCAGATGAGGTGATGGCAATAGGAGACGCTGAGAACGATTTAGAAATGCTAGAATTTGCAGGTGTCAGCGTTGCTATGGGAAATGCGAGTGAGACGGTTAAGGCAGTCGCAAAGTATGAAACTGCTACTTGTGATGACGCAGGAGTGGCAAGAGCTATTGAAACTTATGCTCTCGTGTAGTTAGGGCTGGTAAAAATAGCAATAATATGCTATAATGAAGATACTTTGATAATTAAAACAAATCTCTTGGAGGAGAACAATGACTTGGAAAATTGTAGCCGATTCAGGCTGTGACTTTAGAGAAATCGAAAATCTAGCGGCAAGTGCTAAATTTGTCTCTGTCCCGCTAACGATTCAAATTGGATCTGAGGTCTATGTAGATGATAGTGGGCTTGACATTGATCGTATGATGACTAATATGTACGCTTCATCTGCGGCAGCAAGTTCTGCCTGTCCAAGCCCAGATGCCTATGCAAGAGCTTTTGAAGGCGCACAAAATATTTTGGTCTTTACCATCACTGGTGGTCTCTCAGGAAGCTATAACAGTGCTCGTGTGGCTAAAGAGATGTTTCTTGAAAATCACCCTAATATCAACATTCATATTGTTGATAGTCTGTCAGCAGGGGGAGAGCTTGATCTTTTAGTGAGCCATGCGAATGAGCTTATTGCCAAAGAGCTGAGTTTCGAAGAAGTTGTTTCGGAAATGACAGCCTATCAAGCCAAAACAAAGCTGATTTTTGCCCTTGCCAAAGTTGATAATTTGGTTAAAAATGGGCGTTTGAGCAAATTACTTGGAAAAGTGGTAGGCTTGCTTAATATTCGTATGGTTGGTGAAGCCAGTGAAGAAGGCAAACTAGAGCTTCTTCAAAAACCTCGCGGACAGAAAAAAGCGGTGGTTGCTTTAGTTGATGAAATGCTAAAAGCAGGTTACCAAGGTGGCAAGGCTATTATTGCGCATCGCAATAATGATAAAATTTGCCAACAAATTCGTGAAGCTATCCATGCCAAGTTTCCAGGTGCAGATATCCAAGCTGTTCCAACATCTGGACTCTGTTCATTCTATGCCGAAGAAGGTGGCATTTTGATGGGATATGAAATTGCTTAATGATTATCGGATAGATAAGAATTTTTAAGATTGTTATAAACTAAGAAGCGTAAGGACAGAGTTTAAAAGCTGGCGTTACGCTTTTTTATTGTGTAGGTAAATGATATAGTCACTGGACTATATACAAAAAAGTACCACACTGTGGCACTTTTTCTTATTGTTGAGGGACAGCTAGTGTCGTTTGTTCAACGTAGGTAGCTTGAATAATTGCAGATACCGTATCAAGTCGTTTTTGGAGCTCAGCTTTTTTATCAGCAGAAGTCAGTAGGTTAATCGCAGCCTGTGCAACATCGACATTATAAAGGATTTGGTAGCCTTCAGCATTTGCGACGGCTGTTTCAGCTGCTGCTTGGTTGGCCAATTCTGTGCTTACCGCATCAAGACGTTTTTGAAGACCATCTTTCTTAGCTTGATCCGCAACAGTTGCGACTTGATCTTGAAGAGCTACTAAAGCTTCATTGCTTGGCGCTTTTTCTAAATCTGAGAGAGCTGCCTCTAATTCCATTAAATGCTTCTCTTCAGGTGATAGGTCTTTTTCAGCTGTTGCTTCTTGGGCAACTTTTGAAGCAGTATTAGCTGTTTGGGCGCTTGATTGATAAGTACCAAAGTTTTGACCAAATACTAGATAGAGGGCAGCCAATGCTGATAGGACGATGACACTGAGAAAAAGGTAAAAATACTCGCTTTTTGATGATTTCATAGAACTTCCTTTAAAAATTACAAAATAATACAGTATATATTATATAGGAAATGTCATAAATTTCAACAGATTTGACGAAAAAGTTGAGGAAAAAATAGATTTTATAAAAAATAAGGAGCAGAGAGAGCAGGTTTAGGGAAAATAGGGTTAGTCAAAGAGGTGTAGTGGCGTTCTTATAGTGAGTACATGAGGGGGGAAGTAGGAAAAGACAAGTAGCTGGCTTTCACCTTTATCGAAAATGGTCATTAACTAATCGAAAGATACCTCTGTTGAATTAGCTAATTGAACAATGTTATTTATTAGAAATGTAATGACTCAATTGGATGAGATAATGAAGAAAAACCTAGGGAGACAGAATTGAAATGACTGTTTTTCTAGGTTTTTTGTGTGAATCAATATTAGAGTTGTGCTTTTGTTTTAATAATTATTTCAAGTAACGTATAATAGAGAAAAAGAATACACTGGAGATGATGTGATGACGAAAGAAGGCATGCGCTTAGTAGCAATGATAGAAGAAAAAAATGGTAAATATGATGTTATTAACTTTTTACCTGATGTACAACTTGAGCATATTCATGATAAGAATTTTAAAGTTATTGAAAAAGAAGACTATGTAAAAGTACTGTATTCACAAGGAATTGAGGATGTGACAGTTATTGTTGGTGAAAATGGTGTTGGTAAGACGAGATTGATGAGAAGTCTTTCAAAGCCTCAATTTTATGAGAGTGGCAAAAAAATATATTTGATTTTTAAACAGAATACTAATTGGATACATCTTAGACTGGTACCTGAAGGGGAAAGAATAAGCTCGAAAGGCTATCAGGTATTCAATCTATTTAATTCGGAAGGAGAAGAACTTGAATTTGACTCCCCATTTGCGAATAGTAACCATTCCAAGGTTGATACCATACTTATCTCTAATAGTTTAGAATTAAATTATGATGATAATGGAATATCTGATAAAGTATTCGGCCAAGATAAAAGTACAATTAGTTTGATTAATGAAAGAGGGATAGATTATCAAAGTTTTATAAGACAAGATGCAACAAATCAAATACTTTTTTTAATTCGGACAAATGAAAAAGGAGAAAGCTTTAAAAGTCGGTTGAGCGATATGGTTGATTTTTCAACCAAGAGTATTCGTCTTGGAATTGATAAAGGAAGAGTTGATCGTGATAGAAATTATAGAGAGTCAATAGAAGATAATTTAGCTTATAGGTGGGGTGTTTATAATTACGGATACAATGTATTGGAGTCTGCTGATGAATTCATTGATGAGAGAATTAATGAATCCCTTTTAAAAGAAATTGGAATTGATGATAAAGAGATTGAAAAAATTAAAGAACAATTTTGTAATTATTACAAAATAAATATAGAAGCTATCAAAGATGCAATTGGGGAGCGAGTTAGTAAATATCTTGATGACGAGAATAATAGTTTTTCATATCTTGATTTATTACAATACAAGGATGATTTAGAAGAATTACAATCTACAATAATCAATGCCTATAGACGATGCTTTATCAGCATTTTAGCTTTATCTGATAAACGTAAAAATTCAAATCAGAGAGATGTACAAGAGTTATGTCAAGTATTAAAAGCAAATCCAAAGATTCCTTTTTCTATAAATAAAATAGTAAGTGGGATTGATAATAGTAAAAACAGTAATCTTAGAGGGAATCCTGAAAGTTATGCAGAGATATTATCAAAGTTTTATGCCTATAGTATAATGGAAGATAGTGAGTTGTTTGAAAACTTAAAAAACAATTTAGATTTAGATGATAAGTATATGAAAGATTTTCAAGTTTGGTTAGAAATCTTTGATGATGTTTTTAATTTCAGTGGAGAACAAGAAAATGCACTGTTTAATATAGAAACAGAGAATTTTAAAGAATTTATTTCTAATCTGATTGCAGATGAAAATACTATTCTTTATCATAGAGAGTTATTGATGAATTTTATTAAATTTTTAAATTCACCTATACCGGAGGGAAATTATCATTTTCGATTATTGAAACAACTAAGGGAATATTGGTCTCTAGACTGGAAAGGCTTGAGTTCTGGGGAATACTCTTTATTAAACCAATTTGGAAGATTAAATTCTGTTGAAAAAGAGGGAACTAAAGGTAGTCTTGTAATACTATTCGACGAAGTTGATCTTGGTCTCCATCCCGAATGGCAACGACGTTGGCTTAACATTGCGCTTCCCATTATTAGTGAGATATTTAAGGATAAGCGTGTGCAAATTATTATGACAACACATTCGCCAATTATGCTATCTGATATCTATTCTGAGAATGTCATCATGCTTAAAAAGGACCAGGAAACTGGCGATCGGATTGTTCAATATGGCTATGAGGAGAAAAAATTAACATTTGGTCAAAATATTCATGATTTATTTACTGATTCTTTCTTCTTAGAGAGTACTAAAGGAGAGTATTCCACTAAGGTTATGAATGCTTTAATTCAATCTTTGTATCGGTTATCTAATTGGGACGATAAAGATAACTATATAAGAGAGCGTTTTATTAAATTGTGGAAAAAAGAATTCAAAACAGAATTTGATAAGAACGATAAAGGTCAGAATGCAAGTAAAAAGAGAGAATTTGAGCAAGAATTTCAAAATAAATTAAGAGATGGAGCATTTTTGGAGAAATCAGAACAGAGAGATAAATTTGAAGATGAACGTCAGATAAATATCAAAAATGAACTACGAGACTTCTTAGAGAAAAATTATATATCTACTTCTGAAAGAGATATAGACGATTCCTGTGCAGCAATTTATTATAAAAAGATAATAGATAATATTGGTGAGGAACTTATTAGAAAAAAACTGCTGGCATTATTTGATTCTTTGTCTATATTTAAACCCAAAGAAGAAGTAGGTACCAAACTGATAAAAGAATTTTCTGCTTTATCAGAAGAAGATAAACACCGTGCTCTAAAATTATTAGCGGATGAGAAAATAGGGAATGATAAATGATTTATATAGATACGAGTAGTTATCATCAGGTTAACAACCAAGATAAATCTGTTGAAATGATATACTTTGATGCCATTCAAAAGCTGTACAATAGTGCTACAAAATTTAGATTAGGAAACAAAAGTAAATTATTGAAACAATTTTTTAATGACTGTTGTGATAAGGAACTTCTTGGCGAGCTTGGACTGATACATGAGAAGACTATTTTAAAAAATTTAATCCTGATGTCACCTGAGAAAATTGAAAAATTGGTTGCAGAGATAGATGTTAGCAAATTTCGTGATGATTTTAATAAATTGAGAAAAAAGAAACCTAATAAAGAGGATATAGAATTAGTGCCGGAGAAAGTCAAGGCAGCGTATTTGTTAAAAGAACAATATCAAAAATCTAGTGGAATCATGAGTCAGAAAGTTGATTCGATAAGAGGCGGCGGACAAATGAATATGTTCCTTGTTGAAATCTTAGCTATTACAGTTTGCCCCTACTGTAACCGAAATTTTATCAACAATAGAGGTGATAAATTCTCAGCACAAATGGATCATTTTTATAGTAAAGATGACTACCCATTTTTGGCTGTTAGTCTTTACAACTTGATTCCAACGTGCGGTGCCTGTAATCATATCAAATCAACTCAAAATTTTCATATCCATCCTTTTTTAAAACCCAAGCAAGAAGATAATTTTACTTTTGGGTATCAGTACACTTCTTTGGGAGATATGGAGATTAAGATAGCAACTAGTGATAGAAGAAAAAATGATTTTGAGGCTATTCGACTAGAGGAAGCTTACCAAATTCATCATATAGATGTTCGTAACATGTTGAAAAGAGAGGAAAGGTATTCGAAGGGTTATCGCAAAGAGTTGCAAGAACTATTCAAAAGTGAGGTGGGAGGCTCAAGTAGTATTTTTAATGAATCCTTTAATCTTGAATTAACTAATGACGAAATCGACCGTATGATTTATGGTGATGCTATCTTTGAAGAGGATATTAAAAACATTCCTCTTGGGAAATTCCGAAAGGATATCTACAAAGAGATAAAATCTCTGCGTGGATATTAGACAACCTCTTCATTTTCTGCTATAATATTTTCCAAGAAAGAATGTTATTCTGACTGTTTCTTTAGCGAGTTCGGGGTGGTGGAAGCCGAATAGGGATGCAGAGTAATTGGCGCTTTCGCTTGACGTGTCAAGTTAACAACGAAATAAATGAAGTAATAAATTAGGGTGGAACCGCGTTTTCAACGCCCCTATGTCAGATGGCATGGGAGTGGGGAGCGTGGTTCTTTTTCATTGCTAGCGCCAGCCATTTTACAAAAATAAAAAGGAGTAATTCATGTCAACTAAAAAATTAACTTTCCAAGAAATTATCTTGACCTTGCAACAATACTGGAATGATCAAGGCTGTATGTTGATGCAGGCTTACGATAATGAAAAAGGTGCGGGAACTATGTCGCCTTACACTTTCCTGCGTGCGATTGGTCCTGAGCCTTGGAATGCGGCTTATGTAGAGCCAAGTCGTCGTCCTGCGGATGGGCGTTATGGGGAAAACCCAAACCGTTTGTACCAACACGACCAATTCCAAGTGGTCATGAAGCCATCACCGTCAAACATTCAAGAACTTTACCTTGAGTCGTTGGAAAAATTGGGGATTAACCCGTTAGAACACGATATTCGTTTCGTTGAAGATAACTGGGAAAACCCATCAACTGGTTCAGCTGGTCTTGGTTGGGAAGTGTGGCTTGATGGAATGGAAATCACTCAGTTCACTTACTTCCAACAAGTCGGTGGCTTGGCAACAAGTCCTGTAACTGCTGAGGTAACTTACGGTCTGGAACGTTTGGCGTCATATATCCAAGAAGTGGATTCGGTTTATGACATCGAGTGGGCACCAGGGGTTAAATACGGTGAAATCTTCTTGCAACCAGAGTTTGAGCATTCAAAATACAGCTTTGAAATTTCAAACCAAGACATGCTTCTTGAAAACTTTGAGAAATTTGAAAAAGAAGCAGCGCGTGCTTTGGAAGAAGGCTTGGTGCACCCAGCCTATGACTATGTGCTTAAATGTTCACATACCTTTAACTTGCTTGATGCGCGTGGTGCCGTTTCTGTAACAGAACGTGCTGGCTACATCGCCCGCATCCGTAACCTTGCTCGTGTTGTCGCTAAAACCTTTGTCGCAGAACGTAAAAAACTCGGCTTCCCACTTTTGGATGAAGAAACACGCGTTAAATTGTTAGCGGAAGACGCAGAGTAGTTCAAATTAGACATTTAAAAAGCGAAAAATAGCGCGACCGTAGGTCGCTCAAAGCTGAACACTAGCCGCAGTGATGAAAAAATTGTCACCAGCTATGGTGACAATTGGGGGAAGGTTGAGAGACTGAGGCTCTCAACTTAGCCATGGAACTCCGTAGGAGGTCGCTGGCGTCCCCATCACATAAGGCTAGTGTTAAAAAGAAAGGGAATTATGGTTAAAAATTTATTAATTGAACTTGGCTTGGAAGAACTTCCAGCCTACGTTGTAACCCCAAGTGAAAAACAACTTGGTGAAAAAATGGCAGCCTTTTTAACGGATAATCGTTTGGCGTTTGAGGGTATTCAAACCTTCTCAACGCCACGCCGTTTGGCAGTTCGAGTAACAGGTTTGGCAGATGCTCAAACAGACTTGACAGAGGACTTTAAAGGTCCTGCTAAGAAAATTGCTTTGGATAGCGATGGTAACTTTACCAAGGCAGCAGAAGGTTTTGTTCGTGGTAAAGGATTGACAACTGCCGATATTCGCTTTGAAGAAATTAAAGGCGAAGAGTACGTTTATGTGACGAAAAATGAAGCTGGTAAACCGGCTAAGGAAGTCCTTGCAGGGGTGCCTGAGGTGCTTGCTAGCTTGACGTTCCCAGTCAGCATGCATTGGGCTAAGAACAGTTTTGAGTACATTCGTCCTGTTCACACCTTGACAGTTCTCTTGGATGATGAGGCGCTGGAGCTTGACTTCTTGGATATCCATTCTGGACGCGTCAGCCGTGGTCACCGTTTCTTGGGGCAAGAAACTGAGATTGCCTCAGCAGATTCTTACGAAGCTGATTTGCGCAGCCAATTTGTCATCGCAGACGCTAAAGAGCGTGAAAACATGATTGTGGAGCAAATTAAGGCGATTGAAACAGAACAAAATGTTCAGGTGGAGATTGACGAAGGCTTGTTGAATGAGGTCTTGAACCTTGTCGAGTACCCAACTGCCTTCATGGGTAGCTTTGATGAAAAATACCTTGATGTTCCAGAGGAAGTTTTGGTCACTTCAATGAAAAACCACCAACGTTATTTTGTGGTGCGTGATCAGGCTGGTAAACTCATGCCAAACTTCATTTCGGTGCGTAATGGTAACGCTGAGCACATTGAAAATGTGGTTAAAGGAAATGAAAAAGTGCTTGTGGCACGTTTGGAAGATGGGGAATTCTTCTGGCGTGAAGACCAAAAATTGCAGATTGCTGACCTTGTGGCAAAATTAGCAAACGTGACCTTCCATGAGAAGATTGGTTCTCTTGCTGAGCACATGAACCGTGCTCAAGTCATTGCCGCGTCACTTGCCAAACAAGCTGGTCTGTCAGCAGAAGAAACAGCTGCGGTTGACCGTGCGAGCCAAATCTACAAGTTTGACCTCTTGACAGGCATGGTTGGTGAGTTTGACGAGCTTCAAGGGATTATGGGTGAGAAATACGCCCTTCTTGCGGGTGAGGACAAGGCTGTTGCGGCAGCGATTCGTGAGCACTACTTGCCAAATTCAGCCGAGGGTGAGCTTCCTGAGACAAAGGTTGGTGCGGTGCTTGCCTTGGCTGATAAGCTAGATACCCTCTTATCATTCTTCTCAGTAGGACTCATTCCGAGTGGATCTAACGACCCTTACGCCCTTCGCCGTGCGACTCAAGGGATTGTCCGTATCTTGGATGCCTTTGGTTGGACTATTCCAATGGATGAG
Organism: Streptococcus hillyeri; assembly: GCF_003686955.1. GTDB lineage: Bacteria > Bacillota > Bacilli > Lactobacillales > Streptococcaceae > Streptococcus > Streptococcus hillyeri. The sequence goes on from NZ_RCVM01000006.1 coordinate 82,592, forward strand.
CTGGTTGACAGCCTTTACGCCCTATCATTTGATAGCTTGACCTATGACAACAAGGCTGAGGTTATCAGCTTTATCAAGGCGCGTGTGGACAAGATGATGGGCAAAACGCCAAAAGACATCAAGGAAGCTGTTCTTGCAGGCTCTACCTTCGTTGTACCAGAGATGTTGGCAGCGGCAGAAGCCCTTGTGGCGGCTAGTCAAACGGATGGCTACAAAGCAGCAGTTGAGTCACTCTCTCGTGTCTTTAATTTGGCGGAAAAAGCTGACGCTACGGTAGCCGTTGACAGCAGCCTATTTGAAAATGACTCTGAAAAAGCATTAGCAGAAGCTATCTCTAGCTTGACATTGACAGGTAGTGTTTCTGAAAAATTAGTGAAACTCTTTGCGCTTAGCCCAGTTATTGATGCTTTCTTTGATAATACAATGGTTATGGCAGACGATGAAGCAGTGAAAGCAAACCGTTTGGCACTTCTTGCTAGCCTAGCCTCAAAAGCCAACACTGTAGCTACCTTTAACCAGTTGAATACGAAGTAAGCTTAAATGGAACTTTTCTATGACATAAGAAATATGATGACTTTTTATGTCCTAATACCGTTACAGGTTTTTGGGTTGATTATCGCTCTCTTTTTCATCTTTCGCTGGGTTCGTACAACCTATAAGCGAAAGAAAGGACAAGCTAGACCAGCGGTGAGGCGCAAAACATTAAAGCAGAATTGTACACACGAAACAATCGGCTATTTTTCGAGGGTTTTGCCTTTTAAAAAGTCTCGTGTCAATATTTATTCTTATTCAGTAGATGGTAAGTACTATGAAATTTATGACGTTATTATCTACCGTATGGGGAAGGTCTATAAACTAGGTCCAATCCCTATTGGATACGAAATGAAATCTAAGTTACCAGACCTTGAAAGGGTCCGAATACGTTATAATCCTCTGAATCCTCAAGAGGCTTATTTACCAGATAATGAAGGAAAATGGACACTATCATAAGCTATAAAGAAAGGAGTAGGTATGGAACAAGCAAAAATTGACCGTATCAATGAGCTAGCGCGTAAGAAAAAATCAGTTGGTTTAACCGCTGAGGAAAAAGTTGAGCAAGCTAAATTGCGTGAAGAATACATCGAAGGTTACCGTCGTGCGGTTCGTCACCATATTGCAGGTATTAAAGTCGTCGATGAAGATGGGAATGACGTGACACCAGAAAAATTACGTCAACTCCAACGTGAGAAAGGTCTTCACGGACGCTCACTAGATGACCCAAATTCGTAATGTAATAGTAAAAAATCCCTTGCCTTGGCAGGGATTTTTCATTACTGTGATAAGTAATCAATTCGTTCTTTGTTAGCTCCTAGGGCGCGTTCGTATTTTCCAGTATCGTTGGCTTGGAAATAGTTAGCGCCTAGTAGTTTATCTGGTAAGTATTGCTGTTTCACCCATTTTTCGGGATAGGCATGTGGGTAGAGGTAATCAACGGCATTTCCTAATTCTTTACTGCCAGAATAATGCCCATCACGGAGATGTCTTGGAATTGGTAGACTACCAGATTTTCTTAAATCAGCTAGAGCAGCGTCCATAGCAGCATAGGCTGAGTTGGACTTAGGTGAGAGGGCTAAGTCTATGACAACATTGGCAATCAGGATGCGAGCTTCAGGGAAGCCGATTTTCTGAGCTGCTTCTAAAGCGGTTACGGTGTGGATTTGTGCCTCAGGGTTGGCAAGTCCAATATCTTCATAGGCAATCACAGTTAATCGTCTGGCAAGACTTGGTAAATCCCCAGCTTCAACGAGCCGTGCTGCATAGTGTAGCGCAGCATTGACATCAGAACCACGGATAGATTTTTGAAGAGCAGAGAGGACATCGTAGTGTCCATCTCCGTCTTTGTCCATGGTGATATAACTTCGTTGCAAGCTATTCTCGACCGTTTCGAGAGTAATGTGCCGACAGCCAGTATTATCTTCTTGCGTAGACATCACAGCTAAATCAAGTGAATTATAGGCTGAACGAAGGTCACCATTTGTAGCGGTAGCTATAAAATCTAGGGCGTCTTCATCGAGTTTAACGTCAAAGGAAAAGCCACGGTCTTTGTCTGAAATAGCCTGTTTAATAGCTTCTTTAATATCACCGTTGGATAAAGGTTCTAGCTCAAAAATTTGGACACGTGAACGAATGGCAGGAGTGACGGAGAAAAAGGGATTTTCTGTCGTTGCCCCAATCATAATGATATTGCCATTTTCTAACAGCGGTAATAGGAAATCTTGCTTAGTCTTATCAAGCCTGTGAATCTCATCAAGCAGGAGAACGAGACCGCCAGAGAATTTAGCTTCCTCAGCAATCTCTTGGAGACGCTTTTTACTATCTACCGTAGCGTTAAAGGTGCGGAAAGCCCACTTGGTTGTTCCAGCGATGGCACTAGCAATCGAGGTTTTGCCAATACCAGGAGGTCCGTAGAGGATCATGGAAGATAGCATATTGGCATCAACCATACGGCGAATAATCTTGCCTTCCCCAACGAGGTGTTTCTGGCCGATGACTTCTGAAATATTTCTTGGTCGCATCCGTAATGCTAAATTATCAGGCATAATCCTCCTCCAAATTCATTCTATGGTTAAATCGTGTGTTAAAAGCGTAGTTGCTAGCTAAGGGCTTTTGTTTATGGTCAGAGTAGCTTAATCTAGAAACTCAAAGGTTTAGTTACAGAAAGAGTTCTTCTAATGTCTTAGCAACCCCATCTTCGTTATTAGTCCAAGCGATTTGCTCATCAGCAAAATCAAGAAGGAGCGGATTGGCATTTTTCATCGCATAACCTGTGCTGGCAAAAGCAAGCATTTCAGTATCGTTGTGCTCGTCACCAAAAGCGATGAGTTTACTTTTATCGATATTTAAAGCGTTCAGCAGGTATTTGAGAGCGTAAGCTTTGTTGACCCCTTTAGGAGAACATTCCAAGATATTGAGCGGTCCACCCCACGAATCCACTTCCATTTCTTCTGAAAAATGCTGGCGCAACTCACTTGCGAGTGCGTATTTATCCTCAACTCTAGTCTGGAACAAGATAGCATTAGGATTTTTAGTGATTTTCTCAGTCACTAATTTCATCTTGTCTGTGATTTTAGACACTCCAAACAATTGAGGTTCAATGGTCTCTGGAAAATCGGTTGTGATATAAAATTTCTTACGGTATTCGCTGGCGATGAAATCTGCTTGAATCTGCTCAGCTTTTCCCAAAAGTTCTAAAAGATAACGACGATCAATCGTCACGCTATGCTCGTAAGCCCACTTGCTCTCAGGAATGTGCGTGAGAGAACCGTTGAAATTAATCATCGGTGTGTGAAGTCCCAACTGCTGATAATATGGAAAAGCAGTGCGATAAGGGCGGCCTGTAGAGATAATTACCTGATGGCCTTTCTTCTGAACTTTTTGCAAGGTGTTAACAGTATAATCAGAGATGGTGTGATCGCTTCTCAACAGCGTTCCATCCAAATCAATAGCAATAATTTTTTTAGTCATGGGACTTATTATAGCAAAAAAAGACTAAAAAATCAGAGAAAGTTCATTGCCTTTCCCTGATTTTTTCTTAGTTTTTACGACGAATTTTGTTCCAGATGAGCTGGATGAGTGTCGGAAGTTTAACGACATTTTCGTTGCCGATATGCTGACGAGCGATTTTTAAGATGGCTCCTGAGTCTTTGGAAGCAAACAAGAATTTACCGCTATCGGTATATACTTCAAAGTGACGACTGATTTTTTTGCCAGTCACATTGGCTCCGATTTTTTGCATGTTTTTCCAAGGGATTTGGATGTATTGTTCAACATTGACATCAGGATAAAATTCCAAGGCAGCATCGCCGACTAGAAATTTCCCAACCTTGCTACCAATACCGAAGTAAGACACGCCAGTTGTTTGGAAGTTGATTGTTTTATTTAAAGATTGTGCCATGAAGTCTCCTATTTTTCTGAAATATGACTAGCGATAAGATCAAGTTGACCAGAGAACGTCCATTCTGTGATGGTGTTTGGAAGGATAAAGTGGTCTCCTTTTTTGAGGGAAAAGCTTGCGCCACTACAGTTGATGTCACCTTCTCCCTCTAAAACACTAACAAGAAGGTAAGGAGCTGTCTGCTGCATGTCAGCTTTGCCATTGACCAGCCAATGATAGACGGTGAAAAAGTCATTAGAAACCAGTAAGGTTGATGTCAAATCCCCCGTTTTTAAGGTAGCTGGATGGCTATTTTGAGGTTGACCAATGTAGGTCACATCGACAGATTGTTGCAGGTGAAGTTCTCGCGTCTGCCCCTTATCATCTTTGCGGTCAAAATCGTAAACCCTGTAAGTTGTGTCGCTAGACTGCTGTGTTTCAAGGATCATAATTCCTTTGCCGATAGCGTGAATGGTACCGCTAGGAACGTAGAAAAAGTCACCAGCTTTAACAGGAATACGTGTTAAAAGACTGTCCCAGTCACTCTTTTCAATCATGTCTTGAAGTTCTTCTGATGATTTTGCGTTATGCCCATATATAATTTCAGCCCCTTCATCAGCAGCGATGACATACCAGCATTCTGTTTTTCCGAGTTCTCCCTCATGTTTCAAAGCATAGCTATCATCGGGATGAACTTGGACGCTGAGCCAGTCATTGGCATCAAGAATCTTAGTCAAAAGTGGAAAAACATCGTCACTCGGATTGCCAAAGAGTTGAGGTTGTTCGCGGTAGAGTTTATCCAGCGGTTGTCCAGCAAACTCTCCATTAGCAACGGTAGAAACACCATTTGGATGGGCAGAAATAGCCCAATATTCTCCAGTTGTTTCGGAAGGAATAGTGTAGCCAAAAACATCGCGCAACTTTGTCCCGCCCCAAATTTTAGGGTGCATTTGTGAGGTTAAAAATAGAGGTTCGTTCATTTTGGTCTCCTTTACGAATACTCTTAAAAGCATCCAGTAGATCGATTTGAAGATACTTTTGAGCTAATGGTTACAAGGTTTTCCTAGTGTCCATCACGTGCTTCAGTGCTGAGTGGTGGAGTAGATTAGGATATCACTAAGCTCATTATAACATGTTCGAGGTGTATAAGATAGTGACGGATTAAAGGAAAAGTATACCATTTTTAAGAAAAGACAACGAGGCTAGGATTTTCCTGCCTCGTTGCGTATAGAGAGTTTCTAAATGAAATGGTACGTTCTTACATGATACCTAGTACGCGAGCAACAATACCAAGAGCGAAGAGACCAATAATCATAGTGATTGGGCTAACTTTTTTCTTAAGCAAGTGCATGCAGGCAAATGTTAAGAGAAGTCCCATAAGACCTGGGATAAGTGAATTCAACTGACCTTGAAGACTTTGTGGTTGCATTTGGTCAAGACTCATACCGCTGAGGGCATCTCCAAGAATTCCCTTCAATTGAGCACCGTTAATAGCACCTTCTGGGAAGGCAACGTAAGCACCTTCTGACAATTGTTTAGCAGGAAGGTCAACGGTGAAGTTGATTGATACCCAACGTTGTACCAAAACAGCAAGGATGAACATACCAAGGATTGAAGCTCCTTTAGTGATGTCTTGAAGGATACCACCAGACATGTCTTTAGTGATTTCTTTACCTGATTTGTAACCAAATTCTTGAGTGTACCATAGGAAGGCCATACGGATGATGTTCCAACCAAGGAAGAAGATAAGTGGACCAACAATGTTACCAGTTGATTGTGCAAGAGAGGCACCAAGGGCACCAAGGATTGGACGTACTGTAAACCAGAAAACTGGGTCACCGATACCAGCAAGAGGTCCCATCATACCGATTTTAACCCCTTGGATAGCAGTGTTGTCAATTTCAGCACCGTTAGCTTTTTCTTCTTCAAGGGCAAGAGTTACACCCATGATAGGAGCAGCCACGTAAGGGTGAGTGTTAAAGAATTCCAAGTGACGTGTTAGTGCGGCAGCTTGATCTTCTTTACTTGTGTATAATTTTTTAATTGCTGGAATGAGTGCATATGCCCAACCAAGGTTTTGCATACGTTCGTAGTTCCAAGAACCTTGAAGGAATTGTGAACGCCACCAAACTTTACGACGGTCAGCTTTTGTTAATTGAATTTGTTCAGTCATTATAATGCCCCTTTCTAGTAGTCTTCTAAGATATCGCCGATTGGGTCACCAGAACCGGTAGAACCACCACCGTTTCCACCTTGTTTAGAAAGGTTAAGGTAGATAAGGGCGATCGCAACACCCATTGTACCAAGTGCAATAAGTGTCAATTGTGTTACAGCTGCAAATACAAAACCAAGGGCGAAGAATGGCCATACTTCACGAGTAGCCATCATGTTGATAACCATAGCGTAACCTACGGCAACAACCATACCACCACCAACAGCCATACCGCCTTTAAGCCATTCAGGCATCATGTTGAGGATATCTTGAACGGTTTCAGCAGGCATTGCAAGAAGAAGGGCAGCAGGAACAGCGATACGAAGACCTTGAAGAACAAGTGCAAATAAGTGAGCGCGTTCAACGCCAGCAATGTTACCTTCTTTAGCTGCGTTATCTGCAACGTGAACAAGACCAACAGAGATTGTACGAACAATCATTGTAAGGAAAAGTCCAGCAACAGCAAGTGGGATAGCAGCAGCGGTTGCTACGTTGATACCAACGTTTGTGAAGTCTCCACCTTTGATGAAGATGATTGCAGCAGCAACAGATGCAAGAGCAGCGTCAGGTGCGACAGCAGCACCGATATTAGCCCAACCGAGGGCAAGCATTTGAAGGGCACCACCAAGCATGATACCAGCTTCGAGATTTCCAGTTACAAGACCGATAAGGGTACATGCAACGATTGGTTGGTGGAATTGGAATTGGTCAAGGATACCTTCAAGACCAGCTAAGAAGGCAACAAAGACCACGAGAACAGCGGAAATTAAAGTAATATCCATTTTCGTATAGTCCTTTCTGGAATGTTAAATCACTAATAATTATTGAACGTTTGCTTTGTTGATCAAGTCAAACAAATCTTTTTTAGAATCGTTTGGCACTTTACGAACGTCAAATTGGACACCGAGGTCACGGAGTTTTTCAAAGGTAGCAACATCATCTTTATCCATAGAAAGAACGTTGTTAACCATTGTTTTACCAGTTGAGTGAGCCATTGAACCAACATTAAGCTCTTTAATCTCAACACCACCTTCGATAGCTTCAAGTGCTTCTTGAGGTGTCTCGAAAAGGATAAGAGCCTGTGTGTCACCAAAGCGTGTATCTTTAGAAACTTCAATCAATTTTTTGATTGGTACAACATTAGCTTTGACACCGTTTGGTGCAGCTTGTTTAATCAAGCTCTTACGAAGTTCGTCTTGTGCTACAGTGTCAGACGCAACGATGATACGGTTTGCTTTAGAAGCAGGTGTCCATCCAGTAGCGACTTGACCGTGCAAGAGACGAGTGTCGATACGAGCAAGGTTGATTTTAAGTTTACCGTCACCGATAACAGTTCCTGGTGGGATAGCTCCTTGTGGTGCTGCTTTTTCAACTGGAGCAGCAGCTGTTTCCTCAACAGGATTGAGTTCTTCAGGAAGTGCTTTGATACCATCCTTAGATTCTTTAATGATGTTTGCTGCTACTTGCTCAACACCAGCGTTAGCATCCATCATACGCTCAGTGTAGGCTTGGATCAGCATTGGCAAGTTAAGACCAGTGATGATAGCGAATTTGCGGTCTGGATTTTCTCCAGCAACACGACTCGCTTGGTTGAATGGTGAACCACTCCAAAGGTCTGCAAGTACAAGCACTTCATCTTCAGCGTCGAATTGAGCGATGGCGTTGTTAAATTTAGCGTAGAGGTCATCTGGACCTTCACTTGGCATAAACGTTACAACTTGAACTTTTTCTTGTTCACCAAAGATCATCGAACCTGACTGATGAATCCCTGCGGCAAATTCGCCGTGGCTTGCGATAACGATTCCGATACCCATTCTTGAGTTCCTCCTTAAGTTTATTTTTTGTTCTTTTTGTAAAATTACTGCCAAAGCCTCTTGACAAACGCTTACAATTTTGAACAGATTCAAGAACCTCTATTATTTTAAAACGTTTACAGAAAAAAAGCAAGACTTTTTATGAAAATATTTTAAAAAACTCAAAACCAAAACGAATAGGAAAGTTCTAAAATGAAGTTAGCCACCTAAGGGTATCAAAAAACATCTCAGAGAGATATAATTGTAATCACCACAACAACAATTAGAAAGATTCTGAGATGCAAAACTATTATACACCAAAAAGTA
>NZ_RCVM01000070.1 GCF_003686955.1 Streptococcus hillyeri
GCCCTGGTATTTCGGGTCGATGAAGACGTTCAGGCTGGCCACGTCCTCGGCCGGCACGGTGTCCTTGTTGTAGGCGATGGCGGTCGCGCCCCAGTCGGTCGGGATGTACCAGACTCCGGTGTCGTCCTTGAAGATCGGCGAATGCAGGAAGCTGGGGTCGATGGTCGAAAAGGCGGGAATGCGCGACACGTCCCAGGGCTCGATCAGCCCGGCGTCGCGATATTTCGACACCATCTGCGAACAGGGGTGCGCCACGTCCGCCTTGAAGCCCGAGGCGAGCTTCTGATAGGCCTCGTCGTCATCGCCGTAGAAGGCGAAGGTGGGGCTGTCGCCGTATTTGTCGACATAGCCCTGGAAGATCACCGGCTCCTCGAATCCCGCCCAGTCGAAGAC
>NZ_RCVM01000071.1 GCF_003686955.1 Streptococcus hillyeri
CGGCATGTTGCAGATAGGGGCTGGTCCCAGAACGAGACGATGCATGGAGCGGGACCCCATCAATCTGCAGTCACCAACTCAGAACTTGAGTGCCGTACAAAATGGTGGTGGTGTTAGCCACCGTGGTTTGTCACTGCAGCATAACACAGCAAAGCCTGATTAATATACCCACTTTAATCTTATCCTAAACAATGCTATCCACTGATACACTATTATGGGTGAAATAAAAAATTAAGAAGGCCATCCACATCTCTCTTTCCCTCAGGGGTACACGCCCCACGTTTTGGGAAATGCTGCTACAGCCTGAAGGAGGGAGTGGATAGGTACCAGAGGAGAGGTAGTTTATAAAGGGGCAGCTCCGAAGAGATAGGGCCATACAGATAAAAC
>NZ_RCVM01000072.1 GCF_003686955.1 Streptococcus hillyeri
ATTATATGCTCTTGAATTACTTTCAAAAATTGTTTCATTATATCTTACATAACTAAAATCACATTTCATATATGATTTTTTAAATAAATCCTGCTTTTATACAACGTCTGTCACATCTGAGCACTTAAATAATTCTTGATTTTATTCTAGAATGAAAAAAATATAATTATAAGTAAAAGAAAAAATGTAATTTATTTATTGACCTTAAACCAGCTCTTAACTTTTAAATTTCACTTTGTTGAGATGGAGGGGTTCTCAATGCCATTTCTAAGCATTCTGTGACAGATCTTGTCTGGGGTTATATTTTCAAATTCGATGACAATTGTATGGCAAATAACCTTAGAAAATAATGAAACTATCTCATTCCAGGCCAGAGGACACATG
>NZ_RCVM01000073.1 GCF_003686955.1 Streptococcus hillyeri
TTAAACATATTATTCCACCTCTTGAATACGAATCCGTTGTTGATAGGTTGTTTCATTTAAATGATATAACGTATCAAGCAACAATGGTGAAAACGTACTAGGACCACCACAATTTTCATTTTCAGCAGCTACCTCAGCAGCAATATTAAATACGCTTACCGCTTCAATTAACGCTTCTATGTCTGGTTCTGTTTCTCTAAATAAAAATCGAGCGTTAACGCCTCGTGATAAACAATACCATTATGGTAATCGTGATATTATTGGCGCACCACTTGCTAATGTCATGCAATTATTATATAGGACCTTAAAGGCCAATTTTGATGTGAGTTGTGTTGAAGTCTACTATATTGAATAAGATGTCTATGATATCGACACCCCATA
>NZ_RCVM01000074.1 GCF_003686955.1 Streptococcus hillyeri
ACCAGTAGGACTGTGCCCTGTTCCATGAAAGTGCTCCAAGAATGTACCAGAACTTAGGTGGACTGGCTGTGTTCTAGGAATGGGTCCTAGGTCCCTGTAGTTGTTGGCTTTAATTTATCAGAACCTGATATTATTGCTTTTTTACTTTTACATCCAAGTATTTGAACTTTATGTCCAAGTCAATGATTAATTGTCTCACTTTTTCCCATGTCTCATTTCTCTCTGGTATTCTTATTTATTCATAAGTCCCAGGGAACTTTTTTGGAGATTAAAGGAATCTTAGGAATTTCTGTGCCTGGACCCCTAACTTTATGTTTCAGTTATCAGTTGACCTTTTGGTAAATATTTCTGTTTTCACTCGGAGCTTAAACGTTCCTTC
>NZ_RCVM01000075.1 GCF_003686955.1 Streptococcus hillyeri
TTTTGTCATAGTAAGGACTCATTTCTAACACAAACGTCTCAGACTTAATTCCACCATAAAAATCCGTTTTAGACTAATTTCCACTTCGAAAGCTAAAGTGGAAATTACTTTGGGAAATTACCAATGAAAAAAACTTAGAAAAAAGTTTGAAAAAGGTGTTGACAGAGTTAGGGAAGATTTGGTAAGATATATGAGTTGTCTCGAGAGAGGCAAAAGTAAATTGAAGTTGTTGAAAAAAACTTGGAAAAAGTAGTTGACAAGTTATTAAAGATTTGCTAGAATATAGAAGTTGTCTCTTAGGAGAAGTCCATTGAAAACTGAACAAGACGAAGCAAGTGCGGGTTATGAAAATAACCTGTCAAGAAAAACAA
>NZ_RCVM01000076.1 GCF_003686955.1 Streptococcus hillyeri
AAGGTTATCTGGACTATTTGATGAGTGGTGAGTGTTTTAGGGGGAAACGTGCTTTTCAGAGAAAGGTAAGGGCGAAGTTAGGAAGATTAGGTTGGGGAATGGATTATTGCTGGTTAAGAGCGCATTAGTGAGATTTCGGAAAACTTCTTTGGATGTCTGCTAAATTCCCAAACTAACTTCCACCGTCTGTTAAAGTGGAAGTTAATCTGATAAAACCTCTAACAACCAGTGAAACTCCGTGTCAGGGTAAGTTCCACTGGTTTTTATAAAGGTTGATTTATTGC
>NZ_RCVM01000077.1 GCF_003686955.1 Streptococcus hillyeri
CAAACTCTCATTAAAAGTTTGAGTTCTTAACTCACTGTTTTGTCATCGCTGACTTATTGTTTTTCTTGACAGGTTATTTTCATAACCCGCACTTGCTTCGTCTTGTTCAGTTTTCAATGGACTTCTCTTATGAGACAGATTATTAAAATCATCGGGAAGACAGGATTCGAACCTGCGACCCCTTGGTCCCAAACCAAGTACTCTACCAAGCTGAGCTACTTCCCGAAATGCACCCTAGAGGAGTCGAACCTCTAACCGCCTGATTCGTAGTCAGG
>NZ_RCVM01000078.1 GCF_003686955.1 Streptococcus hillyeri
ATAACCCGAAGGTCGTAGGTTCAAATCCTGCTCCCGCAATATAGATTAATTAGGCTCGGTAGCTCAGTTGGTAGAGCAATGGATTGAAGCTCCATGTGTCGGCGGTTCGATTCCGTCTCGCGCCATTATATATTTATATGCACCCTTAGCTCAATTGGATAGAGTACCTGACTACGAATCAGGCGGTTAGAGGTTCGACTCCTCTAGGGTGCATTTCGGGAAGTAGCTCAGCTTGGTAGAGTACTTGGTTTGGGACCAAGGGGTCG
>NZ_RCVM01000079.1 GCF_003686955.1 Streptococcus hillyeri
GGAAAGTTCTAAAATGAAGTTAGCCACCTAAGGGTATCAAAAAACATCTCAGAGAGATATAATTGTAATCACCACAACAACAATTAGAAAGATTCTGAGATGCAAAACTATTATACACCAAAAAGTAAACATTTGACACTAACTGAACGTAGAATGATTGAACGTTGGCTTCAAGAAGGGCTCTCAAATCGTGAAATCGCTAGGAGATTAGCTAAAGCTCCTCAAACCATTCACAACGAAGTCAAACGTGGTCAGGTTAGACAA
>NZ_RCVM01000007.1 GCF_003686955.1 Streptococcus hillyeri
TGAGAATCATAATAGACTCATCCGGCGTTGGTTGCCTAAGGGAAGCAAAAATGCGACTCAACAACAAGTCGCATTTATTGAAAACTGGATTAACAACTATCCAAAGAAACTATTCAATTATAAATCTTCTATAGAGTTTTTACAGACTGCCTAACTTGAACTTGAAATTTGGCCTCAAAAATTTTTTTGAAAATATGAAAAAAATTTCAAAAATCTATTGACAGGGTGGTGGTATCTCTGCTATAATTTATTATGTTGCCAAGCGGGGATGGCGGAATTGGCAGACGCGCAGGACTAAGGATCCTGTGGCCGCTTTAGGCCGTGTGGGTTCAAGTCCCACTCTCCGCAGATTAGACCAGTCGTAGGACTGGTTTTTTTGTTTATCTTGATAAAAAAAGCCTATCGCTCTGATAGGTTTTTAATATTATACAAAGGCATGTCGTCGTGGTATCATAGTTTTATTATCTTTAGGAGGATTAATATGAAAAAATTAACATTTGGAATCGTTGCGCTTGCATCAACAGTATTGCTTGCAGCATGTGGTTCAAGTGAAAAAACTGAGAAAGCAGCAGATTCAGCAAAATCAGAAAAAGAAAAAGTAGTTCTTGCAACTGTAGGGACAACAAAACCTTTCTCATTTGAAAAAGATGGCAATTTGACTGGTTATGACGTCGAAGTTGCTAAAGCGGTCTTCAAAGGTTCTGATAAATACGAAGTTGAGTACAAAAAAACAGCTTGGTCATCAATCTTTACAGGACTCGACGCTGGTAAATTCCAAATGGCTGGTAACAACTTCTCTTACAGTGAGGAACGTGCAGCTAAATACCTTTACTCAGCACCAACAGCGACTAACCCACTTGTACTTGCTGTAAATAAAGATAGTGGTATTAAATCAATCAAGGATATCGCTGGTAAAAAGACTCAAGTTGTAGCTGGAACGTCAACTGCCTCAATGCTTGACAAATACAACCAAGCTAATGCTGATAAAGCAACTGAAATTAACTACACTAACGAAGACATTACACAAATGTTGACAAGTGTTGATGGTGGTAAATTTGACTACAAGATTTTTGAAACACAATCTGTGAAAACTATCATTGAAGATCAAGGTCTTAACAATGTTGAATTGATTGAATTTGATGCAGCTGACCTTGGTGCAGATACAAACCCATACGTTTACTTCATCTTTGCAGATGGTCAAGACGACTTACAAAAATTTGTAAACACACGTATTGCGGAGTTGTATGAAGATGGCACACTTGAAAAATTGTCTAACGAATTCCTAGGTGGAACATACTTACCAGAAGAAAAAGACGTTAAAGAAGCAAAATAAACAGGAAATGGGATGAGAAGCTGAGCTTTCTCGTCCTTTTTGTTATAATGAAACTATGTTATTAGATCAACCGATTGCAACACTCAAAGGTTTTGGTCCCAAGTCTGCGGAGAAGTTTCAGAAGCTTGGACTTTATACCATCGAGGATTTGTTGCTTTATTACCCTTTTCGTTATGAAGACTTTAAGAGTAAGTCTGTTTTTGAGTTACTAGATGGCGAAAAAGCTGTTATTACAGGGACAGTGGTGACGCCAGCCAATGTCCAGTACTACGGTTTTAAGCGGAACCGTCTTTCCTTTAAAATAAAGCAGGGCGAAGCCGTTGTTGCTGTTTCGTTTTTCAATCAGCCTTATCTTGCTGAGAAGATTGAGCTTGGGACTGAGGTAGCTATTTTTGGGAAATGGGAAGAGAAAAAGTCTGCGGTGACAGGGATGAAAATTCTGGCTCAGGTGGAAGATGACATGCAGCCAGTTTATCATGTTGCTCAAGGAATCTCGCAGACTGCCCTTGTCAAAGCTATTAAAGCAGCTTTTGAGAGCGGTGCCTTAGAAGAAATTAAAGAGAATCTACCAGATGTTTTTCTGATGAATTATCGTCTACTGGGACGCCAGGAAGCGGTGCGTGCCATGCATTTTCCCAAAGATTTGGCAGAATACAAACAGGCTCTACGTCGCATCAAATTTAAAGAACTCTTTTATTTCCAAATGCGTTTGCAGGTTTTAAAGGCTGAAAACAAATCTGAGACAAATGGACTAGCTATTTCCTATGACAAGCAGAAAGTGGCTGATAAGATTGCTGCTCTGCCATTTCCTTTAACCAAAGCTCAGGAACGGAGTTTGTCTGAAATTTTAGCCGATATGGCGTCAGGTGCCCATATGAATCGTCTCTTGCAGGGAGATGTGGGATCAGGTAAGACAGTCATTGCCAGTCTTGCCATGTACGCTGCTCATACGGCTGGACTTCAGTCTGCTCTTATGGTTCCAACGGAGATTTTAGTCGAGCAACATTTTGAGAGCTTAACCAATTTATTTCCAGAGCTCAATGTCGCTCTTTTGACCTCTGGGATGAAAGCGGCAGTGAAAAAGGCGGCTCTAGCTGGTATTGCGGATGGTTCGGTGGAGATGATTGTGGGGACGCATTCGCTGATTCAGGACGCTGTGACCTACCACAATCTTGGTTTGGTTATCACCGATGAACAGCATCGTTTTGGGGTGAATCAACGCCGTATTTTCCGTGAAAAGGGGAACAATCCTGATGTACTCATGATGACAGCAACGCCAATTCCAAGGACCCTTGCCATTACAGCCTTTGGAGAGATGGATGTGTCCATCATTGATGAACTCCCTGCTGGGCGCAAGCCTATTGTCACCAGATGGGTCAAGCACCAGCAATTAGAGACGGTTTTGGACTGGTTAAAAGGTGAATTAGCCAAAGGCTCTCAAGCCTACTTTATCTCTCCTCTTATCGAGGAGTCTGAGGCGATGGATTTGAAAAATGCGGTGGCTCTGCACGAAGAATTGACCGCATATTTTAGTGATACCGCCACAGTCGCCCTTATGCACGGTCGTATGAAAAATGATGATAAAGATCAAATCATGCAGGACTTTAAAGCGAAAAAGTCACAAATTTTAGTATCAACGACCGTCATTGAAGTAGGGGTTAACGTTCCAAATGCTACAGTGATGGTCATCATGGATGCCGACCGTTTTGGGCTCAGTCAACTTCATCAGCTGCGTGGACGTGTCGGACGTGGCGATAAGCAGTCCTACTGTGTCCTAGTGGCCAATCCTAAAAATGAAGTCGGTAAAAAGAGAATGTATGCTATGGTTGAGACAACAGATGGCTTTGTCTTGGCGGAAGAGGACCTCAAAATGCGTGGTTCAGGTGAAATCTTTGGGACACGCCAATCAGGTATTCCAGAATTTAAAACGGCTGACATTGTCGAAGACTACCATATCTTGGAAGAGGCTAGACGCGTCGCTTCGGAAATCGTCACCGATAACAACTGGAAACAAGATCCTCGCTGGACAGCTATTGTTAACAATGTAGAGGTCAAAGGTGAGTTTGATTAGGGATTGTTAGTCAAGACTATCTAATATAATATATAAAGAGAAGTAACAACTTTAAAAAGTTTGTTATACTAAGTATAACAAGTGTTGACTTAACACTCAACACTCATATCAATAGTAAGGAGTAAGGTTATGGAATCTGTTGCCATTGAAGTCACTCATTTATCTCAGACGTTTGAACTAAATAAAGGTAAGAAATTACCCATTTTGAAAGACATTAGTTTTTCGTCGAGTTATGGAGAATTTATCTCAATATTGGGAGTTAGTGGTTCGGGAAAATCAACATTGTTGAAAGCTATAGCTAGTCTGTTAAAACCAACTTCTGGAGAAGTCTATATAAACGGCATCAATCCTTATAAGTTAAATAGTAATAAATTAGCTGCCTTTAGACGTGAAGAAGTA
Organism: Streptococcus hillyeri; assembly: GCF_003686955.1. Classification (GTDB taxonomy): domain Bacteria; phylum Bacillota; class Bacilli; order Lactobacillales; family Streptococcaceae; genus Streptococcus; species Streptococcus hillyeri. The sequence goes on from NZ_RCVM01000007.1 coordinate 3,804, forward strand.
TCGCTTATTTTCCAATCCTACAACCTAGTTCCAGCCCTGCCTGTTTTTGAAAATATTGTACTTCCTTTACGTTTGGGGCATAAACCAATCAATAGGCAAGAAGTGATTAACTTGCTTCAACAAATGAATTTTGAGGCAGATATCAATGCTAAGGTAGAAAATTTATCTGGTGGTGAACAACAAAAAGTAGCGATTGCTAGAGCCATTTTATCTAATAGTCGTATTATTTTAGCGGATGAACCGACCGGTGCTTTAGATAGTAACTCTCGACAAGCTATTTTTGAATTACTGCGAGAGCTGACACACCAAGGAAAATGTGTCTTGATGGTGACGCATGATTTAGAGCTGGCATCATATACCGATAAATCTCTTATTTTAAAAGATGGTCTGATAGCACAAATTATTGAAACTCCTTCTGCCTCAGAGCTTTATCAAGCTTTGGAAGTCGGTACGACTGGAAAGTAGGGTGAGAAGATGCTGAGATTGATTTATTACCAATTTTTATATTCTAAGAAACAGTGGCTAGGAACGATTCCTCTGTTGTTGGTTTCAAGTCTTCTTGTTGGAATGTCTGTTATTGGGATTAGAAGTACATTAGGAGTATCCTACAATGGTGAGATGCTTTTCAAGATGTTCATTTTTTTTGGTGGAGTTACCTTATTTTTACTGGTTTCTAATTTGATGACATTTTTGATTGAACTTTTTAAAAAAGATTATCAACTTTGGTCAATTTTAGGGGCTAGCGATATCCAGCTATCCTTATTAATGGGAGCCCAACTTTTTGTAATTGCTTTTTTGGTCAGTGTAGTTGGTCTGGGACTTGGAACGGTCAGTGTTGGTCCTTATTATCAGCTGATGCAATTGTTGATTGGCAAGGAAGAGTTGCCAGATGTGGCGATTGTTGTTAATCTTCTTGATTTAATAGTAGGTTCGCTACTGGTTCCAGTGATAGCTGGGCTTGCGGGTTGTTTCTATGCTTATAAAGTCATCAAGCAAGGCAGTTTATTTACCATGAAATTTGTGAAGACATCACGGTTATCAAAAGTTATTTCTACTGTGAAGATTATTTCCATTTTAGGAACATGGCTGGCGCTTGTCTATTTCCTATTAGCCATGAATGACATTCAATCAAAAGATAACTTGATTAGAAATTCAAGTATGACATTAGTTCTTCTACTTTTGAATTTATTAGTCATACAAGTGGTGACACCAAGATTACAAATATTTTTTATTCGTTTGAGCCAATTATTACCCTATCCAAAAAGTTTTGGTGATATTATTAGCGGGTGGCAACTACTCCATTATCCTCTCTATTTAAAAACGCTACAGTCATCCATGGCTATGGGATTGACCTTGGTTTCGGGATTTATTCTCATTACTCAAAATCTATCTGCTAGAAATGCTTCCGACAGCGTTAGGGAAAGTATCGTCTCTTTTATTGCTTATTTATTGACACCAATTCTATTGATTTTAGCCAATGCTATTTCAATTACAATCCTGTCAAGTAGTCAGGAAAAAAGAGATATTCAGCAATTACAAATTTTAGGAGTTTCTAAGAGCCAGCTGTTGGTTATCCATGTTTGGGAGGGGATTAGACAGTCGATGCTTGTTGTGCTGGTCTCATTACTTTTCAATGGACTGATGTTTTTGATTGTTGAAAAAATTGCAGAGACAATCAATGGTGAGATACGAAGTATTGTTGGAATGTGGCTCCCTACAGTTATTTTTATTCTTTTAATATTTTTCGTTATCCTGTTGACTAAGATGCTTAGTGGAAGGCAGAGTGAGGAAAGAACATAAGACTGATGTTTACGCCTGAACCATTCTCAGGCGTTTTTAGCTATCATGAAATGATTTTCTTTGAAAAAGCTTTCAAAAAAACAGGAAAAATATTGGCAAACGGTTTCAAAAATGATAAAATGATGAAAACTAATTGGGGAAAGGAGAAATTTAACATGGTACCTGTCAAAAAATCAATTACGATGAAAGATGTCGCTAAGTTAGCCGGGGTTAGTGTGGGAACAGTTTCGCGCGTGATTAATAATGAAAATGGAATCAAGGAGCTAACCTTAACAAAAGTCAAATCAGCTATTGAAGAACTCAATTATATTCCAGATGCTTATGCGCGTGGGATGAAAAAAAATAAGACTGAGACAGTTGCCTTGATTATTCCCACAATTTGGCATCCCTTCTTTGCGGAGTTTGCCTACTTTGTAGAAAATGAGCTGAGCAATCAGAATTATAAAATGCTGCTCTGCAATATTTCCGGATCTAAAAAGGAAATCGAATACATCACCATGCTCCAGCAAAATAAGGTGGATGGGATTATTGCGATTACCTATAGCCCAATCGAAGATTATTTAACAACCAATATTCCATTTGTGAGTATTGACCGTACTTATGACAATAAAAACATTGCCTGCGTGACTTCAGATAATAAGGCGGGTGGCTGTCTAGCGGCAAAAATGCTACTTGAAAAAGGGTGTCAACAGTTAGCTTTTATTGGTGGACATAATCAGACGACCAATGAAACCAAAAATCGTCACAGGTATTTTAAGCAGTCCCTTGAAGAGTTAGGAAAAAACTGTCATGTTTTAGACTACGATGAGGATATGGGAGATACCAAAGAACAAGTTAGAGCTTTCTTGGAAGAGCATCCAGCTATTGATGGCATTTTCACGATTAATGACTTCTTGGCATTGGATGTTATTGAAATTCTAAGACAGTTGGGAAAACGTGTCCCAGAAGATGTTCAAGTCATTGGTTATGACGGCATTCGTTTAGCGATGGAGCGAAAAAATCCAGTGAGTACGATTAAGCAACCCTTAGAGGATATGGCAAAAGAAGCTGTTCAAATTTTACTAAGTATTATTGATGGCGTTCCTCACAAAATGCAGTCAATTTTACCCATTTCCTTTATCGAAGGTCCAACGACAAAAAATTAAAATTTTTTTGCAAAAACGGTTGACAGAAATCGCTTACAATGATAAGATGTTACTGTAATCAAAAGATACAATTTTTATTTAACAAAAAATTGAAACGTTTCAAAGGTTTTTGGAAGCAAAGGCCTTTGCCTATTCTTTAAAAATTGAAACGTTTCAAAAAGGAGGAGCTATGGCTGTTGCTAGTGTGAAAAAGACTGGTTTATGGGAACGCATTAAAAGACAACGTTTCTTGCTTTTGATGATTTTACCGGGACTTTTACTAACCTTTGTCTTTCGCTATATTCCCATGTATGGGGTCTTGATTGCCTTCAAAGATTTCAATCCTTTAAAGGGAGTCTGGGGAAGTGAGTGGGTTTGGTTTGAAGAGTTCTCAAAATTCTTATCATCACCTAATTTCATGGTTTTATTAGGCAATACTTTGAAATTGAGTGTTTATGGTTTGGTTTTAGGCTTCTTCCCGCCAATTATCTTGGCGATTATGCTCAATCTCTTGATTAGTGATAAGGCTAAGAAACGTATTCAATTGATTCTCTATGCGCCAAACTTTATTTCTGTTATCGTTATTGTCGGTATGATTTTCCTTTTCTTCTCAGCAGAAGGTCCTGTAAATGGCATCCTATCGCACTTTGGTCTTAAGACAAACTTTATGACAGAGCCAGACTACTTTAGACCTTTGTATATCTTTAGTGGTATTTGGCAAGGGATGGGTTGGGCTTCAACGCTTTACACAGCAACTTTGGTCAATGTGGACACATCACTCATTGAAGCAGCTCAGCTTGATGGGGCAAATATTTTCCAACGTATTCGTCACATTGATTTACCAGCTTTGAAACCAATCATTGTCATTCAATTTATCTTGGCGGCTGGTAACATCATGAGTGTTGGTTATGAAAAAGCCTTCTTGATGCAAACCAGCTTGAACTTAACCGCTTCTGAAATCATTTCAACCTATGTCTACAAGGTCGGTCTTGTTTCAGGAGATTACTCATACTCAACAGCGGTTGGTTTGTTTAACTCAGTCATTAACATGATCTTGCTCTTCTCAGTGAATAAAATTGTTGAACGTCTCAATGATGGTGAAGGGCTCTAGGAGGTAGTTATGAATACAAAATTATATACCGACTTTGATAGAAAAATTTTATTGCTGAATAAGATTTTGATTGCTGGGTTGGTCTTGATTACAGTTGTACCGATGGTTTATATCTTAGTGGCTTCCTTTATGGACCCGCAAGTTTTAGCGGTTAAAGGAATTAGTTTTAATCCAGATGATTGGACTGTCCAAGGCTATCAAAAAGTATTTGGTGATGATTCGATTTTACGTGGATTCATCAACTCACTGATTTACTCAACAGGTTTTGCGATTTTAACTGTTGCGATTTCAGTTTTGACTGCTTATCCCTTGTCTCGCAAGGACTTGGTTGGTCGTAAATGGATCAATTACTTCCTTATCTTCACCATGTTCTTCGGTGGTGGTTTGGTTCCAACTTACTTGCTCATTAAAAATTTGGGCATGCTCAATACCGTTTGGGCAATTATCGTTCCAGGTGCCGTCAATGTATGGAATATCATCTTAGCTAGAACCTACTTCCAAGGAATTCCTGAAGAATTGGTAGAGGCTGCCGTTATTGATGGGGCAAATGACTTCCAAATCTTTGTGAAGATCATGTTGCCACTGGCAAAACCAATCATGTTTGTTCTTTTCCTCTACGCCTTTGTCGGTCAATGGAATTCATATTTCGATGCGATGATTTACATCAAGGATCCAGACCTTGCACCGCTACAATTGGTTCTTCGCAATATCTTGATTCAAAATGAAGTCAGTGCCAATATGATTGGTGCGCAAGCAGCCATGAATGAATTGAAGAAAATTGCTGAAATGGTTAAATACGCAACCATCATCATTTCAAGTTTACCACTTATTGTGATGTACCCATTCTTCCAAAAATACTTCGACAAGGGTATTATGTCTGGTTCACTCAAAGGGTAATCCCTTTCCAAAACATTGTGATTTAATATTGAAAAAAATAAAGGAGTTTTCTCATGAAAAACAAATGGATGACACGTTCAATGCTTATCGTTGCAACAGCTGCAGCAGGTTTGGCTCTTACAGCTTGTGGGTCTAAGGACACCGCTGCAAGCCCAGATTACAAATTGGAGAATGTTAAATTCCCACTTAAAGACAAAGTGACATTGAAATTCATCACTGGTAGCTCAACGTTGGCACCAGAGGACCCTAACGATAAATTGATTTTCCAACGTATGGAAGAAAAAACTGGCGTTCATGTTGAATGGACAAACTATCAAGCGGACTTTGCTGAAAAACGTAACTTGGACATTTCATCTGGTGACCTTCCTGATGCTATCCACAATGATGGTGCGTCTGACGTTGAGTTGATGTCTTGGGCAAAACAAGGGGTTATCGTTCCTGTTGAAGATTTGATTGACAAACACATGCCAAATCTTAAGAAAATCTTGGATGAGCACCCAGAGTACCGTTCACTGATCACAGCTCCAGACGGACACATTTACTCATTCCCATGGATTGAAGAACTTGGTGAAGGTAAAGAATCTATCCACAGTGTTAATGACATGGCTTGGATTAATACTGACTGGTTGAAAAAATTGAATCTTCAAATGCCACAAACAACAGATGAGTTGGTAAAAGTTCTCGAAGCCTTTAAAACACAAGACCCTAACGGTAATGGCAAGGCAGATGAAATTCCAATGTCATTCATCAACAATGGTGGAAATGAAGAATTCAAGATTCTCTTTGGTGCCTTTGGTGAAGGGGACAATGATGACCACCTTGTCGTAAGTAATGATGGTAAAGTTGATTTTACAGCTGACAATGACAGCTATAAAGAAGGTGTGAAATTCATGCGCAGCCTTTATGAAAAAGGACTTCTTGATACAGAAGCCTTTGAACAAGACTGGAACAGCTACATTGCCAAAGGTGGGGAAAACCAATACGGTGTTTACTTCACTTGGGATAAGGCTAATGTTTCTGGTATGAACGACAGCTATGATGTTCTTCCAGTTCTAGCAGGTCCAAGCGGTAAGAAAAATGTCACTCGTACAAACAACATCGGTTTCTCTCGTGACCGCATGGTAATCACAAGTGCTAACCAAAACTTAGAATTGACTGCTAAATGGATTGATGAACAATATGCACCAGTACAATCAGTTCAAAACAACTGGGGTACTTATGGTGATGATAAACAACAAAATATCTTTGAATTTGATGAAGCAACACAAAGTTTGAAACACTTGCCACTTGAAGGTACAGCGCCAGCTGAACTTCGTCAAAAAACAGAGGTTGGTGGACCACTTGCTATCTTAGATAGCTACTATGGTAAAGTGACTACAAAACCAGACGATGCTGCTTGGCGTTTAGATTTGATTAAAAAACACTACGTGCCTTACATGAGCAATGACATGATTTACCCACGCGTCTTTATGGAAGAAGAGGACTTGGATAAATTGGCACAAGTTGAAGCAGATATGATGGACTTTGTCGCTCGTAAACGTGCCGAATGGATTACTAAAGGTGGCGTTGATGCAGAATGGGATAGCTACAAGGCTGAGCTTGAAAAATATGGTCTTTCAGATTGGATGAAAATTAAACAAGATTACCTTGATAACTACCTCAAATCACAGGAGTAAGTTATGACAGAACATTTTACTGTGGAAAGGGCTAATGCTTATATTGCAGCACCTACAGAGGCTCTTGACACAACGTTTAAACCCGAAAAACATTTTTCAGCACCGATTGGCTGGATCAATGACCCAAATGGTTTTGTGTATTTCCGTGGAGAGTATCACCTCTTTTACCAATTTTACCCTTACGATAGTGTGTGGGGGCCAATGCACTGGGGCCATGCCAAGTCAAAAGATTTGGTCAATTGGGAGCATTTACCAGTTGCTTTAGCACCAGATCAAGAATATGATAAGGATGGATGCTTCTCAGGCTCTGCCATTGTCAAAGACGATACCCTCTGGTTGATGTACACTGGTCATAATGTGGATCCAGATGGAAGCGTTCGTCAAATCCAAAACATGGCCTACTCAACAGACGGTGTGACCTTTACTAAGATTAAGGAAAATCCAGTAGCGACTGGTGATATTCTACCAGAAGAGTTGGTGGCAGCAGATTTTCGTGACCCTAAACTTTTTGAAAAAGATGGTCGTTATTATGCGGTAGTTGCTGCTAAGCATAAAGATAATGTCGGAACCATTGTTCTATTGGGTTCAGATGATTTGGTGGACTGGAGCTTTGAATCCATCTTCCTTAAAGGTGAAGCTGACCAAGGCTTTATGTGGGAATGTCCAGATTACTTTAGTCTAGGTGGCCAAGATGTCCTTGTCTTCTCTCCAATGGGTTATCCAAAAGCTGGTAATGACTTTGCAAATCTTAACTCATCTGTGGCAGTTCTTGGTACGGTTGATTGGGAAACTAAAACATTTAAGTTAGAATCTGTTCAAGAAATTGATCACGGTCATGACTTTTATGCACCTCAAAGCCTAGAGGATGGTCAAGGACGTCGTATCATGATTGGATGGGAGCATACATGGGGGCGTACCGTTATCCCTCATGAGTTGCGCCACGGATGGGCAGGTAGCATGACCCTCCCTCGTCAATTGACGATTGTTAATGGACGTGTGAAGCAGACAGTTCTTTCTGAAAGCATAGCAGAGCTTCCAAAAGTAGCTTTAGGAGATGTAGTAGAAAGCGCAGCCTATCTTGAACTTTCTCTGGAAGCTAGCCGTCATTTCCGAATTGGTTCGGCAGAAGATTTTGTGACCTTTGGTTACGATGCTGATCGTGAAGAAGTCTACATTGACCGTAGCAAACTCGCTTATCAATTAGTTGGTGAAGAAAAATGGGAAACTACTCGCCGAGCAGTAACCGTAAAAGCAACACGCTTGCAAGTTGTGATTGATAAGAACTCTCTTGAAATATTTGTCAATGGTGGTCAAGAAAGCTTAACTAGTGTAGTCTATCTGACACAAGAAAGATATTTGGAAGAACTTAAATAGTAAGAAAACCTAGGATTCGGATGAAATCCTAGGTTTTTCGTTTTTAAGTAGAAATAAATGCAGATATGGAGGAATTATCCCAAATTTTCAGAAAAGTCTTGCAATATTGGGTGAAAGGCATATAATGGGACTGTAATAAGAAAAAAGGAGTATTTTATGTCAACATTAACGAATGACTTTACGGAAAAATTATATGCTGACTACCTAGCTAATCCTAAGTATCAAGCTGTTGAAAATGCTGTGACCAATAATGGTTTGCTCAAATCTCTTCGAACACGTCAATCTGCAATTGATAATGACTTTACCTTTTCAATTGATTTGACGAAAGATGCTGTCTCTAATCAAAAAGCTTCAGGGCGTTGCTGGATGTTTGCAGCGTTGAATACGTTTCGTCATAAACTCATCAACCAATTCAAATTAGAAAACTTTGAATTGTCGCAAGCTCATACTTTCTTCTGGGATAAATACGAAAAATCAAACTGGTTTTTGGAACAAATTATTGCGACAGCAGACCAAGAATTGGGAAGTCGTAAGGTGAAGTTTCTCCTTGATGTGCCACAACAAGATGGTGGTCAATGGGATATGGTGGTAGCACTTTTTGAAAAATACGGGGTTGTGCCAAAGTCAGTTTATCCAGAATCCGTGTCATCTAGCAATAGCCGTGAGCTCAACCAATACTTGAACAAATTGCTTCGTCAAGATGCCCAAATTCTTCGTGAAGCTGTTCAAAGTGGTGAGGATGTCCAAGCCAAGAAAGAAGCTCTCTTACAAGAGATTTTCAATTTTCTAGCGGTTAATCTAGGTTTGCCACCACGCCAATTTGATTTCTCTTACCGTGACAAGGACAATAATTTCCACACGGAAAAGCAAATCACTCCTCAAGATTTCTTTGACAAATATGTCGGTTTGAAATTATCAGATTATGTTTCTGTCATCAATGCGCCAACAGCTGATAAGCCTTATGGCAAATCTTACACCGTTGAGTTGCTTGGAAATGTCGTCGGAGCACCTGCGGTTCGTTACCTTAATCTTGGGATGGAGCGTTTCAAAGAGCTTGCAATTGCCCAAATGAAGGCAGGAGAAACGGTCTGGTTTGGTTCTGATGTTGGTCAAGTGTCAGACCGTCAAGCAGGTATCATGGCGACAAATACCTATGATTTTGATGCAGCTTTGGATATTAGCTTGACTCAGGATAAGGCTGGGCGTCTCGATTATAGTGAAAGTCTGATGACGCATGCGATGGTCTTGACTGGAGTTGATTTGGATGACAATGGCAAACCACTTAAATGGAAAGTCGAAAATTCATGGGGAGATAAAGTCGGTGAGAAAGGCTACTTTGTCGCTTCAGATGCCTGGATGGACGAATATACTTATCAAATCGTTGTCCGCAAAGAATTCCTCACCGAAGAAGAATTAGCTGCCTATGAAGCAGAACCGCAAGTTTTAGCCCCTTGGGACCCAATGGGAGCCTTGGCAGGCAAATAAGCGTTATTATATTTTATTGAAAAAGCATTTTAACAAAGAATCCTTTACATTTAAGGGATTCTTTTTTATTTCAAAAAATAAAAAATTATCAAAAAACGATAAAAAGTTGTTGACAAAGATATTTTTGTGTTGTAATATAAATATATCGAAATACGGTAACAAATAAATTAAAAACAACAAATCGTCATCGAAAAGAAGAAAAAGTTAAGAGCTCAGCTATTTTCCCTAAAAACTAAAATGAATTATAAACAAAGGAACTATTATCATGAAAACAATCAAAACTATCGCAACAGTAACCCTCTCAGCAATTATCGCCGTTCTTGTTCTTCAAGTGAGTGCCGCAGCCCTTCTTCAAATCTTATCTCTCAACCCCGAGCAGTTCTTGCCAAAAGGTGCAGTCATGGTCGGAGAACTCGGCTGGACAAATGTTATCGCACTCTTTGCACATCACAGCTTGATGATTTATGCCTTAATGGCTCTCAAAAAACTGATCAAAGGCTTTACCAAAGAAACCTTGATGTCAGCAGCCTTTGGTAAAACCCTCACTCAAGTTGGTATCGTGGCAGTTATCGCAGACTTGATTTCTAGCTACACTATGTCTCAAATGCTAGGCTACATTCATGTGAATGTTCAACTTGGTGTTTACCTTATCCTAGCGGGCTTTGCCTGTGAATACGCACGCCGCTACATGGTTAAAAAAGGATTGACTTTCTAAGGCATTTAAAAGGAAAAAACGCATGAAAAACTTATTAACGATAACTAACATTAGCAAGCACTACGGCAAACAAAAAGCACTAGACAAGGTGAGTTTTACCATCAAAAAAGGTGAGATTCTAGGATTCGTTGGTCAAAATGGAGCTGGTAAAACAACGCTTATCCGAGTCCTATCCGGTCTCATCACCAAAGATGAGGGTGAGGTTATTCAAGAAACTGCCTATAAAATCGGTGCCATTATTGAATCACCAGTTCTTTATCCAAATATGTCAGCATTTGATAATTTAATGTACTCAGCCCTGCAAATTGGGATTGCAGATACTGAGAAACGTATTGATGAGGTGCTGAAATTGGTTGGTCTATCTGACGTGGATCCGAAGAAAAAGGTCAAAGACTTCTCACTCGGGATGCGTCAGCGGATGGCGATTGCGCTTGCTATCCTTGATTTTCCAGATTTCCTGATTTTGGATGAGCCCGTCAATGGCCTCGACCCATCTGGTATCAAGGAGATGCGAGACATTATCCACAACCTCCGAGACCGCTACGGCATTACCATCCTCATCTCCAGCCACATTTTGTCAGAGCTTGAGCTGGTCGTTGACCGTTTCGTCATCATGCACAAGGGCAAGGTCATCAAGGATATTGCCAAAAACGACCTGTATGCAGAGGTCGAGGAAAAGATTGTTGTAAGGACGACGAACAATAAGCTGGCGCAACAAACGCTTAATGAGTTGGGCTTAAAGCCAGTTGCCCAAGGGGACAAGTTAGTCCTGTCGCCTGACCAATCTGTTCAGGAGCTTATCCTAGCACTTCTTGAGAAGAAAATTGAAATTACCGATATTTACCATGCGGGTGGTAACTTTGAAGACTACTACCTAAGCCTCTTAGATTAGAAAGAAGAACCTGATGTTAAATTATGTCAAAGCAGATATTTACCGTATTCGTAAGGAGCACCTGTCTTTTGTATCACTTGGTTTACTCCTTGTTTTTGGCAGTTTATTTGCCTATATTTACCGTGAAGACCATTCAACAGAAGTGGCTAGAAATCTTGTGATGACCTGGCCAACCTTGTTACCACTTTTCTTTGTCACACCAGCCAAGATTTTCCTAGGAGAAGATTTGACCAACCGCACCATTAACAACATGCTTATCAAAAGTCAAAATCGTCTGAAGGTATTTAGCTATAAATGGGTCATGACGGTACTTGCTACTTGGCTATATGCGCTTGTAGCGCTGATGATGACAGGCCTTGTCCATCATTTAGTGACAGGAATGGCCTCTTATCAGACCATCTTGACTTACCTTTTCTACCAGTTACCACTTTATACGGTGATTGCCAGCCTCTGTGCTTTTATCTTTGCCTTCTTTGACCGCATTTATCAGTCTTATATGGTTTATATCATTATTGTGCTGTTATTTGACCAACTGGCGAGTCTCATGATGGGCATGCTGTTTAAGACCGATGCGTTAGCACCTTACATGATGTTTAATCAGCTGAGTCAGGTTGATATTTCAGGAAATTATCTGACAAATACCGTTCTTGTGGCTATACTGTTTAGCCTTGTTTATGCCCTTGTGAGTTACCTCATGTTTGCCAAACGTGAATTTAAGTAGGAGATTATGATGAAACGTAAGATTTTAATAGGATTAGCAGCCTTTTTAGTGATTGGCCTTGCTGGGCTTGTCTGGACTGGTGTTCAAAATGATAAGACCGATGTTTCTTATGATAAGACATTTACCGTACCAGCCAAGAACATCAATGTCATCCATGTGTCTAGTTTGGAACAACCTGCCAAAGTGGTGGTCAAAGAAAGTGAGCAAGCAAAGACAAGTGTTCATATCACGGGGCAAATGGCTCAAAATAATATCGCTGCTATGGAGAAACAATTTGGCATTGATGAGGAGGGCGATTTGATGATTTCCTTTGCGGAGGATGGCTTGACCCTGACTGTTATGAGAGATAAACCGACGGTGACCATTGAGATTACCCTTGCCAAAGACGTGACGTTTAACGATTTTCGTCTTTTTAGTAGCAATGGCGGAGCAGATATTACCTTGCCGAAGAGCTTTGATGGTCGCTATAAAATCACCAGCCAGAGTAACAAGATCACCAAACCACAAAATGGGACTAATAAGAAACGCCAAGCAAGCATTGAAACCCCAGGTGATGTGAATGTAGTGCTGGAGTAGGGAAGAAGAGATTTACATGAGAAAAATTTGGGCAGTTATTGGTCTCATAATCTTTGTTCTTGTAGGATTTGTTTTCGCCGTATTCCATAGTGTCGAAAACGGTCAAACTGATCAGAAAATTCATCGAGAGTGGGATTTAGCTGAACATGTTCAAAAAATAGAATTTTACGGCACTCAGCAACCTGTGACCATTCTTGTGGAAACAGGACATGAAGCAAATCGTTTGATTGTAGATGGTCTGGTGCCAAAGGAAAGTTTACAAACTTTGGCTTACGATAGCAAAGCTTCTTTAGAAGAACTGTACTTACCTTTCTCAAAACATGGGTTTAAATTAGCTGTTTCTCAATCCCATAAGGATGAACTTATGGTTACATTAGAGCTTATCGAGGCAAAAAGTTTGGAAGAATTCGTTATGGATACCTGGACAGGAGATGTTGTCCTTCAAGTACCAGAGGACTTTGCAGCACGTTATGACCTAGATACTAACAGAAGTGGCAAAATCACCTCAGAAGTTAAAAGTGATGAGAACAGCTCTGCTATTATCACTATAAATACCTATGGTAATATTACCGTAAAAAATAGAAAGTAGAGAAATGAAGAAAAAATATGCTTTTGGAGGCTTTATCCTTATGATGATTGGCCTTCTGCTGACAGGTGTTTTTGCTTTTGCAAGTCAAGAAAATACGACAGAAGAAATTGATAAAAGATGGATTTTGACTGGCCAAACCATTGATGAGATTTATATGGCAGGGATGAATCAGCCGGTGAATCTAGTCATTGAGCGCTCTGAAAAAAGAAATACTGAGGTAATTGTTACAGGAAAAGTTCCTGAGCGAAGTTTGAAATCACTGTCAGATAAACAATATACGAAACAATCGGATACTTTCCTGAGCTTGGCTTTTGAAGAGTTGAAGACTGGTTTAGGTACCCATCACATCAATATCAATGAAAATGCTCGTAAGCCTGTTACTATAAAGGTGTCTCTTGGTAAAGAGACTATTTTGAAGACGTTACATCTTGATTCTACGGGTGGCGCTGTTCATCTGCAACTTCCGAAAGATTTTCAAGCAAACTATCATTTAACAGCTGTTGATGGCGAAGTCAAGAACACTCCTCAGTCCGTCAATGGAACTCAAACTAACATTAAGGTGACCAATTACTATGCCAATATTATTGTTGATTAGATAAATATTGTCGCTAAGCAGAAAAAACTGGTGTATAATAGAAGAAATAAAAAGGAGAAATCGTATGACTTTCGTTTTAAATACTATTGTAGCGCTAATCGTTTTGAGTTTAGTAGCTGTAGTTATTCTACAAATCCATAAAAAAAATAAGCCTCTTCCAAAGAGGGAGTTTGGATACCTCAAGTGGGTTATCTATTTACTTAATCTGCTTATTGTTGGGTTAGGGCTTGGGGCTATCTTGGGTATTATTGGATTAATCCTCAACCTTTTTGGACTTCTAGATGTTTTACAAGAGTTCCTTAATGTCAGTGGTGGTCAAAATGGCTTCAGTTTTTCATTTGAAATGGTTAATCAGTCGCCATTTGCGACAATTGTAGATATGATCAATATGATCTCTGTTCTAGGAATCTTAATCTGCATGCGTGCTTTTATGAAAAATATTATTTTGGAAGAGATTTTCATTCCAAATAATGTGAGACTAGCACGTTTATCAACGATTTTCTTAGTGCTAGGATCATTGATTCGATCAGGTGTTGATACTTCAAGTATTGTCATGCATGGGCAATATGCAGAGAAGACCTATGAGTATAGTTTCTTTAGCTTAAATTACTTGTTAGCGGCAGTATTGGTATGGACCATGTCAATCATCTTGGAAAAAGCTATCGCTATTGCTGAAGAAAATGAATTCACCATCTGATTGGAGGTAGGGACATGATTATCGTCAATTTAGATGTGGAACTGGCAAAGAAAAAAATGAAATCAGGTGACTTGGCGGAGCGTATTGGCATTACACCAGCCAATCTTTCCATTTTGAAAACAGGTAAGGCAAAGGCTATTCGTTTTTCCACTTTAGAAGCCATCTGTAAGGAGCTTGGCTGCCAACCAGGAGATATTTTGGAATATCGTGAAGATGACTAGTTGTTGCCCTTGGGGCAGACAAATAGTAAGAAAGAGGGAGAAAATCCCTCTTTTTAAGGTTAAAATAAGTAATCGTTTTCATTTTTTGGTATACTAAAACCATAAAAACAAAGGAGAGAAACATGAAACAAGTTATTGGACAGACAGGTGTGGAAGGGTCACGTATTTCGCTTGGGTGTATGCGAATGGCTGCGCTAGAAGTGGCTGACGCTGAAAAGGTGATTGCGACCAGTCTTGAAGCAGGTATCAACTTTATTGACCATGCCGATATTTATGGTGGTGGTCAGTCTGAGGAACGCTTCCGTGATGCGGTGAAAAATCTAGGCATTGCGCGTGAGGATCTGATTTTACAATCTAAATGCGGTATTCAGCGTGGCTATTTTGATTTTTCAAAAGACCATATCCTTAATTCTGTTGATGGGATTTTGAAACGTTTGGATACAGATTACCTTGATTTTCTAGTCTTGCACCGACCAGATATTTTGGTCGAACCAGAAGAAGTTGCGGAAGCTTTTAGTCAATTAAAACAATCTGGTAAAGTCAAACACTTCGGTGTCAGCAATCAAAACCGCTACCAAATGGAACTCTTGCAGTCTTATCTCGATGAGC
This sequence comes from Streptococcus hillyeri, assembly GCF_003686955.1. Classification (GTDB taxonomy): domain Bacteria; phylum Bacillota; class Bacilli; order Lactobacillales; family Streptococcaceae; genus Streptococcus; species Streptococcus hillyeri. The sequence continues at coordinate 18,886 of NZ_RCVM01000007.1, forward strand.
CATTAGCAGTAAATCAATTGCAGCTATCCCCAGCACACACACCAATGTTTGATTTTGGGGTTAATGTCAACATGCGTAACGACGCTGGTGTTAACCGTGATAGTGGCATTGTGGAATACTGCCGTTTGAACAAGGTGACGATTCAGGCTTGGTCACCATTCCAAATTGATCTTGGGAAAGGCCTTTTCTCAGGAAATCCAGATTACAAAGAATTAAACGAAACAATCAGCCGTTACGCTGAACAATACGGTGTGTCTGATGAAGCGATTATCATTGCATGGATTTTACGCCATCCAGCTAAAATGCAAGCTATCATCGGCTCAATGAATCCAGACCGCATTGCCAAAATCGCTAAGGCGACTGAGGTTAATCTGACGCGTCCAGAATGGTATGACATTTACCGCAGCGCAGGAAATGTGTTGCCGTAAGCGGCTGATTTAAACAAAAAAACGACTGTCTTCATCAGATGAGCAGTCGTTTTTGAGTGTTATCAGATTACCCTTCAATGTAATCAACCAATTCTTTTCCTTTTAATCCTGCATTGAGTGCAATCAGCAATTTCAATCTTGCCTTGGGTGCGTTGAGTTCTTTGACAAACATGACGCCCATTTCTTGAAGGGTTACGCCACCACCGTCATAAGCGTAAACAGGCTCAGCAATGCCATTGAAGCAACGTGAGACAAGGACGACAGGAACTCCTTGGTCAATCAGGTTTTTGAGTTCCAAAGCTGCGCTAGGCGGAATATTTCCAGCACCAAGAGCCTCGATGACCACCCCATCAATATTGTCAGGGCTGAGCAGACTAATGATACTGCCATCACCCATACCAGCGTAGGCTTTGATAATAGGAACAGTCCCTGAAATCTTATTCAAATCAAATCGTACACGAGGCTCGGCTGTTTTGAAAAAGAGAATATCGTGTTTCATGATGATGCCAAGTGGTCCGTGTGTAGGCGTTTGGAAGGTCGAAACATTGGTCGTGTGGGTTTTTGTCACGTATTTAGCAGCGTGGATTTCATCATTCATCACCACAAGAACACCCTTATCAGCAGCCTTGTCGTGACTGGCGACACGTAGGGCAGAGAGGTAGTTATACACCCCATCGCTTCCCAATTCATTTGAAGACCTCATGGCACCTGTGAGGACGATGGGAATTTCTGGGATAGCCATGGTATCCAAAAAGTAGGCTGTTTCTTCTAAAGTATCTGTGCCGTGAGTGATAACAATGCCGTCAAATTGCCCAGCTGTTTCACGGATTTTGTGGTAAAGAGCCAGCATGTGGCTTGGTTTGATATGTGGACTAGGAAGATTTAGAAAATCAACGACAGTCAGGTCTAAATGTTTCCAGTCAATATCAATCTGTGTCATGGGATTATTTTCGGTAGGATTCACATTTCCAGTATCATCAGCTGTCATGGAAATGGTACCACCAGTATGGAGAACTAAGATTTTTTTAGTCATAAATGAAAGCCTTTCTGAAAATGAATATGATATAATATAAGTATTGTAACACATTTCTGTAAGGGAATGAAGGAGACGCACGCTAGGAGAGATTTTCTTGCAGTGTAAGGTGTAAAAAATGATAGGTGAAAGGAGCAGTTTGTATGGCAGTCAAAGCAGTCTTTTTTGATATTGACGGGACACTGTTAAATGATATGAAAAAAGTGCAGCGATCAACCCAAAAGGCTATTTCTGAGATGAAAAAGCAAGGGATTTTAGTTGGTCTTGCGACTGGCCGTGGTCCAGGATTTGTCGCTCCTTTCATGGAAAATTTGGGGTTAGATTTTGCAGTTACTTATAACGGTCAGTACATTATTACGCGTGATAAGATTCTTTACCAAAACCAACTGCCAAAATCATTGATTTATAAGGCAATCAAATTTGCGTCAAGTAACCGCATGGAGATTTCCTTGGGATCAGCTGACGGTCTCCTTGGTTCTAATATCATCAATATGGGGACGAGCCCCGTTGGTCAAGTGATCAGCCGATTGGTTCCTAAAAAATGGACAAAATCAGTTGAGAGGGGCTTTAAATATTTGGTGCGCCGTGTGAAACCCCAAAATAGTCAGTACCTCCTCACGATGATGCGTCAGCCTGTTTACCAAATTGTCTTGATTACTACTAAAACCCAACTGCTTAGGGAAGAATTTCCAACTGCAACTGTGACGAGAAGTAGCCCCTACTCAGCGGATGTCATTTCTCAAGGGCAATCTAAGATAAAAGGAATTGCCCGTGTCGGTGAGGTCTTTGGCTTTGATTTGTCTGAGGTTATGGCTTTTGGTGATTCGGACAATGATATGGAGATGCTATCTGGAGTTGGTGTCGCAGTAGCGATGGGTAATGCCAATGAAGAGGTAAAAGCTGTTGCTCACTATGTCACAGAAACCAATAATAAAGATGGTATTGCGCAAGCTTTGGCCCACTTTGGACTAATCCATGTTGAGCAAGAAAAAGTCTTCGGTAGCCGTGACGACAACTTCAACCGAGTTAAGGACTTTCACCAGCTTATGGACGGTGAGACTTGCGAGAAGCCTAGAGTTTATGATTTAGAGGAAGCAGGTCACCGTTCAGGCTTTAAAGCAGAAGAGATTGTTGAATTTCTCTACGCAACCAGCGGTGGCAATACAGACTTGTTTAAAAACGCTGTGGAAGACCTTCATCAGGCTGTGGATAAAGCGGTGCAGAAAGTGGAGGCAAAAGGAGAGCCTGTTGATAACCCTTTGGTGGGGCAAGTCGATGCCCTGACAGACCTTCTCTATTTTACCTATGGCTCGTTTGTATTGATGGGGGTTGACCCGAAACCATTCTTTGACACCGTGCATGAAGCTAATATGGGGAAAATTTTCCCAGACGGAAAAGCGCATTTTGACCCAATTACCCATAAAATCTTGAAACCAGATGACTGGGAAAAACGCTTTGCCCCTGAACCAGCCATCAAACGAGAACTGGATAGACAGATCCAAAAAGCGAAAATGAAACAAAGGAAAAAAGAAATCTGATAAAAGCTCCGTTGGAGCTTTTTACATGACATCAGAATTGACTTCTTCTTTTCATTTAAATGATTTTGCGCTATAATAAGGAACGTGATTGAAAGGGGGACTGCCCAGTTGTCGTCCCAGGTATTTGATAATGAAAGAATTTAATAAATCCTCAAAACTTGAACATGTCGCTTATGATATTCGTGGACCAATCTTGGATGAAGCTGAGCGCATGATTGCCAATGGAGAAAAAATTCTACGCCTTAATACTGGAAATCCGGCGGAGTTTGGTTTTACAGCACCAGATGAGGTGATTCGTGATCTTATTTTGAATGCTCGTAACAGTGAAGGCTATTCTAATAGTAAAGGGATTTTCTCTGCTAGAAAAGCAATTATGCAGTATTGTCAGACCAAGGGCATTCAAGGTGTGGATATTGACGATATCTACATTGGTAATGGTGTTTCTGAGATGATTTCCATCTCTATGCAGGCGCTTTTGGACAATGGTGATGAAGTGCTAGTGCCAATGCCTGACTACCCCCTTTGGACAGCTTGTGTGAGTCTCGCTGGGGGAAATGCGGTGCATTACCTTTGTGATGAATCTGCCAATTGGTATCCAGATATTGATGACATCAAGTCTAAAATTACTTCTAAGACGAAGGCGATTGTTATCATTAACCCAAATAACCCAACGGGAGCTCTTTATCCAAAAGAACTTTTAGAAGAAATCGTTGAGGTTGCTCGTCAAAATGATTTGATTATCTTTGCGGATGAAATTTATGACCGTATGGTTATGGATGGTAAAAAACATATTGCCATTGCTAGCCTAGCACCAGATGTGTTCTGTGTGTCAATGAATGGGCTGTCAAAATCTCATCGTATCTGTGGTTTCCGTGTGGGCTGGATGGTGCTCTCTGGACCTAAAAAACATGTTAAGGGCTACATTGAAGGGCTTAATATGTTGTCAAATATGCGCCTTTGTTCAAATGTCTTAGCCCAGCATGTGGTTCAAACTTCTCTAGGTGGTTATCAGTCTGTTGATGAATTGTTAATTCCTGGCGGACGCCTTTATGAGCAACGTGAATTTATCACCAAAGCAGTCAATGATATCCCAGGCTTATCAGCTGTTAAGCCAGAGGCGGGGCTCTATATTTTCCCAAAAATTGACCGTGAGATGTACCGTATTGATGATGACGAGGAATTCTGTTTGCAACTGTTAAAACAAGAAAAGGTCATGTTGGTACCTGGTAAGGGCTTCAACTGGAAAGAACCAGACCACTTTCGTATCGTCTATCTCCCTCGAGTGGAAGAATTGGCAACCTTGCAAACAAAATTAACACGTGTTCTTAATCAATACAAACGTTAAGGGTTAATCCTGATAAACATTGGAGGCTGGGCAAAAACTCGTCCAGTCTCTTTATTTTAGTTTTAAAATATCGTAAAACCCCTTGTTTCTAGTTCTAAAAAGGACTAAAATAGTAAAGGTAAACATTCAGAAATGGAGAAAAATCAGTGTTGCTAAATTGGCAGGATATTGTTTTTAATTTTATTGGTGGACTTGGTCTGTTCCTCTTCAGTATTAAATACATGGGAGATGGGCTTCAACAGGCAGCGGGTGACCGATTACGGTACTACATTGATCGTTACACAAGTAACCCGTTTTTAGGGATATTAGTAGGTTTGGCAATGTCGGCGCTCATTCAGTCGTCGTCTGGGGTGACGGTTATCACAGTTGGTTTAGTATCGGCGGGTCTGCTTAATCTTAGACAGGCAATAGGAATTGTCATGGGGGCTAATATCGGAACGACCGTGACTTCTTTCATGATTGGTTTCAAGTTGGGAGATTATGCCCTTCCGATGATTGCGCTCGGAGCAGCTCTGCTCTTTTTCACTTCAAATAAAAAACTGAATAATTTAGGTCGAGTTATTTTTGGTGTTGGGGGGATCTTTTTCTCTCTCAATCTGATGGGAGATGCCGTTGATCCTTTAAAATCAGTTGATGCTTTTCGTGATTATTTGGCAACCTTGGGCGATAAACCGTTGATGTGGGTTCTTATCGGTACTGTTTTGACCATGATGGTTCAGGCCTCATCAGCTATTATCGGAATTGTTCAGGGTTTGCATGGTAGTGACTTATTGGACTTGCAAGGTGCTATTCCGATTCTTTTAGGGTCGAATATTGGGACCTGTATCACAGCGGTTTTAGCCTCTATCGGTTCAACCATTGCTGCGAAGCGTGTGGCTTGGGCGCATGTGCTCTTTAATGTGATTGGTACTCTTATTTTTATGATATTGTTAGTACCTTTTACAGGTTTTATTGATTTGTTGCAAGGGCACTTACATTTGACACCTGAAATGACGATAGCCTTTGCTCACGGTGCATTTAATATTACCAACACGATTATTCTTTTACCTTTCATTGGTGTACTTGCATTTTTGGTTACTAAACTCATTCCGGGTCAAGAAGAGTCAGTTACTAAGTACGAGGCGCTTTATCTTGATAAAATTTTAATCACTCAGGCGCCAGCTATTGCCCTTGGTAATGCTAAAAAAGAATTGATTCACTTGGCGTCATATGCCATTCAATCTTTAGAGGCTTCCTATAGCTATCTAAAAACTGCTGATGAAAAGTATTCGGATTATGTTCACCGTTATGAAAAAGCGGTAAATACGATTGATGAGGAGTTGACCAACTATCTCATCGCCATCTCAAATGAGGCTCTCAATCCTTCTGAAAATGAGGTTTTAGCGGGAATCTTAGATGCTTCTCGTGATTTGGAACGCATTGGTGACCATTCTGAAGCCTTAGTGGTCTTAATTGATCATATGTTCAGTAAAGAAGCTCATTTTTCGGAAGAAGCAGATAGAGAATTACGTGAGATGTACCATAAGGCACACCGTATGATTTTAGACAGTATTCGAGCGATTACAGACGGAGATAAGGTCTTGTCTGAGGAGTTGCTAGAACGCCATAGTGACATTCAGCGTATGGAACGTCAAATCCGAAAAAATCATATCCGTCGTCTCAATAATGGCGAATGCTCAGCTCAAGCTGGTTTGAACTTTGTGGATATCTTATCACACTATACCCGCATGTCAGATCACGCAGCTAATCTTGCTGAAAAAGTGATTGAAAATCAATTATAATCTTGATTAGAAGAAGTGGGACTATTCTCGCTTTTTTTGTTTACAAATTTCCAAAAAAATCTTACAATATTAATATATTAACCGAGGTGAAAATTATGACAAGTAAGTTTATTAAAGCAGATACATTCTATTTTGCAGATGAAACAAAATCTGGTGGCTATTTGGCTTTAGTGGATGGTCGTTTTGGAGAATGGCAGAGCGATATTCCAGAAGGAGCAGAGGTTTTAGATTACACAGGCTATGCTATTGCACCAGGTTTGGTAGATACCCATATTCATGGTTACGGTGGTGCAGATGTTATGGATGCAGATCCTGAAGGTGTATTGCATATGAGTGAAGCGTTGCTATCAACGGGAGTGACTTCATTTTTACCGACGACTTTGACCTCTTCTTTTGAACAATTGGAAAAAGCGTCAGCTGCTATTGCCAGTGTAGCTGGCAGTGAAAAGGGAGCTAAAATTCAAGGTATTTACTTTGAAGGACCATATTTTACAGAAGAATACAAAGGAGCCCAAAACCCAATCTATATGTCCAATCCAAATCTAGCAGATTTTGACGCTTGGCAAAAGGCAGCCAATGGCCTTATCAAAAAAATCGCCTTGGCACCAGAGCGCAAAGGTGTAGCTGAGTTTGTAACGGCTATGAAAGAACGTGGTGTAACAGTTGCTCTAGGACATTCTAATGCGACTTATGCTCAGGCAAAGGCAGCTGTTGAATCTGGTGCGTCTGTCTGGGTGCATGTCTATAATGGGATGCGTGGTTTAACGCACCGTGAACTCGGTATGGTTGGCTCTGCTTATCACATTCCAAACACTTATGCAGAGTGGATTTGTGACGGACATCACTCAGTACCTGAAGCTGGTGATATCCTCATGAAACAAAAAGGTTATGACCATGTTGCTCTCATTACAGACTGTATGCGTGCGGGCGGTTGCCCAGATGGCGATTATATGCTCGGTGAATTTCCGGTTATTGTGGAAAATGGCACAGCTAGGCTCAAGTCAAATGGTAGCTTAGCAGGTTCTATCTTGAAATTAAAAGATGGGCTTAAAAATGTTGTCAAATGGGGTCTGGCAACACCAGCAGACGCCATCAAAATGGCAAGTCTTGTTCCTGCAAAATCAGTAAATATCGACAATGTTTGTGGTCAGTTAACCGCGGGATATGCCGCAGACTTTATTGTCCTTGATAAAGAGTTAAACTTAGTTGCAACCTATATTGATGGTGAAAAACGATTTGAAGCCTAGATGTGATGAAAAGGGGGGATTTCCCCTTTTTTACTTGACTTAGACCTAGTCTAAGGTGTTAGGATAGGAAGAAAACAAACTAAGGAGAATGTTATGAAGTATAGACCATTAGGGACGACAGATATGTCAATTAGTTCCGTTAGTTTTGGGACTTGGGCGCTCGGTGGTGATTGGGGCGATGTCACTGAGGAAAATGCCAAATCTGCTCTTAACCATGCAATTGATAGAGGTGTCAATTTTTTTGATACTGCAGATGTTTACGGTGGCGGACGGAGTGAGAAAATTATTGGTCAGGTCTTGAAAGAGCGTAGCGAACGTGTTTATGTAGCCACAAAATTTGGACGTCGTGATGATTTTACTAATCCTGAAAATTATACTTATGAAAAGGTTCGCCAGTATGCGGAAGAAAGCTTGCGTAATCTTCAGATGGATGCGATAGACCTCTATCAAATTCATTGTCCCACAACCGAGATTCTTACCCAATCGGATGTTTTTACAGTGCTTGAAGATTTGAAAAAAGAAGGACTCATTCGCTACTATGGGGTCAGTGTTGAGACAGATGACCAAGGAAAATTTGTCCTTGAAAATACAAATGCTAGCAGTTTACAAGTCATTGTGAATTTGCTTCGCCAAAAACCAGTGAAGGAAATGATTGCACTAGCCAAAGATAAACATGTTGGTGTTTTAGCACGTGTCCCACTTGCCAGCGGACTTCTAACAGGAAAATACAGTAAAAACTCTACCTTCCCAGAAAATGATCATCGTCATTATAATCGTGATGGCGCGGCTTTCAATGTTGGTGAAACCTTTGGTGGTCTTCCTTTTGACAAGGCGATTGAACTGGTTGACCAAGTACAATGGATTGGTAAAGAGCACGGTGGTTTAGCGACAGCATCACTCAAATGGCTCTTGCAACAAGAAGGGATTACAGCCGTTATCCCAGGTTTTAAGAGTATTAAGCAGGTTGATAATAATCTTGAAAGCCTAGAAGCTCTGCCATTTAGCCCGCAAGAGTTAGAACGATTGTCAGACTTCTATTGGAAAGAAGTCCATTCTCACATTCGTGGTGCTTACTAAGGAGAAGAACTAGGTTCTTTCTTGACTTAGACTTACTCTAAAGTGGTATGATGGGGACAAGAAAATTATTGAAAAACAATTGAGAGGAGGCTAGCGTGATTAGCATCAAAACGATTTCAGAGCAATTAGGAATCTCTGCGCATGCCATTCGTTTCTATGAAAAAGAGGGAATGGTCGACATTCCAAGAAATGACCGTGGCTTTCGTGAATTTGATGAGCGTAGCGTTGACCGCTTAAAAGCTATTGCCCATTACCGCCGTGTTGGTATGTCTTTAGAAGATATTCGTAAGATTTTGGCGGAATTTCATAATCACACACTATCAACAGAGTTACTTGAAAAAACAAAGCGCGATTTAGAGCAGCAAATCCACGATTTACAGGAAACACACCATTATTTAGTTGAAAAAATTAAAATTCATCGTCGGTTATCTGAGCTTGAAAATCAAGGACTAACAGAAAAAGAACGTACAGATGCCTATTATGATATTAGGCGTAAGGAAGGACAAGAAAATGACAGTGTTGGATAAAGTCAATAATCCTTCTGATGTCAAAAAGCTCAGCCTTTCGGAACTAGAAGACTTAGCCAATGATATCAGAGAACTTTTAGTGAATAAAGTCAGTAAAGTTGGTGGACACTTTGGCCCCAATCTCGGTGTTGTTGAGATGACCATTGCTCTCCACAAGGTTTTCAATGCTCCTGTGGATAAAATTGTCTGGGATGTCAGTCATCAGTCTTATCCTCATAAAATCTTAACAGGAAGAAAACAAGGTTTTGTGGACGGTCACTTCCATGATATCACTCCCTATACAGACCAAGAAGAAAGTGAGCATGATTTTTTCACCATTGGTCACACCTCTACATCCATTGCCCTAGCAGAAGGACTTGCCAAAGCGCGTGATATAAAGGGAGAAAAAGGGAATATCATCGCAGTTATTGGTGACGGTTCTATGTCAGGTGGTTTGGCATTTGAAGGACTTAATAATGCTGCGGAATTGAACAGTAACCTCATTGTGATCCTCAATGATAATGAAATGTCTATTGCTAAAAATTACGGCGGTCTTTACCCGCATTTAGCTGAACTTCGTGCAACCAATGGTCAAGCTAACAATAACCTCTTTAAAGCCTTTGGTTTTGACTATCATTATTTAGAAAATGGACATAGCATAGCAGATTTAATTGGTTTGTTTGAAGAAGTTAAAGATGCCAATCATCCTGTATTGCTCCATATTCACACCGAAAAAGGACACGGTGTGGACTGGGCTTTGAAAGATAAGCAGACCAATCACTGGCGTTCTCCATTCAATGTTGAAACTGGAGAACCTCTGAAACAATCACCAGCTAAGCCGACTTTTGAATCAACCATCGTGGATTTTCTTGAGGAAGAAATCGAAGCTGGTAAGCCTGTTCTTGCTATGAATGCGGCGATTCCAGGTGCCTTTGGTCTAGGTCGTATCGAAGCCAAATATCCTGATCATTATTGGGACTCAGGCATTGCAGAGCAACATAATATCAGTATGGCGACTGGATTTGCCACTGCTGGGGCTAAACCTTATATTTTTCACAGTGCCACGTTTTTACAGCGTGCTTATGACCAGATTTCTCACGATTTAGCGATTAATAAGGTTCCAGCAGTTCTGATTGTACGTGGTTCTACCATTACCAACAGTGACCGTACGCACCAAGGAACTTTTGAACGTGCTATGTTGGCAACCATCCCAAATCTCATTTATCTAGCGCCAGCCCATGTTGCTGAATTGAAAGAAATGCTGCGCTTTGCTAGTCAACAGACTGAAAATCCAGTCGTCATTTCCATTCCAGCACAACAAGATATGGAGGAGCAGCATGTCAAAAAAGAATTTGCCACTCCAAACTATGATATTGTTCAAAAAGGGAGTCGTGTAGCCATTCTTGGCCTAGGTGGATTCCTGCAATTAGGAAAAGAAGTCGCAACAGAACTTGAAAAATCTGGTATTACTGCCACTATCATCAATCCACGCTTTATTGCAAGTCTTGATGAAAAAACTCTGGAAAGCTTGAAAGACAACCATGAACTCGTGGTGACACTTGAAGATGGCTCAATAGACGGTGGTTTTGGTCAGCGTATTGCAGGCTTCTTTGGTCCGACAGAGGTGAAAGTTTTAGTCAAAGGCTCCCTTCGTGAATTTACAGAAGTTGTGCCACAAGCCGAACTTTATGATAGATACCGTCTCAATAAAGAACAAATTGTAGCAGATATCTTAGATATTTTAAAATAGGAGAATTAAATCATGACAACAGTATTTAACTTAAATGACGGACATAAAATTCCAGCCCTTGGCTTTGGAACCTTTAAAGCTGCTGATGGCAACGAAGCTTACCAATCAACACTAGACGCCCTCAAAGCTGGTTACCGTCACATTGACACGGCCGCTATCTACGGCAATGAAGAAAGTGTTGGCCGTGCCATTAAAGACAGCGGTATTCCACGTGAGGAACTCTACATCACAACAAAATTATGGAATGATTCCCATTCTTATGATTTGGCAAAAGCTGCGCTAGCAACGTCACTGAAAAAACTAGACTTAGATTATATTGACTTGTACCTTATCCATTGGCCAAATCCAAAAGCTTTCCGTGACAATTGGGAAGAAGCCAATGCAGAAGCATGGCGCTACATGGAAGAAGCCAAAGAAGCAGGTCTTGTCAAATCAATCGGAGTCAGCAACTTCCTTGTTCATCACTTAGAAGCACTAGCAAAAACAGCTAAAGTGACTCCGTCTGTCAACCAAATTCGTTTAGCACCAGGATGCTACCAAGGGGAAGTTGTTGAATATTGCCGTAAGCATGATATTGTCATCGAAGCTTGGGGACCTCTTGGACAGGGAGAACTTTTTGGGAATACTGACATGAAAGCCTTGGCTGAAAAATATGGCAAAACCATTGCCCAAGTGGCTCTTGCTTGGTCATGGCACGAAGGCTTCTTGCCATTACCAAAATCCGTTCATGAAGCACGGATCAAAGAAAACATGGACTTTGCAGACATCGAACTCAGTCAAGAAGATGCAGAGTTTATCAAAAACATCTCAGGCCTGACAACAGCACCAGACCCAGACAATGCTAATTTCTAACATTAGGAGAGCTTAGGCTCTCTTTTAAATTTTGAGCATAAAAAAGCAAGAATATTTTAAAGGAGTTAACATGAGACTAGATTTATGAGAGGATTTGTGATAAAATAAACGAGTAATGGGCGTGACCCAAAAAAATATTAGGAGGCTCGAAATGCCATTAGTTTCAGCAGAAAAATTTGTCCAAGCAGCTCGTGAAAACGGCTACGCTGTCGGCGGATTTAACACAAACAACCTTGAGTGGACACAAGCTATCTTGCGTGCCGCTGAAGCAAAACAAGCTCCAGTTCTTATCCAAACTTCTATGGGTGCTGCTAAATACATGGGTGGTTACAAAGTGTGTCAATCACTTATCGCTAACCTTGTAGAATCAATGAACATCACTGTTCCAGTTGCTATTCACCTTGACCATGGTCACTACGAAGACGTTCTTGAGTGTATCGAAGTTGGTTACACTTCAGTAATGTTTGATGGATCACACCTTCCAGTAGAAGAAAACCTTCGCTTGGCTAAAGATGTTGTTGAAAAAGCTCACGCTAAAGGTATTTCAGTTGAGGCTGAAGTTGGTACTATCGGTGGTGAAGAAGATGGAATCATTGGTAAAGGTGAACTTGCTCCAATCGAAGATGCAGTAGCAATGGTTGAAACTGGAATTGACTTCCTTGCAGCTGGTATCGGTAACATCCACGGTCCATACCCAGAAAACTGGGAAGGTCTTGCTCTTGATCACCTTGAAAAATTGGCTGCCGCTATCCCAGGTTTCCCAATCGTTCTTCACGGTGGTTCAGGTATTCCTGATGAGCAAATCGTTGCAGCAATCAAACTTGGTGTTGCAAAAATCAACGTAAACACTGAGAGCCAAATCGCATTCTCAAACGCAACTCGTGAATTTGCACGTAACTACGATGCAAACGAAGCAGAATACGACAAGAAAAAACTCTTCGACCCACGTAAATTCTTGGCACCAGGTATCAAAGCTGTTCAAGGTGCTGTTGAAGAACGTATCGACGTATTCGGTTCAGCAAACAAGGCATAAAAAACTGCGATATAATCTCTGATTACGAGCAAATAAAGCATAAGAATCTGCGAACAAATCTTTGATTTGGAGCAAACAAAGCTTAATCTAACGTTGAATAAAAAATAAAAGGATTTCCGATTAGGGAGTCCTTTTCTTATTTGGGGAGGATTTTTTGAATCTGGATTCACAGGAATAGGTCACATGCTCAAAAAATAGGCATTAGATTTTATCCTTTTTTTGAAAGTTAAAAAACCGATAATGAGAAAAATGTCTATTTAAAGGGATTGAAAATCAGAATGAAAACAGTCTGGGACTGGCATCTGGAGGGATATAGAATTTATTTTCTATAAGAAATAAAATTGAGAATCATCATGTAAAGGAATTAACTTGAAACACATGGATTGTCTTCAAGTGATATAATGTAGTGATGGTTTTAATAGATTAAAACATACTAAGATTAGAAGTGGTAAAGGAGGGAAAATAAATCTTTTAGAGCTATATATTAAAAATAGGAGGATAATAAACTTATGATTAAAAAAGTTTATAGATGGCTTAGTTTAATAGTCCTTTTACTGAGCCGATTGACAGGTTTGCTAACGGTGGCGATTTCAGCCGAGAAGGGCGATAACTGCTATATTTGGTGGACAAATACAGAGATGGTTTAGGAGTAGAGAGAAATGAATAGTTTAAAAAATAAACTGTTGGCACTATTAGGGCTAGTTGTTTTCATAGTGTCGGGTGGTCACTGTTTTAACTGGACCTCAGTTCAAGCTGAAAGTGGATCGTCACAATATGCAGGTCGTTATCAAGCTTACAGTTCAGCGACAGCTGATGGAGTTTACAAGATTGATATTGCCAAAATTGGCAACGATGGGAAATTATCGGAAGAAATGGTCGCTTACTGTTTACAGTATGCCTACGCCTTTCCAGGCTCTGTGAACAATGAGCTGAGACCGGCTATTTATGATAAAACTGATTTAACGAATACTGATATTGACAATTTTGACAGTAAAAAAGATAAGTTAAATGCTATTCTTTACTATGGTTACCCAACGGACGGCAACCATTATGTGGAAGATAAGGTTATCAGTGCGACTCGTTTGCGAGCCTTAACCCAGTATGCCATCTGGAATGTTACGGATGGAAAAACTGCCAAGGACTTCCACTTATCTGGTAAGGAAGAAGAGATTTTTAATAAGTTGATTTCTGGTGACTTGACAGCACCTGCTGATTTTAAACCAGTTTTCTTTAAAAATGATCGGACCCTTCAGGCGAGTCCGACTGCTCTAAAAAACAAGAAATATTATCAGCACTTAATAGCTAGTGAAAAAGCGCCAGTCAGTTACAAGGTGTTTGCTCAGAAACGTTGGTCAACCGCACCAAATCCTTTAGCTGAAACAACAGTTACTTTCAAGCTAGTGAATAAAGATGGTAGCAAAGCTGAGGAGATTAGTGATGGAGATGCTGAAAAAGTATTGACAACAAAAGCTAAGGAAACAGCTTCTAATGTGGTAACTTGGGAAAATCTACCAAAGCATGCTAGCAATTATAAAATCATTGAAGTTGGCAAAAAAGAAGGCTTTATGGCAGGTCCTTTAACTGGAACAGGTCGTGAGGACTCACCTTATACGATAACAAATGATAAAACAGATACTTTATCTATTCCAAATATTGAAGTTACAAAAAAATGGGAAGACAAAGCAGTAGATGCAGATAATATCTATTTTGGAATCTATCGTATTTCTGAAGATGGCAGTGAGACGTTAGTGACACAAGAGCAGATTGATTATCCTCAAGCTAAGGCTACTTTTATCAATCCTAAAAAATTAGAACGGAATCGAGTTGACTGGAAGCAAATTCAACTTTCTTTGTACAAAGTACCTGGTGACAGTACTAGTGAACGTTACCGATATGTAGTAAAGGAACTTCGTAAAGTAGAAGGTGATAAATTCATTGACTGGAGTTATCCGGGTTATGAAACAAGTTATAAAGTCACTTATACAGCCCAAGGCTCTATGACTGTTGTTACAACCAACAAGCAAACCAATAAATTCCGCTATCAATTTGGTAAAGTTGGTACAGATGCGAAAGAAAAGCAATTAGAAAATGCGGAACTACGCATTGTAAAAGTTACTAAAGAAGGTGAAAAAGAAACGACTTCAACAGTAGATAGCTGGACAACAGATGGGTCATTGCATGAAACTACCTTGGAGGCTGGAACATATCGCCTAATTGAAGACAAGGCGCCAGAAGGTTATGATGTAGCAACTATTTCTGAGTTTACAGTTTCAAGTGAGGGGGCACTGGAGTTTACAAAAAATAAAGATAATGTTGAAGTAGATCAGGATAAGACTACGGTTCAACTCATTAACAAAAAAGAAGTGGAAACTTCTGTGACCTTTAAAAAACAAGATTCAAAAGGTCAAGCATTGGCAGGTGCGACATTGGTTATCACAAATCCGAACACCAAAGAGACTGTAGCTGCTTTCAAGACAACTGATAAGGAACGTACGCTCACGCTTCAACCAGGTACATATACTGTATCGGAAGAAGAAGCACCAGCTAATTATGTAGCGGTTAAACAGTTTAATTTTACGGTTAATGGGCAAGGGGGAGTTGGTGATTTAAAGAAAACATATGAAGCAGATATGATCACACTTGCTAATCAAACGATTACTATTGTTGATAAAGATGCTCAGAGATTGGTTTTGAAAGCTCAGAAAGACTGGGTCAACAAGCCAGAAAATACACCAGATGTATACTTCCAATTGATTCGAAAAGCTGGTGATTCTGATACAGAATTTGTAGAGAAGAAGAAACTTGAAAAAGGACAAACAACTGTAGAATTTACAAACCTAGATACTCATGGTAAGAATGGAATTCCTTATGTTTATAATATTTTGGAAGTTAATAGCGAAGGAAATACTTGGCAGTATGAAAATTACACTTCTAAAGTTATAAAAGAAGTTGATAATGCGCAGGCGTATGGCGAAGGCAATGATACTTGGATTTGGGAAAACACTTACACTGCACCAATTATTAAAGTTGAAAAAATAGTTCGTTTCAGTAAAGTTGCGGTTAACGGGACTAAAGAGCTTGAAAACGCTCATTTGAAAGTTGTTGAAGGGGCTAATGCCGAAGGACAAATCGCTGTTGATTCTAAAACTAAAAAAGAATTGACTTGGGTTTCAGGTAAGAATCAAAAAGAATTTACACTAGAAGCTGGCACCTATACAATGGTGGAAACACAAGCTCCAGACGGATTCTTGATCGCGGAGCACATCACTTTCACAATTGATGAAAATGGTGGTATTACCCGCACAGATAAAGAAACTGTGGCAAACGACACTATTGTGATGAAAGATGAATACAAGCGTTACGACATAGAAATCAGTAAACAAAACATCGCTGGTAATATTCTTGAAAATGCAAAAGTCACTGTCCGCAACAAAGCAACAGGTGAAGTTGTTTCTGATGTGAATGGTGTCAAACTTGAAAACTATGTGACAACTAAAGAAAACATGAAAGTGAAGTTGGAAGCAGGTGAGTACACATTTGAAGAAAATGCGGCACCAGCTGGTTACGATGTAGTAACAACGTTCACATTCACAGTAGACAAGAATGGTAAGGTGACAACAACAAGTACAGAGGCGAAAGCTAAGGATTCTGTCTTGACTGTCATTGACCAAGCTACAAAATACAACATCGAAATTAGTAAACAAAATCTTGGTGGTGAAGAATTAGAAAAAGCCGAAATTGAAATCTTTAAAGCCACAGCTGATGGTAACAGAGTACATGTTACTAAGTGGGTTTCTAAAAAAGAAGTTCATAAATTAACCCTTGAAGCAGGCGATTACATTTTTGTCGAAAATGCAGCTCCAGCAGGTTACGAAAAAGTTTCAGAAATTCACTTCACAGTCACAACCGATGGTAAGGTCAAAGTTACTAAAGTTGGTGATTCGAAAGAAGAATCTGAAATTTCTAAGACAGCTAAAGTAGAGGCAGCTAATGAAAATAAACTAGTTGTCATCGACCAAGCTACCAAGCATGACATCGAAATTAGTAAACAAAACATCGCTGGTGACATTCTTGAAAATGCAACAGTTACTGTTCGCAATAAGAAAACAAATGATGTTGTTTCTGATGTGAATGGTGCCAAACTTGAAAACTATGTCACAACGAAAGACAACATGAAAGTGAAGTTGGAAGCAGGTGAATACACATTTGAAGAAAATGCGGCACCCGCTGGCTACGATGTAGTAACAACTTTCACATTCACAGTAGATAAAGATGGCAAGGTGACAACAACAAGTACAGAGGCGAAAGTTAAGGATTCTGTCTTGACTGTCATTGACCAAGCTACAAAATACAACATCGAAATTAGTAAACAAAATCTTGGTGGTGAAGAATTAGAAAAAGCCGAAATCGAAATCTTCAAAGCCACAGCTGATGGTAACAGAGTACATGTTACTAAGTGGGTTTCTAAAAAAGAAGTTCATAAATTAACCCTTGAAGCGGGCGATTACATCTTTGTCGAAAATGCAGCGCCAGCGGGTTATGAAAAAGTTACAGATATTCATTTTACGGTAACCGTAGATGGTAAAGTGAACGTCACAAAAGTTGGTGATTCAACTAAACAAGATGACATGTCTAAGACAGCTAAAGTAGATGCTGAGAAAGCGAATAAGCTCATCGTCATTGACCAAGCTACGAAACACGATGTTGTCATCAGTAAAGTTAACCTAGATGGCAAAGAGCTTGAAGGTGCTGAGATTGAAATTTCAAAAGACGGTAAAGTCGTAGAATCATGGAAATCAGAAAAAACGGCTAAAACAATCAAGTTAACAGCTGGAGATTATATCTTCCATGAGAAAGCAGCACCAAAAGGCTATAAAGTTGTGACTGACATTACTTTCAATGTTTCAGAAGAAGGTAAAGTCACAGTAGTTAAGACGACAACAAGCGGTAAAGCTGAAGTTGTAGACAATAAATTAGTTGTAACCGATGAAGCCGAAGAGCCTAAAGCCCAAGAAGTAATTATCAGCAAAGTTGATATTGCAGGTCAAGAGGTAGAAGGCGCTTTTATCACTATCTATAATGAGTTAGGGCATATTGCAGATAATCGCATAAGAGAGCATGACCCAGCAGAATGGACTTCTAAAAAAGGTCAAGTCTTTAAGTTAAAATTACTTCCAGGTACATACACCTTTGAAGAAAAGGTTGCACCAAAAGGATTACAAAAAGTTACGAAGTTGAAATTCACAGTTGATGCTCAAGGAAAAGTAGCTGTTGTATCTAAAGGTGTTAATGATGATGCTACAGAGGCGAAATCAGAAGTAAAAGATGACAATAAGCTCATCGTTACAGATATGCCAGAAACTAAAGATGTTGTCATCAGTAAAGTTAACTTGGGTGGTGAAGAACTTGAAGGTGCGGAAATTGAAATTTCTAAAGACGGTAAAGTCGTAGAGAAATGGACATCAGAAAAAACAGCTAAGACAATTAAGTTAGAGGCTGGGGACTATATCTTCCATGAAAAAGTAGCGCCAAATGGTTACTTGAAAGTAACCGACATCACTTTCACAGTAAGTGAAGATGGTCAAGTAACTGTTAAAGATGCAGCTGGCAATAAAGTAGATTCTACAGATAACAAGTTAGTTGTTACAGACCAAGTTGCTCCAACTACAGAAACAAGCACTACAGCAAGTGAAACAACGACTGAAGCGATTGCAAGTGAAACAACAGTAAGCGAAACGACAACAGAAGCGATCACAAGTGAAACAACAGTGAGTGAAACAACAGTGAGTGAAACGACAACAGAAGCGATCACAAGTGAGACAACAGTAAGCGAAACGACAACTGAAGCAATCACAAGTGAAACAACAGCAAGTGAAACGACAACAGAAGCAATCACAAGTGAAACAACGGTTAGTGAGACTACAACTGGTGTAAGTACAAACACTACAGCAGCAAGCGAAATATCTTCTACTGAAGCAAGTACAGGTAACACAACAGAAAAAACAGATCGTGGCAATAAAGGTGAAAAAACCAAAGCTGGGTCTAAAAAATCTCAATCTATTTTGCCAAGAACGGGTGAACAAGTAGTATTGTGGATGAGTGTTGCTGGATCAATTCTTCTTGTAGCACTAGCTGCGTTCATGTACCTAAAAATTAAAAATCATAATTTGTAAAAATGATTAGTAGTATTAGAGTTAGTAGTGTAAACTCTTGATACCTAGTTATAAATTAGACTCTTTACCAGCTTGTACTGGGGGTGAAGATCTAAGTTTGAGAGAAGGCTAAATATTTGGTCTTCTCTTTTTCTTTTTTAATATTTCGATTTGATTTTTGCGAGTATAAAGAGTTATTTAAGCTATTTTCTTCTTGCCTCCTTTAGTCCAATCAATATCTATACCTAAAATATGGCTCAGAAATGTTGTTTATAAAAATCATGAAGTATAAAATCATTATTGTTTGAATTTTAGGTAAATTTACAGTTTGCAGTATTGTTCGGATATGGTTGCAATTGACCTTGTTCAAGTCTTCTTTTTAAGCTATAATGGTTAAAGTTAGTATAGAAAGTTAAACTAAAAATTCGCAAACTATTTGCTGAGTGGTTTAACGTCAATTTTTATTTTGAAATGAATGAGTAGTATGTTAAGGGGGACATCGCACTAGATGAAAAATCAAGATAGACAAGTTTATGGATTATCGACAGCAATCGCCTTAATTGTTGGGGTTGTTATAGGATCAGGGATTTATTTTAAGGTTGATGACATTCTATCCTATGCGGGTGGAAATGTTGGACTGGGGATGTTGATTATCGTTCTAGGGTCATTTTCCATCGTATTTGGAGCTCTGAGTTTGTCAGAATTAGCGACGAGAAATGATGATGAAGGTGGTATTTTTTCTTACTATATGACCTACCTCCATCCAGGCTTGGCCGCCTCACTTGGCTTGTTTTCAGCCTACGTCTATCTTCCTGCCCTAAATGCGGTCGTAGCTTGGGTAGCGGCTAGCTTTACATTAGGAAGCGGCTCTAAGCTAGAATATCAGATTCTCCTAGCGGCAGTCTACCTGATTCTCCTAGCTCTTATGAACCTGTTTTCTCGTATTTTGGCGGGGCGCTTTCAATCGTTATCGACAGTGCTCAAAATCATTCCTCTTTTAGCGATTGCCCTTGTAGGGCTTTCTTGGGGAAAAGCGGTGCCTGAAATTCCGCAAGGCCTGACACCAATTGAACCGCGTGAAGTGGGGCTGGGATGGTTATCTGGACTAATGCCTCTCTACTTTGCTTATGATGGCTGGACAGTCGTGGCAAGTATTGCACCTGAATTGAAAAATCCTAAGAAAAATCTTGCCAAAGCCTTTATTATTGGACCACTTGTGATTCTTACTCTGTATCTGGTATTTTTCTATGGCTTAAGTCGTATTTTAGGACCTAGCTTTATTATGACAACAGGAAATGATGCTGTACTTCATGCGACAAAAATGATTTACGGTGAAACCATCAGTAAGTTGCTCTTGGTGATTATCATCATTGCTGTGCTCGGGGTGTCAAATGGTTTGATGCTGTCTAATATGAGGCTTCCACAGGCCTTTGCTGCACGTGGTTGGATTAAAAATAAACAGTTTGCAAAAGTTGACCGTCGCTACCAACTCTCAATCTCAGCTAGTTTATCAACCGTTGCTGTGACCTTGCTTTGGTTAGGTATCCATTACTTAGCGACAAAATATCATCTGCTTCCAGGAAGTGATATTAGTGAAGTAGCTATCGTTTTCAACAATATGTCCTTTATTCTCCTTTATGTGGCAGTAATTGGCTTGTACCGAAAGGGAGAAATTACCAACAAATTAACGGGGCTCTTTTCTCCAATTTTTGCGATTTTATCTATTATTGCACTTTTTGTAGGTAGTCTTTTGACAAACTTTGTGATGGCAACCTCATTTATGCTCTTTTGCCTCCTTTTCTGTTTGGGAAGCTTTGCCCTTTACCGAAAAAATACAGGTCAGAAGTAAAGGATGCTTTAGCGAGAGCGTTATGAAACAATCTGAATAAAAAAATGAAGAAATGCCTTGCGCTAGTCACCGAATTATGATAGAATATTCAAGTATGTGGTGCTAGCACATCCGAACATATTCTACCTAGGAGGAAAAAACGAAATGGCTAAAGTATGTTATTTCACAGGACGTAAAACAGTTTCTGGTAACAACCGTTCACACGCGATGAACCAAACAAAACGTACAGTTAAACCAAACCTTCAAAAAGTTACAGTTCTTATCGACGGTAAACCTAAAAAAGTTTGGGCTTCAGCTCGTGCTCTTAAATCTGGTAAAGTTGAACGCGTTTAATTAAAAATCGACCAACTTGGTCGTTTTTTTGTGCCTAAAAATCGAAAAACTTCTATTTTTTTACAAGACTTGGTAAATATGGTAGAATAAAGTGATAGAAACTTTTGAAATATAGAAAGGAACTAAACCGTTCAAAGAGCTATGAAGAAAAACTAACTTTACGAGCGGACTTGGTATCTTATTATGACTGTAAAAATCAATACAAAAGATGGTCAAATCGAACTTGCTGATGATGTTATCGCTACTGTTGTAGGCGGTGCGACAACAGAAATTTTCGGTGTTGTTGGTATGGCGAGCAAGAGTGCGATTAAGGATAATTTCCAAGCACTTCTAGGAAAAGAAAATTATGCCAAAGGTGTCGTTGTCAAATCAACAGAAGACGGCATTGCAGTTGATGTTTACACTGTTATGAGTTACGGTGTTAAAATCAGCGAAGTCTCAAAAAATATTCAAGAACGTGTTAAATTCAATTTGGAAAGTCAATTAGGGATTTCTGCAAGTGCAGTGAATGTCTATATCCAAAATGTGAAGGTCGAGGGAGAATAATCGTGTCTACAATTACAACAAGTTTATTACAAGAAATGGTACAGGCGGCAGCTAGTCGTCTTGGAAGCCAAGCAGAGTATGTTAACTCATTGAATGTCTTCCCTGTGCCAGACGGTGATACTGGGACAAACATGAGTATGACCATGGATAATGGTGCTAAAGAAGTTGCTGATAAGCCTGCCAATACCGTTGGTGAAGTGGGGCAGATTCTTTCAAAAGGTCTTCTTATGGGGGCTCGTGGAAACTCTGGTGTTATCACATCACAACTTTTCCGTGGTTTTGGTAATGCTATTAAAGGTAAAACAGAGCTTGATGGTAAAGATTTAGCGGCAGCTTTCCAATCAGGTGTTGAAGTGGCTTATAAAGCTGTTATGAAACCAGTTGAGGGAACGATTCTTACCGTTTCTCGTGGTGGTGCAACTGGAGCACTTAAAAAAGCAGAAGAAACTGATGATGCCATTGAAGTCATGCGCGCAGCTCTTGAAGGGGCAAAACGTGCCTTGGCTAAGACACCTGAAATGCTTCCAGTTCTCAAAGAGGTTGGCGTTGTTGACTCAGGTGGTCAAGGTCTTGTCTACATCTACGAAGGCTTCCTATCAGCTTTGACAGGTGAGTACATTGCATCAGAAGATTTCAAAGCAACTCCAGCTGTGATGTCTGAAATGATCAATGCAGAGCATCACAAATCAGTAGCTGGTCATGTGGCAACAGAAGACATTACCTTTGGTTACTGTACTGAGATCATGGTGGCTCTTGGACAAGGTCCTACCTATGTTAAAGAATTTAACTATGAAGAATTCCAAGGATACCTATCAGGGCTTGGAGACTCTCTTCTCGTTGTCAATGACGATGAAATTGTTAAAGTGCACGTCCACACAGAAGACCCAGGTCTTGTCATGCAAGAAGGATTGAAATACGGTGCGCTTGTCAAAGTTAAAGTTGACAATATGCGTGGTCAGCACGAAGCACAACTTGAAAAAGCAGCTGCGCCTGTTAAACAAGAAGCAAAAGAATACGGTTTGATTGCAGTTGTTGCTGGTGATGGTTTGGCAAACATCTTCACATCACAAGGTGTTGACTACATCATCTCTGGTGGTCAAACAATGAACCCATCAACAGAAGACATTGTCAAAGCAATCGAAGCAGTTAACGCTAAGAATGTGATCATCTTGCCAAATAACAAGAATATCTTTATGGCTGCGCAATCAGCGGCAGAGGTAGCAGAAGTCAACGCAGCCGTGGTTGAAACGCGTACCGTATCACAAGGTTTCACTAGTCTATTAGCTTTTGATGAAAGCAAAGCTTTGGAAGAAAACGTCGAAGCCATGACTGCAAGTTTGGCTGATGTTGTTAGCGGAAGTGTGACCCTTGCTGTGCGTGACACAACAATTGACGGCCTTGAAATCCATGAAAATGATATTCTAGGAATGGTTGATGGTAAAATTCTTGTCTCAACACCAAATATGGTTGACGCTTTAAAAGAAACATTTGCGAAAATGATTGATGAAGATAGCGAAATTGTAACCATCTACGTTGGTGAAGAAGGGTCACAAGAAGTAGCTAGTGAAATCGCAGAATTCCTCGAAGACACCTATGAAGATGTCGAAGTAGAAATTCACCAAGGTGATCAACCAGTATATCCATATTTGATGAGTGTGGAATAAAGATGAGTCGTTACAGGATTTCCTGTAACGATTTTTTGCTAGGAAAAGAGAAGAAAAATGACAGAACGTAATTTCATACTCATCCAAAATCAAAATTATCAGTTTAAGTAAAATCAAGAAGCAATAAATGGCTTGATTTACCAGAGCTTCTTTCGCCATGGTGGTATTCTTATTAGTGAAACTGTCCAGTGAACAGTTTCAGCCTGAGCTTAGAAACCAGAGAGCGAAGGAGACCTAGGCTTGCCAAGAAGGAATGGAACTCTGTAGGAGGGGAGGTTCTGACACTGACTTCGTCAGCTTCATTTCCCACCTCAAAAGGTCTCCCAGACCTTTTGAGCGCCCCACATCACATTAGGAGAAGTGCTAAAAAAATACTAAATAAAAATTAATTGCCAATAAAAATTAATTGACTTTAACTAAAAATTGTTGCGATTTTATCTTGCAATCTTATGTAAAAATGGTATCATAGTAAGAAAGTTTTTGAATTTTTTGACAATTCAAAAATCAGAAATGTACGAATGATGCTAGACTATTGATTGACAGGGTATTGTTTGAATGCTCTCGCGTCAAACTTCTTGAAAAAGAGGTTGCTTTGAGTTATAAAATGCTTTGGTTGATGCATTGGCCTGTTTCGGTAATTTTTTAGGAAAGGGAGATCTTGTGGAAAAAATAACGTTAGATAGACCTAAATCAGGTTCGGAATTAGTGCTCGATACGCTTTTAACGCTCGGTATTGATAGGATATTTGGTTATCCAGGTGGGGCGGTCTTACCGCTCTATGACACGCTTTATCATTATCAAGATAGAGTAGTACATGTGCTTGCACGTCATGAGCAGGGAGCGGTCCATGAAGCAGAAGGTTTTGCTAAGTCAACTGGACAAATTGGTGTTGCTCTAGTGACTTCTGGACCTGGTGCAACGAATGCTATTACAGGAATTGCAGATGCGATGGGAGATAGTGTTCCTCTTTTAGTCTTCACTGGTCAAGTAGCTACCGCAGGTATTGGTAAAGATGCTTTTCAAGAAGCGGATATGATTGGGATGACCATGCCGATTACTAAATACAATTATCAGGTGCGCCATACTGAGGATATTCCTCGGATCATCACAGAAGCGGTTCATATTGCAACGACTGGTAGACCGGGACCGGTTGTCATTGATTTACCAAAAGATATTTCAGCCAATGAAGTTGATTTTTATTATGAGACGACGGTTCATTTGCCAAGTTACCAACCAACGGTTGAACCAAATGGCTTGCAGGTTAAAAAATTATTAGCCCAGCTTAGTCAATCTACACGCCCAGTCATTCTAGCGGGGGGTGGGATTGCTTACGCCAATGCTGGCGCAGAATTAATTCAATTTGCAGAACGGTATCAGATTCCAGTCGTTTCAACACTACTAGGGTTAGGAACGATGCCCATTACCCACGAGCTTTCACTGGGGATGGGAGGAATGCATGGCTCTTATGCTTCTAATATGGCCTTGACTGATGCGGATTTTATTATTAATATTGGGGCACGATTTGATGACCGTTTGACAGGAAATGTTGCTCAGTTTGCGACAAATGCTGTGGTCGCTCATGTTGATGTAGATCCCGCTGAAATTGGTAAAGTCATTAAAACAGCTATTCCAGTTGTAGGTGATGCTAAGAAGACCTTGGAAATGTTGTTGAGTTTTGACACGGTTGCTACTAATCATGCTGACTGGACTAGTCAGGTTTTACACAACAAGACTAGAGCACCATTTAGCTATGAAAAAGATGATACTTTTATTAAGCCGCAAGAAGTGATTGAAGTGATCGGAGAATTGACTAAGGGTGAGGCAATTATTGTCACGGATGTCGGGCAACACCAAATGTGGGCTGCTCAGTTTTACCCTTACCAGTTTGGACGTCAGCTCATCACATCAGGTGGTATGGGAACCATGGGATTTGGTATTCCAGCAGCAATTGGTGCGAAATTAGCAAATCCTGATAAGGAAGTTATCCTTTTTGTCGGTGACGGTGGTTTTCAAATGACCAATCAAGAGTTAGCTATTTTAAATGGCTATGGTGTCCCAATCAAGGTAGTTCTTATCAATAACCATTCCTTGGGGATGGTTCGCCAGTGGCAGGAATCTTTCTATGATGAGAGACGAAGTCAATCGACCTTTGATGACGAACCGAATTTCCAATTGCTAGCGCAAGCCTATGGCATTGCGTCTTACCACCTGATAAATCCAGCGACTTTGAGAGAAGACTTACAAGTTATCTTGGAAAATAAACCGATGCTGATTGAAGTGAGTATTTCAAATCGAGAGCATGTGTTACCAATGGTTCCAGCAGGTAAGGCAAATCATGAAATGTTGGGGGTGACCTTCAATGCGTAGAATGTTAACAGCAAAATTGCAAAATTCGACAGGTGTCCTTAACCGTTTCACAGGTGTTTTATCCCGTCGTCAGGTTAATATTGAGTCCATTTCAGTTGGTCCAACGGATGATCCTCATATTTCTAGGATTACCATTATTATTGACGTGGCGACTTTGGATGAAGCCGACCAAATCATCAAGCAGCTCAATCGTTTGATTGATGTGGTTAGGGTTCGTGATATTACTGACCTTCCTCATTTGGAGCGTGAAGTTCTTTTGGTAAAAATTGCTGCGCCTGCAAACAAGCGAGCGGAGATTTTAGCTATTATTCAACCCTTTAGAGCTAGCGTTGTTGATGTGGCAACAAAATCCATTACCATTCAGATGACAGGTGACGCGGATAAAATTGAAGCCCTTCTTCGTGTCATTACCCCTTATGGCATTAAAAATATTGCTCGGACAGGGGCAACGGGCTTCACCAGAGATTTATCATAAATTAGGAAATATTATATAGAAAAGAGAAGACTTATGGCAGTAACAATGGAATATGAAAACGATGTAAAAGTACCAGCACTTGATGGCAAAAAAATTGCCGTTATTGGTTATGGCTCACAAGGTCATGCCCATGCGCAAAACTTGCGTGATTCAGGTCATGATGTGATTATCGGTGTTCGTCCAGGGAAATCGTTTGATAAAGCAGTTGAAGATGGCTTTGGTACATTTGAAGTAGCAGAAGCAGCCAAACAAGCTGATGTCATCATGATTTTAGCACCCGACGAAATTCAAGCTGATCTCTATAATAATGAAATTGCACCACATTTGACAGCAGGTAAAGCTCTTGGGTTTGCTCATGGCTTTAATATCCATTTTGAATTTATCAAAGTGTCAGCAGATGTTGATGTCTTCATGTGTGCGCCTAAAGGTCCAGGTCACCTTGTTCGTCGTACTTACACAGAAGGTTTTGGTGTTCCAGCACTTTATGCGGTTTACCAAGATGCAACTGGAAATGCTAAAGACATTGCCATGTCATGGTCTAAAGGTGTTGGTGCCGCGCGTGTAGGTCTTCTTGAAACAACCTTCAAAGAAGAAACGGAAGAAGATTTGTTTGGTGAACAAGCGGTGCTTTGTGGTGGTTTGACTGCTCTTATCGAAGCAGGTTTTGAAGTTCTAACTGAAGCAGGCTATGCCCCAGAATTGGCTTACTTTGAAGTGCTGCATGAAATGAAATTGATTGTTGATCTTATGTATGAGGGTGGCTTTAAGAAAATGCGTCAATCCATTTCAAACACAGCTGAGTTTGGAGATTACGTATCAGGTCCACGTATTATTACCAATCAAGTTAAAGAAAACATGAAAGCAGTTCTTGCTGATATTCAATCAGGTAAATTCGCTAATGATTTTGTTAACGACTACAAAGCTGGACGACCAAAAATGGAAGCTTACCGTAAAGAAGCAGCAAATCTTGAAATTGAAAAAGTCGGAGCAGAACTTCGCAAAGCAATGCCATTCGTCGGTCAAAACGATGACGACGCCTTTAAGATTTATAACTAAAATAGTCCAGTGGACTATTTTAGGTCCGAGCTTGAAAATAGCAAGGCGAGGAAGCGGTAATCCCGCGATTTAGGTCTGAGCTTTGAAACCAGAGAGCGAGGAAGTCAGGTGGACTATTTTAGGTCCGAGCTTGAAAATAGCAAGGCGAGGAAGCGGTAATCCCGCGATTTAGGTCTGAGCTTTGAAACCAGAGAGCGAGGAAGTCCAGTGGACTATTTTAGGTCCGAGCTTGAAAATAGCAAGGCGAGGAAGCGGTAATCCCATGATTTAGGCCTGAGCTTTGAAATAAGAAAGTGGGATGTTTTAGGTAGGCGCTTAAAAATGAAGAGAGGTCTAGTTTAAGACTTCGATTAGTTATTGCGTCAATCTGTTATTACTATTAAAAAGAGAAGGTTGAGATAATTATGTCCCAACCTCTTTATTCCATTCTGGAGAATTGCGATGCAAAAAATTGATATTTTTGACCAAGTTGTTTTGACAGCTCAAAATGACTCATCAGCTAAGAAAGATAAAATGGGTGCAAATCCTTTACCATTTAGAAAGCAAATTTCGGAAGAAATGTCAGATGATGATTTTGTCTTTCTAGTTAATAATTATCTGGCTTCGTTTGGGGTGCTTAGTCATCTCACCTTCTATAAGCCTTCTGATAATCGACCGGTAGGTTTTCGCTTGCGCTATCAGGATAAAAAACTCTATGTGATTACAGCAAGAGAGGAGACAGGTCTTGAAAAGGGAGATATTATCATTGCTTTAGATAAGGTGGAGACCAGTCAGTTTTACCAAGATAATCAAGAGTTATTTGTCTCTAAAACGCCGGAACGTCAGTACATGGATTGGGCGAAATTTTTGGTAAGAACACAGTCTGTTACTGTTTTTCGGGCTGGTAAAGAGCTTGAAGTTGTTCTTCAAAGACCAACTACTGTATCAAAGACAGAACCATTTGTTTGGAAACTTCTTGATAATGAGACGGTTTATCTCAAAATGGAGAATTTTTCAGATGAAGGAGCTATTAGCACACTTTATCAGGAAAGTAAACAAGCTATTGAGAACAGTCCCAACCTTATTATTGATGTTAGAACTAATCATGGTGGCTCAGATAGCCTTTATTGGCCTCTTTTTAACTACACTCTAGGTTTAGGGAAAAAGGTGAGTGATTTGCCAGAGGATGATGTTCGGCAAGAGTTCTTTTATACTGAACGAAATGTTGATTTACGTTTAGAGCAGTTTGAGAAGGATTTGAATTCACCAGATATTACTGAGGAAACGAGACGATTAATTGAGGAGTTTGCCTCTCTTTTAAGAGCCAATCGTGGTAAGGGATATGTGCCTTATGACTCTGATGAAGATAACGACGTTGATTTTTACGATTCGTATATCGGTCAAGAATTTCCTAAGAGGGTAGTTGTTTTGGCAGATGTGTATTGTGGATCATCAGGTGATAGTTTTGTGGCTATGATGAAACGGATGCCTAAGGTTACTGTCATGGGGAGACCGACAATGGGAATCAATGATTATTCTAATTGTTGTGTCCTACCTTTGGATGATTATCGCTTCATTTTTCCGACATCTAGGTTGCTGACGATTGATAAGGGACAGGGACAAACAGATAAAGGTATTGAGCCAGATATTTTGATACCTTGGACAGAGGAACATCTTTCTAGGGATGTTGATTTGGAAAAAGCTCTGCTATTTCTGAAAGAGCATTAAAAACTTATCTTGATAAAATTTGAAAAAGGGGAATGAGAGATGCTTACAGCTAAGGATGTGACGGCAGCTTATGCCGTTTTGAATGGTGTTGTCGAACGTACACCGTTAGAATTTGACCGTTATTTGTCTGAAAAATATGGAGCAACGATTTATCTCAAACGTGAGAATATGCAAAAAGTTCGCTCTTTTAAAATTCGTGGTGCCTACTATGCGATTCATCAATTATCAGATGAGGAAAAGGCTCGAGGAGTTGTCTGTGCTTCAGCGGGAAATCATGCCCAAGGTGTTGCCTATACTTGTAATGAAATGAAGATTCCTGCAACGATTTTTATGCCAGTGACAACACCTCAACAGAAAATTGGGCAGGTGCGTTTCTTTGGAGGTCAGTATGTGACCATTAAACTGGTCGGGGATACCTTTGATGCGTCAGCAAAAGCAGCGCAAGACTATACCAAGTCAGAAGGGATGACCTTTATTGATCCCTTTGACGATGCCAATGTTCAAGCAGGGCAAGGAACAGTTGCTTATGAAATTTATGAGCAAGCTCAAGAAGAAGGGGTTCATTTTGATCAAATTCTTGTCCCAGTTGGAGGCGGGGGCTTGATTTCAGGAGTAGCGACTTATTTGAAAGATGTTTCGCCAGAAATTGAGGTTGTTGGTGTCGAGGCTTCTGGTGCGCGCTCTATGAGAGCAGCCTTTGATAAGGGACGACCGGTAGCTTTACCAGAAATTGATAAATTCGCAGACGGTATTGCCGTTGCAAAAGTTGGTAACAATACCTATGAAGTGGCTAGGAAATACGTTGACCACCTCGTTGGTGTGGATGAAGGATTGATTTCGGAGACACTGATTGACATGTACTCAAAACAGGGTATTATTGCTGAACCAGCTGGTGCAGCAACCATTGCAGCTTTAGAAGTCATGAAAGAGGAAATCGCTGGTAAAACCCTTGTGTGTATCATTTCGGGTGGTAATAATGACATTAACCGTATGCAAGAGATGGAAGAACGCGCGCTTATTTATGCCGGATTGAAACACTATTTTGTGGTGAATTTCCCACAACGTCCAGGTGCGCTACGTGAATTTGTAAATAATATCTTGGGGCCAAATGATGATATTACCCGATTTGAATACATCAAGCGAGCTAATAAAGGTAAAGGTCCTGTTTTGATTGGGATTACCCTTGCAGAGAAAGAAGATTATCAAGCTTTTCTTGAACGTTTATCTGGATTTGACCCAACCTATATTAACTTGCATGGGAACGAAAGTCTTTACAATATGCTTGTCTGATTTGGTCAAATATGGTCAAAAAACCGGAAAAATACGTTATCATTTTTCTTGACTCCCTAAGGAAATGGGGTATAATTATTTTATAAATATTGAACTAGAGGAGTTTGTCGCTGTGGGGGCAGACTCTTTTGTCATATTTAAAAGTTTTTGACGTCAAAACTTAACTTTCTACTTGACTTTTATCAAATTTGTTCATAAAATTATATTAAATCAACCATACAAAGAGGTGTGGAAATATGAAGACAATTTGGTTAGTCTTGTTGTGTGCGTGGGTGGCCATTTTTGGAGCCCTATGGGGAAATAATTTTAAGGAGGTCTCTTATGAACCCTGTTGTTATTGTATTGATAGCTTTACTATTTGTAGCTATACTTGTGTTTATTAGCACTCTCTATGTGGTGCGTCAGCAGTCTGTTGCCATTATTGAGCGCTTTGGTAAATATCAGAAAACAGCGGTAAGTGGTATTCATATTCGCCTACCATTTGGTATTGATCGTATTGCGGCGCGTGTGCAACTCCGTTTGCTCCAAAGCGAGATTGTCGTTGAAACCAAGACAAAAGATAACGTGTTTGTAACCTTGAATGTGGCAACACAGTACCGTGTTAACGAGCAAAATGTTACCGATGCTTACTACAAATTGATGAAACCTGAATCTCAAATCAAGTCTTACATCGAAGATGCTTTGCGTTCATCTGTGCCAAAATTAACCTTGGATGAATTGTTTGAGAAAAAAGATGAAATCGCCCTTGAAGTACAACACCAAGTGGCAGAAGAAATGTCAACTTATGGTTACATCATCGTGAAAACCTTGATTACCAAGGTTGAGCCAGATGCTGAAGTGAAGCAGTCTATGAATGAAATCAATGCTGCGCAACGTAAACGTGTGGCAGCCCAAGAATTGGCTAACGCTGATAAAATTAAAATCGTTACAGCCGCAGAAGCTGAAGCTGAAAAAGATCGCCTCCATGGTGTCGGTATTGCCCAACAACGTAAGGCTATTGTTGATGGTTTGGCAGATTCAATCGCTGAATTGAAAGAAGCTAATGTCGGTATGACAGAAGAGCAAATCATGTCAATCCTTTTGACCAACCAATACCTTGATACCCTCAATACCTTTGCGGCTAAAGGAAATCAAACCATTTTCTTGCCAAATACACCAAATGGTATTGATGACATTCGCACCCAAGTCCTATCTGCTTTGAAAGCGAAGTAAATGAAACGTTGATGAAGAGTAAATCATTTACGCTATTTGTAATCTTTATTCTGATGGCTAATGTCCTTTTGCTTTTTACAGATCTGACCCTATCAATGAAATTTCTTTTTGGATTTGGTTTAGGAGCTTGCTTTGCCCTTGCTAAGAAATTTCAGGAAACAAGGTATGGGAAGTTGAGACAAAGTCGCATTATTGAGAGTCTTGTTATCTTTACCTTAATGTTACTAATGAACGTCTTTATACCAGACTTTGCTTGGTATTGGAAGGTGCTTGTCGCAGGTTTTATAGGTGGGGCATATGGCTGTGTGACGATTGCTATGGAAAAAAGGAGTTAGTTATGAATATGAAAAATTTAGTTTGTACCTACTGTGGTGGAACTGAAATGGTTCGTGGACAGCAAGATGGTCAAGGGGCCATTCGTAAGAGTGGGTGGGCATTATCCAGTCAATTTCTCTACCATGATATCTGTGCTAAGTGTGGTACGGTAGTCAGAAGTTTTGTGGAGAAACCAGAAAAATTGAGGTAAATAGATGAGATTTTCTGCACTGATAACTTTGTTATGTATGATTGCTTATTTGGTGGTCATTTATGTTATAAAAGGAGAGCACTGGCTTGAATTAGTTTTTCTTGTTATAGGTGTAATGTCTGTTATTTTTCACAAGCAACTTGATGATTGGTGGGAAGAGCGGAGAAGTAAAAATAAATTGCAATAAAAAGACAACCAGCAGGCGTGTGCTTGCTGGTCTTTGCTTTATTTCAAGAAACGTTTTAGGAATTCTTTGGTACGGTCTTCTTGTGGGTTTTCGAAGATTTGTTGCGGTGTTCCTTGTTCTGCAATGAGTCCCTTGTCCATGAAGATGACTCGGTCAGAGACATCTTTGGCAAACTCCATTTCGTGGGTTACGATAATCATGGTAAGTCCTGATTTGGCAAGGTCTTGCATGGTTTTAAGAACTTCGCCAACCATTTCAGGGTCAAGGGCAGAAGTTGGTTCATCGAAGAGGATGGCTTCTGGGTCAACTGATAGTGCGCGTGCGATGGCAACACGTTGTTTTTGTCCACCTGATAATTGTTTTGGTTTAGCTGACCAGTATTGCTCGCCAAGTCCTACTTTTTCAAGGTTTTCTTTGGCAATCTTTTCAGCTTCAGAACGGTCACGTTTGAGAACGGTTGTTTGAGCAACAACGGCATTTTCTAGAACGTTTAAGTTTTCAAAGAGGTTAAAGGATTGGAAAACCATACCTAGTTTTTCACGGTAGGTGGTTAAGTCATACCCTT
Organism: Streptococcus hillyeri; assembly: GCF_003686955.1. Lineage (GTDB taxonomy): Bacteria > Bacillota > Bacilli > Lactobacillales > Streptococcaceae > Streptococcus > Streptococcus hillyeri. Next base: position 51,405 of record NZ_RCVM01000007.1, read on the forward strand.
TTTCAAGAACATTTTGACCGTGGTAGAGGATTTCTCCGCCACTTGGTTCTTCGAGTAGGTTGATGGAACGTAGGAAGGTTGATTTACCAGAACCTGATGACCCAATGATAGAGATGACCTCTCCTTTTTCAACAGTTAATGAAATATCTTTGAGGACTTCGTTTTGTCCGTAAGATTTTTTAAGGTGCTTGATTTCTAAAATCGTATTAGACATGTGAGACCTCCTTGACTTGCATTTGGTTAGCGCCAGTAGTGTAAGTGTCGGTATCCATACGTTTTTCAATGTAACGCAAGATACGCGTAATCGTGAAGGTTAGGATAAAGTAAATCACTGCAATGATGGTAAAGGTTTGGAAATATTGGTAAGTCTGTGTGGCAACAGTTTTACCAGAGAAGTAAAGCTCAACCACTGAGATAACGTTAAGGACAGAGGTATCCTTGATGTTGATGACGAACTCATTACCAGTCGCTGGCAAGATGTTACGAACAACTTGAGGAAGAACGATCTTACGCATAGTTTGTCCGTGAGTAAATCCAAGCGCTGTTGCGGCTTCAAATTGTCCTTTATCAACAGCGAAGATACCACCACGAACAATTTCACTCATGTAGGCACCAGTATTGATTGATACGATAACAATGGCTGCCCAGAGACGAGGAATATCGACACCGAAGGCTTGGGCTGTTCCGTAGTAGATAACCATTGATTGTACAATCATAGGCGTACCACGGAAGATTTCAATGTAGACATTGAGGAACCAACCAAAGAGTTTTTGAAGGATGGCAATGCCTTTATTGCTTGATGTTGGAGCGGTACGGAAAATACCGATTAAGAGACCGATAAGTAAACCGAAGCAAGTACCGGTAATAGAGATGAGAAGGGTTGTTCCTGTACCGATGAGGAATTCTTTCCAGTTGTTTTTTAGGATGCTTGTAACTTGTTGGAAGAAGTTTGGTTCAGCGGTTTCTTCACTTGGTTCTTCAACAGGTTGTTTGGTAATCATATCATCCATGAGGGTGATACGGTCATTTTCAGAAATCTCAGATAAGGCTTGGTTAACCTGAGCGATGCGGGCATCATCTTTGCGCATGCCGACTGCAATAGCAGCATCTGATTCAGCAACTTCAAATCCTTTTTCCAGTGTTACCATTTTAAAACTGCTGTTAGCATTTTCAGCGGTTGTTCCTTCTGGGCGTTCAGAAATATAGGCATCAATAACACTAGCTTCAAGGGCTTGACGCATTTGTGAGAAGTCACCCATTGGTGTTTGAGGTTCAATGCCTGTCATTTGGCTGAGGAGATTAACATGCCAAACGCCTTGTTGGGCTGTAATTTTTGCGCCTTTAAAATCTTCAATTGATTTTGCATTGGCATATTTACTATCAGAGCGGACAACGAGAACGGGTTCACTGGTGTAGTAACTGTCAGAAAAGGCAATTTCTTTTTTGCGTTCCTCTGTTGGGCTCATACCCGCAATAATCATGTCGATTTTTCCAGAGGTAAGGGCTGGAACCAGACCGTCCCACTCGGTTTTAACGATGAGTAATTCTTTGCCGAGAGATTTTGCGACTTTCTGAGCGACTTGAACGTCGTAACCGTTGGCAAATTGTCCAGAGCCTTCAATCTTAGCAGCACCGTTTGAATCATCATTTTGGGTCCAGTTGAAGGGAGCATAGGCAGCCTCCATTCCGACACGGAGATAGTTGTCCTCCTGAACTGTGTGGGCTGTTCGTTGCCCTACGAAAAGCATTCCGAAGAAGGCTAAAAGGGTTAAAAAGATTTTTTTCATATCAATAATATCGAGACAGTTTGAATTTTCAAAAAATTATAAAAACAAAAAATAAAAAACCTATCTGCTTTGAAGCCTGTCTCGTCATCAATTAAATGGAATTAACCGATGAATCCTTTCTTTTAAAAGTTTGGTAAAAATGTATCTATTAAAATAAAAACTATACTGACATATTTTACAGGAAAAAGCGACGTATTTCAATAGAAATGTCTAAACTTTCAAAAGATGTGTTAAAATGGAAGAAATACAGTGGGGGTATCTGCGATGAAAAAGTTACTAGGGATACTAATGGTTTTTATAGCTCTGCTATTTTCACAAAAGGTCAAAGCAGATGGCGAGATTGAATACCGTATCGTCTCCTATGAGGGAGACCTTCGGATTCATGAGGATAATCGTGCAACCTTTAAGCAGGAGGTGACCTATGAGTATGAATCACCTTTCAATGGTCAGTATGTGACCTTGGGGAGCGCGGGAGAAATGCCAGATGGTTTTGGTATCACTGGGGAGCCTAAAATTACGGTTGATAATAATGGTTTGCGGGTGTTTGATCCCCCCTCCTATCTGGAGGATTTAGGGGACGGCTATCGTTTGAAAATCTATAATGCTGGTATTGGTGGAGATCGCGTGACGATTTCCGTTGTTTGGGAGCTGGTCAATATGACTTATCCTTACCAAGATGTGGCAGAGTTAAACTGGAAACCTATTAGTGATTGGGATGAGACCATTGATTGTGTAACCTTTACCGTTGCGACGGACAAGCCAACTAAGACTAGTAACCTTTGGGGGCATAGAGGGTACTTTAAGGAAACTCCTAGGATAGAAACAGATGGTGAGGGCGCCTATACCATGACTGCAAGAGATGTCGATGGCATTCTTGAGTTGCATGGGTATTGGGATAGTAGTGTTTTGAAACTATCGGTTCCTCATCTTTCGGAAAAAGCCCTGCCCCGTATTGAAAAAACGGAAGCAGCAATTGAAAAGAAATCGCACCTCCTGTTAGTTATCTTTGGCAGAGCTGTTCCAATTGCGATGGTATGTCTAACCGGGCTATCGTTGTGGCGGTTTGGCAAAGTCAAAAAAGCTCTTGATTGTTATAGTCCGAAATTAGGGAAAACAAGGCTTTATGAGGTACCAGAAGACTTATCTCCCTTGGTTTTGACTTCCGATGTTTACCAAGTGAGCTTTAAAGATATCGTAGAGAATCCTAAAGAGGGTGAGATTCATTTTGAACATGTCGTTCAAGCCATGATTTTAGATTTACTGGATAGAGGGATTGTGAGTGTCGATAAGGCAACCTCTGTACCGACTTTGAACATCGTAAACCTTGATCACTGTACTTCGTCTGATGTTGCCTTTTTAGACATGGCTTTTGGAAATCGCCTGTCTGTAACGTTAGACAAATTATTTGATGATTTTCAATATGATCCAAATATTATGAAGCGTCTGAAAAAGCAATATTCAGGAAGTCAACTTGAAACAGAGGTTCGTAAAAGTTCCCAAGAGATGAATCGTCGCATCAAAACAATGTCTTCTGCTATTGATAAAGCTGTGACCAAGGAAATGACGGCACTAGATCTTCCTAAAATTTACAGACCGATGACTTCTCAAGAAAGCAAAAAACTTCATGAGGCGAGCAGTTTGGGATGCTTTTTTAGCCTAATTACTTTTGGGGTGACCATTTATTTTGTGATGAAAGTCCATATGCTAGCTTTGCTTTATTTAGCGATAACTGTCTTTAGTTTTGGACTAATCGTTTTATTGGGACGCTTAACAAAGCCCTATACGACCTTAGGCGTCATTACTGAGGAAGGTAGGGAGCGTTTGGAAAAATGGCAGAGCTTTGAGCGGATGATTAAGGAAATTAATACTTTTAACGCTGTGGAACTTGAAGGGCTAGTGCTTTGGAATCGCCTATTAGTTTATGCCACGCTGTATGGTTATGCCAGCAAAGTTGAAGATTACCTGAAAGTCAATCATATCGCTTTGCCTGAACAATTTGGAGATATGGACATCCGTCTCATCCGCCATCAGATGATGCTATCTACTAATCATTTTGTTTCAACTTCGGATCATGTGACGACTGCTTCAACCTTTTCCGTATCGTCTGGAGGAAGTAGTGGAGGCGGTGGCTTCTCTGGAGGTGGCGGAGGAGGCGGAGGCGGTTCCTTCTAAAATTGAGAAAATCTGTTATAATAAGGTAAAGTGAGTAAGGAGTATTTATGTTTTTTGAAATGTTGAAGGCTATCTTTTTTGGGATAGTCGAAGGAATTACGGAGTGGCTTCCGATTTCTAGCACGGGACACTTGATCTTAGTCCAAGAATTTATTAATTTTAGTAATCAAAATAAAGACTTCATGGACATGTTTAATATTGTCATTCAGCTGGGAGCTATTTTGGCGGTTATTGTGATTTATTTTAAACGCCTCAATCCTTTCCAGCCTGGAAAGAGTGCTAAAGAGGTTCAGAAGACTTGGCAACTTTGGGTCAAGGTTGCGATTGCTTGTGTACCGTCTATTTTAATCGCTCTGCCTTTGGACGATTGGTTTGAAAGTCATTTTCAAAATATGCCAACGGTAGCTTTGATGCTAATTGTCTATGGTGTTGCCTTTATTTTACTAGAAGATTGTCAACAGATGACGCCTAAGGTTGATAGCTTGTCAAAAATGTCCTATAAAACAGCACTTTATATTGGCATGTTTCAGGTGCTCAGCATTGTGCCTGGGACGAGTCGATCTGGTGCTACAATTTTAGGTGGGATTCTTTTGGGAACAAGCAGAAGCGTCGCTGCTGATTTCACCTTTTTCCTTGCCATTCCAACCATGTTTGGTTACAGTGGCTTAAAAGCTGTCAAATTCTTTATAGATGGCAACACTCTAGTGTTTTCACAAATTGTTCTCTTACTTCTGGCAAGCCTTACAGCATTTGTGGTCAGCTATTATGCCATCCGTTTCTTGACAGACTATGTGAAGAGCCATACCTTTAAAATTTTTGGGAAATACCGTATTGTACTGGGACTTATTCTTTTGGCCTATACAGGCTTGAGCTATATTTTTTAAAGAATGATGGAGGTTGTCTTAGGGCAACCTTTTTTGTGTACTCTTGGTTAGGAGAAAGGGAATGTTTGTCTGTTTTTTTAAAACGATGGTGAAATGGTGTTAATAACATGTTTATCAAAAAAATCACAAACAAAAGAGTTTTTGTGAGAAAATAAAAAAATGAAAGGTCAACTTCGTTTAGAAAGTAGAGGTAGTGAGGAGAGCCATGGATGTTTGTTCTTCAATACTTATATAACTGGTTGTAAATTAAACAGTTTTGACAAATGTGTTTTTATAAGGGATAAAAAAAGCGAAAGAATTAATCCAAGTTTTTCAGTCATTGATATGCAAGCATTTGCGGATAATGTTTGTTATTTTTGAGTAGAATTTCTACTGAATATTTTTTAGTCATGTAAATTGTGTTAAATAATTAAGGTAAAGTGAACAGATTCTAATAATTTAAAACGATTATAAAACCATGTGATTCATTGATAAATTTAGGATGTAGCAGATATTTAGGGGTGGCTTGTTTTTGTCAAAAATGTATAAATTGATAGTCTTTACATGAGAATTACTTATGTTGTTATAGTAATCCATATGTTTTATACTAACTAATGATAGTAACAGTAGATATTTAGAATGCTTTGAGTGTGTCATTGACTGAGTCGAAAACATCATTAGAACGTATTCTTTTATATTTTTTGTTACGTTTTTTTGTAGGCGGATTAACTTAGTAAGAGAAAGTTTCTCGACAGGTAAGTAATCCGTTTCTTTGGGTACAAAGTAAGAAAGATAAGAAAAGCATAGAAGCAATTAACTTCTATGGAGCATGTTTTACAGGAGACATACATGAGAAAACTAAGAAAGATATTTCATAAGGCAGTTGCCTGTTTGTGTTGTTTATCTCAGCTGACAGTCTTTTCTACAACTCTTACCTCAGCAGAGGTATCGCCAGCGAATCCATCGACCGGAAAGATTGTTGTTAGGGAGACAAGTGATAGTGGTACGATTTTACAAGAAGCCATATTTACCTTAACAAACCAAAAGGATGGGGCAATTGTTTCACAAAAAACGGATTCTCAAACTGGTGATATCACCTTCACAGACCTAGTTCCAGGGACATATATCCTAACAGAAACACAATCGCCAGTAGGTTATCATCCATCAAAAAAACAGTGGCTTGTGAACGTTAAAGAGAACGGGGAGACAATAGTCAGTGGAGACGGGGTGACAGAAAGAGAAGAAGTATTATCTCCTAACTACCCACAAGAAGGCGTATATGAGGATGATAAAACGAAATATAACTTTATTCCAGTAGACGGTTCTCAAATAGGAGAACAACATAAGGCGTGGAATCCAGAACCATCTGAACGTATAATTGACGAAGGAACTCTATCAAAGAAGATTTATAAGGTCAATGATTTAGAGGAAAATAGCTATGGTATTGAACTAACAGTTAGTGGAGAGACGACAGAAAGTGAAAAAACCACAATTGAAGAGGGAGTCATCACGGATCCAATAGGGGAGATGATTGAACTTCAATTGGGGAAAGATGGACTGTTTGATTCCACGGACTATACTCTAAAAGGAAGTGACGGAAGCTATCTCGAAAATGGTCAAGCAATAGGAGGTCCACAAAAGGATGGTGGGGTCTTGAAGCAAGCTCAAGTGAGCTACGATGATGAGACAAAAACACTTCGGGTCACTGGTCTGACTCTAGGGACGGATGAACAAATCACTTTGACTTATAATATTCATTTGAATCCTCAATTCACCAGTCATACGCTCTATAGCACCAACGGTCGAACGACTTTACACCCCAAGGGAGTAGAATCAGAAATAGTACGTGATTTTCCAATTCCTCAGATATGTGATTTTTCTATTTATAAAAATCTTAACATTCGAGAGTATCCAGAAATTACAGTTCCAAAAGAGAGAAAACTTGGAAAAATTGAGTTTAGGAAATATGCTTTTGATACATCAGTAAATGATCAAGGTCAACTGTTAGAGAACAATAAAAAACTTTATCTTGAAGGTGGTCAATTTGAGTTGTGGAAGCTGAATCCTATAACTGGTCACTATGAAAAAGATAACAACCATAAAATAGAAATTTCAGCTGCCAAAACAGGAAAATTTGTCTTTGATAAGATTTCTCCAGGTCAATATCGGGTGAAAGAAATTGTTTCTCCGCCTGGTTATAAGGATACTCATGGTGCATTTGTAGCAGAGTTTACTTACACGGAGGCGGCAGAGTTTGAAAATGTCACACCTACTACAAAAGAAATTAAAAATGTTATAGGTGGTGATGGCAAGGTTGAATTAACAAAAATGTCTAGAGAAAATGGTGTAGAAGACATCCTTCCTGGGGCAACTTTTGTCATTAAAGATAGTAAGGGAAATATTCTAGATACTCAAAAATCAGATAATACAGGGCGTCTTACGTTCAGTGAGTTGCCATATGGAATATACTACATTGAGGAAACAAAGGCCCCTAGTGGTTATGAACGAGATAAAGAACCTTTAAGAATTTATGTTGGTCCTGATTTTGATGTTCCTAAAAATGCAGTGGGAAAAGATGTTGGAGATAAGGTTCATGCCACTTCTGGAAGTATCAAATCTTATGACTTTAATAATGATGAATTGATACACAAAGAAGTTATTCCTGGTCAGGCTGGTTACTTAAGAATTAATAGTGAATTTACTTTTGATGTTACAGCCATCAATAAAGAAATAAAACCTGGAGATTATTTCAAGGTTAAACTAAGTGAGAATTTGTCAATTGGAGGTCTGACTCCAGATGAACAAGTCGTAGATTTAGATATTGTATCTAGTGCAGGTGTCGTTGCAAAAGGTAAGTATGATAAGACTACCCATACACTTACCTATACATTCACAAATTATGTAGAAAATTATATTTTAAGTAAAGCTGGAACGTCACTGACAGCATATATTGATAAAAAAGTTGTTACTGATAATCGTAAAGTTTTAATATCAAGAAGTGTACTTAAAAAAGGTGTTGAAAAAGATACCGTGTCGGCGACATTTAGTGTCGTTTATAAAGGATATGCTCGTATAAAAGCCAAGAATTACAATCAACATTCTATTGGCTATCATCAAACTATGCTACCATCTATGGGGAGCCTAGTCACAAAAGTTGATGAAGAGAAAAATAAATATACCGCTTATGTGTATTACAACGTTAATGGCGATTCAATTGCCTATCCTAGACTAAATTTAATAGATACAGGTGATACGATTAATCCGATTACGGAAACTACGAGGGTAAGAATTTATCGAGTAAATGCTGGTGCTATGAAGCCAAGTTTTGGGTATTATGAAGATGCTGATGGAAATCCGCTTACTGGGCCAAATGGTCGAATGATTGGGGAAAAGGTGTACGATGGATTTCCTAAAGAAAGACAAATATTATTGGAGACGTCTAGGTATTTATATCGACATGCATATATAGTGAAGGTTGATGGGGATTTCAGTGACAATCCGGGTAATATAAAAATAGAGGCTTACGGAGATGGGCTTTCATATAACGGTTATAGATATTCTAATCGAGTAAATGCTTATGTCGTACTAAATTCGAATTCATCAGAAGCGGAGGGGGAGGTCGGTCTGAAGATTATTAATAAGCCAAATCAGATTACTTTTACTAAGACCGGTTTAGATGATAAGCCTCTCCCAGGTGCCAAGTTTGAGCTTCGTAAGAAGAATGAAAATGGTCATTTTGATAAAGTGGAAGGAAGTGAGCGTACCTCTGCGGGGGCCGATGGAACCTTTAATTATTCGAAATTAGCTTATGGTGAATATGAAGTTTGGGAAACGGCTGTTTCAAATCCTAACTATATCCTACCAAATAAGGCTGTGGCTACTTTTAAAGTCAATGCAGAAGGCCGCATTATTGATGTGACACCAGAGGATAACGTGATTCGAAACTCGGTTAGTTCAAAATTGAAGATTATTAAACAGGATGCGGATGATACGAAAGTCAAATTGAAAGAGGCAGTATTTGAACTTTATAAATTAGGTGTGACTGGAGAAGAAAAGAGTCTTTCGAAAGAAGAGTTTGAAAAATTATCTGCTGATGAACAGAAAGGGTACATTTATTCTATTCAAAAAGGCGGAATTACTACGACGAAATGGACGACAAACAATAATGGTGAAGTCGTCATTGAAGGTTTAGTGGACGGTGTTTACGTTCTTAAGGAAGCCAAGGCGCCGAAGGGCTACGGTATCCGTAAGGAAACAATGGGACCAATTATCATTGAAAATGGGAAGGTGAGAGATAGCCCGGAAAATGAGAGCAACGATATTTTTAAGATTAAATATAATGAATCAGATAGCGCAAAGAATACAATGACAGTTCATAACAGGAAGTTAAGTTACCCATCAACGGGTGGATTAGGAATTTCTGTCTTTATGATGATAGGTGGTTTCCTGATGTTTGGGTCTGTTTTTTGGTATCGGAAGCGATATCTATAAAATATAGCCTGCTATTTGAAAGGGGGAATGCTTATCGCTTTTAACTGTTTAAAGAAAAGTAGTAGCATAAAAAATTATATAAAGAAGGAAAGAGGAATAATGGTAAAAAAATTAATAAAAATCTTAGCCCTAGTGGCTTTGTTATTCAGTTATCTTGTACCAGTCGTACAGGTTGTGAGGGCGGAAGAGGCAAAAACAACGAATGTAACGATTCATAAAATCAAGTTGGATAATTTGGCGAAGTGGAAAATGTTGAAACCACAGGAGGATGGAACATATGTAGGTGATGATGGAAGTATTTATAATGGCAATAAGCTTCAAAATATTGACCAGTATTTTGGCGCTGGTGCAGAAGAACTATCAGGTGTAACATTTACATATTGGTTAGTAAAAAATCGTACTCAATATGAAAAAATGGTAAAAAATCCTGGTCAATACGATACTGTTGAGAAAGTTAAGCAGGAATTGCAAGAAGAAGGTTTGGAAACACAGCCAACAGGACAATCGGGAGTTGAAGTCGAATTATTGCCTGGCTTATACTGGGTTGTTGAAAACTTTGGATCTTACATTGGACCGAATGGTGAAACATTATCTGATTCGGCAGCAGTTCCCTTTGGATTAGAGTTACCAGCTTTTAACAAAGATGGTAATCCGATTGAAAATCTCCACGTTTATCCCAAAAATACTATTACAAAACCAAAAATTGATAAAGACTTTAAAGGGAAGGCTAACGCAGAAAAACCGAACAAGGACAAAGAATTAAGAAGTCAAACGGTTGGTGATATAGTAGCGTATGATATTGAAACCCTTATTCCTGTTGGTACACGATATGCGACATCTAAATGGTCTGATCAAATGACGGAAGGTTTGACTTTAAATAAAGATAGTTTTGAAGTGTCAATTGGCGGAGGTCCAGTTAGTAAAACAGATTATAAGTTGACTACAACAGAGACTGGTTTTGAATTGGAGCTTACTAAAGAGGGATTAAATAAAGTCAATGGTCAAGTTAAAGAAACTAAGATTAAAATCTCTTACTCGGCTACTGTCAATAAAAAGGTCATTGTAGATATTCCAGAAAGTAATGATGTGACTTTCCACTACGGAAATAATCCAGCACATGGAAATTCACCTATTCCTACTAAACCAAATAATAAACAGATTATAGTTGAAAAACAATTTAGTGATGGGAAATTCCCAGAAGATGTTGACGTACAAGTTACATTATATAATGCTCAAACAGGCAAAGCAGTAGAGCCGCGACAAGTAGCTACATTGACTAAACAGCAACCAACTCATACATTTATTGGACTTGATAACGATACAGAGTATAAGGTTATTGAAACAAATCTATCAGGCTATTCAGCAGAATATAAAAAAGTAAACCAGAATGGTCAAATTATTATTGTTAACTGGAAAGACAATAATCCACCGCCATTAACTCCAGAAGAACCTAAAATAGTGACAGGTGGTCAACGTTTTAGAAAAGTTGATAAGGTACATGATAATAAGGCTTTAAAAGGTGCTGAATTTGTTGTTAAAAATAAAGCAGGGAAATATTTAGCGCGTAAAGACGCTACTAAACGTAATGAAGATCAGAACCAATATGATGATGCAGAGAAGAAATATCAAGATTTAGTTAAAGTTGCTAGTACTTCTAATGGTCAGGAACTTATGGCAGCTAAGGAAGCGCGTGATAATGCCTATAAGACAGCTAAGTCAGAATGGAAATGGGTTGAACAAGAAAAAGATGCCTATATTTTTATCTCAGGTGAGAATGGCTATTTCCATGTTTCAGGTTTGGTATATGAAGCGTATGAATTAGTGGAAATAAAGGCACCAACTGGCTATGCTAAATTAATTACTCCTATTTCATTTGTAGTAGGTCCGGGATCTATGGACGGTGTAGAAATAGAGTCTCCTGAGAAACTTGATATTAGATTAAAGATTATTGACAACAAAAAAATCACTATCCCACAAACAGGTGGTATTGGTACAATTATCTTTGCTGTAGGTGGTGCTGCGATTATGGCTGCTGCACTTTACGCTTATTTCAAAAACAACAAGGATGAGGATCAACTTGCATAAGTAAGAGAGAGAAAGGAGCCATTGATGACATTACAGAAATTGATTAGTCGTATCTTCTTTGCTATGGCTCTGTGTTTTTCTCTTGTATGGGGCACCACTGCTGTCCATGCGCAAGAAGATCACACCTTGGTCTTGCGATTGGAAAACTATCAGGAGGTGGTAGCAAAACTGCCATCTCCTGATGGTCACCGGTTGCAGGTCTGGAAGTTGGATGATTCTTATTCGCATGAGAATCGTGTGCAAATCGTGAGGGATTTGCATACATGGGATGAAGCTCAGCTTTCGTCATTTAAAACGGCATCGTTTGAGATGATTTTCGGTGACAACGAGATTCAAGTGCCACATGTGCCTAATGGGCTTTATTATGTGCGGTCTATTCTTAAGACAGAGGCGGTTTCTTATCCATCAGAATTTCTGTTTGAGATGACAGATCAAACGGTCCAGCCTTTGGTTATCGTGGCTAAGAAGTCTGATACGATTACGACAGCGGTGAAGCTGATTAAGGTGGATCAAGATGGCAAGCCTTTGGCTGGTGTTGGGTTTACCTTAGTTTCTCTCGCAGAGGATGGTTCGGAAAAAGCGGTGCCTTTGATCGGGGAGTATCGTTACAGTGCTTCTGGTCAAGCTGGTCGAGTGCTTTATACGAATAAAAAGGGTGAGATTTCTGTGACTAATCTGCCTCTTGGAACTTATCGTTTCAAGGAGGTTGAGCCACTAGCGGGTTACGAAGTCACAAAAGGTGATACTGACTTTAAAGTACTTGGTAGTAAGCTAGTGACGGTTACGGTTGTCAATAAGAAATTGCCACGTGGAAATGCTGAGTTTATGAAGGTAGATGGTCGTACCAACCATTCCCTTCAAGGGGCTATTTTCAAAGTCATGACAGAAGATAAAGGGCAGTACACGCCAGTTCTTCAAGATGGCAAGGAAGTGGTTGTCACCTCAGAGAAAAATGGCCGTTTCCGTGTGGAAGGCTTAGAGTATGGGGACTATTACCTGTGGGAGATTCAATCGCCAAAAGGGTACGTTCAACTGGCTTCTCCTGTTGCCTTTACTGTCGGAAAGGAAGAGGCAAAAGAGGTGGTTACTGTGGTCAAAAATAACAAACGTCCACCGCTTGATGTGCCTGACACAGGGGAAGAAACCTTGTACGTCTTGATGGGATTAGCAGCTCTGCTATTTGGTAGTGGCTACTATCTCACTAAAAAATCAAACAACTAACACTCAAAGAAACTGAAGAGGTTCGATGAGTACCCATAACTTGTATGAGGCTGGACAGTTTGTGCCAGCCTCATTATGAGTTATTGCCATTAGAAGCTGGTGCCTATGTACACGTATCTAGCTTAATGGTAAACTAAAGAAATGAGATTTTCTCGTTTCTCCTAGCAGGTAGGATTACCTGTTAGGAAAAGCGATAAAATAGAGGCTTTTACTATAAAAAGGTAGTTAAGGAATTATGACGAAAAAGAAAAAATCAAAGAAGCAAAAGCGTAATAATGTGATTTTAGCGTTTATCTTTCTCCTTGGGTTGGCGGTCATGGCCTATCCGCTAGTGTCTCGGATTTATTATCGAGTGGAGTCGAATCAACAGATTGCAGACTTCGATGCAGAGAAAGCAAATCTGAATGATGCTGAAATTGATGAGCGGATAAAGTTGGCTCAGGCCTTTAATGATTCTCTGAATAATGTGGTCAGTGGTGATCCGTGGTCAGAGGAGATGAAGAAAAAAGGGCGTGCGGAGTATGCACGTATGTTGGAAATTCATGAGCGGATGGGGCACGTGGAAATTCCGGTTATTGATGTGGACTTACCTATCTATGCTGGTACTGCTGAAGAAGTTCTGCAGCAGGGGGCAGGGCACTTGGAAGGAACCTCCCTTCCTATTGGGGGCAATTCGACCCATGCCGTTATTACAGCGCATACGGGATTGCCAACGGCAAAAATGTTTACGGACTTGACCAAGCTCAAGGTTGGGGATAAATTTTATGTGCACAATATTAAGGAAGTCTTGGCTTATCAGGTGGATCAGGTAAAGGTTATTGAGCCAACGAATTTTGATGATTTGCTCATTGCTCCTGGTCATGATTATGTGACCTTATTGACTTGCACCCCTTATATGATCAATACGCACCGCTTGTTGGTACGAGGTCATCGAATAGAATATGTTCCAGAGGTTGAGGAAGAATTTATTGCGACGAACAAGCTCAGTCATCTTTATCGCTACCTGTTTTACGTAGCGCTTGGTTTGATTGTGATTCTGCTATGGATTATTCGACGATTGCGCAAGAAGAAAAAACAATCAGAAAGAGCTTTGAAAGAGATGAGAGCTGCTGTAAAGAAAGTGGAGGCAACTGATGGGGAGAAATAGGCGTTCACGAAGACGCGTGACGAAAAAGAAAAAAAATCCGATTGTACTCTTATTGATTTTCTTGTTGGGCTTTGCGATTGCGATGTATCCTTTGGTATCTCGCTATTACTACCGTATTGAGTCTAATGAAATCATTAAGGAATTTGATGAAACGGTCGCTAAGATGGACAAGGCAGAGCTGGAAGAGCGGTTGCGGTTAGCTCAGGCTTTTAATGCTACCTTGAAGCCGACTGAGGTTCTTGACCCCTTTACAGATCAAGAGAAAAAAGAAGGGGTTTCAGAATATGCTAATATGTTGAAGGTCCATGAGCGTATCGGCTATGTGGAAATTCCTAGTATTGATCAAGAAATTCCAATGTATGTCGGTACCGCTGAAGAAGTTCTTCAAAAAGGCGCTGGTCTGTTAGAGGGGACCTCGCTTCCTGTTGGTGGTGAAAATACGCATACGGTGATTACTGCCCATAGGGGCTTGCCAACGGCTGAACTTTTTTCTCAGTTGGATAAGGTGGAAAAAGGTGATGTTTTCTATCTGCATGTTTTGGATCAGGTGTTGGCTTATAAGGTTGATCAGATTTTGACCGTTGAACCCAATGATTTTGAGCCTGTTTTGATTCAACCAGGGGAAGATTATGCGACCTTATTGACTTGCACTCCTTACATGATTAACAGTCATCGTTTGCTTGTGCGCGGGAAACGGATTCCTTATACGGCACCGATTGCTGAGCGGAATCGTTCGGTGAAAAAGCGTGGGCAATACTGGTTGTGGCTCTTACTGGCTGCGATTGTTGTGATTCTTATTTTGAGCTATCGTGTGTATCGTAATCGTCAAGCGGTTAAGAGATTAGAGAGACAATTGGAGGATCGTCATGTCAAAGATTAAGCTACGAAAATCATTGGGATACGTGTTGATGTTGGTGGCGTTTGCAATTCCTGTTTATTGTTTTGGACAGATGGTTTTGCAGTCTCTGGAACAAGTCAAAGGTCATAAGACATTTTCGGCATCTGTGACCACAAAAAGTTATCAAGAACAATTGCAAAAGTCACTGGATTATAATGAGCAACTGGACTCGCAAAATCATATTGTGGATCCCTTTTTGGCAGAAGGGTATGAGGTCAATTACAGGGTATCGGATAATCCAGACGCTGTTTATGGTTATTTATCAATCCCTAGTTTGGAAGTGATGGAGCCAGTTTACCTTGGAGCTGACTATCATCATTTGGGAATAGGGTTGGCGCATGTGGATGGGACGCCTCTTCCTGTTGAGGGAAAAGGGATTCGTTCAGTGATTGCTGGACACCGTGCAGAGCCAAGCCATGTCTTTTTCCGACATCTTGATCAGCTCAAAGCTGGGGACGTTCTTTATTATGATAATGGTCAGGAAATTGTGGAATATCGGATGACTGATACCGAGATTATCTTGCCTTCGGAGTGGGAGAAGTTGGCATCTTCTAGTACGAAAAATATCATGACCTTAATTACCTGTGATCCGATTCCTGCTTTCAATAAACGCCTTTTGGTCAATTTTGAGAGAATCGGTGTTTACCAAAAATCGGATAAAACGACCGCTCCAGTTCTAAAAAAAGCTTTCACCAAGCAAGGACAATCAGTCTCACGTGTCTCAGGGACTCAATGGTTTTACCGTGGTGTAGTGATGGTTTCTATCTTAGGATTTATGATCGTTTTGTGGAAATTGGTGCGTTTTTTAATCGCTCAATAGTGGGAAATACAGCTGACGAGTTAGCAAATCAATCATTTACAACGTTTTTATCAAAACCATTCTCAGTAGAAAAAGCATTGATACTCGTTTAGTTTATTTATTATTTTTAGAAAAACCACCCCAAGCTTCTCATCTTGTATCAAATCAAGAAGAGAATTTCGGAGTGGTTTTATGTTGTACTGGTGGAAAAAATCGCTTTTAAATGCTTTTATTAAAATGCCGTTCGTTTTTTTAAAAAGCGTCATAATTAGACACATACTATGAATTTGTAGATATAATCTATTTGTGATATACTATTTTCGTAGAAAAGTGTCCCTGAAGGGATGTGAAGTTGTCCGTCACTAAAATGGCAACAACCTCGCAAAGACGGTGGCTCCGAATTCTGAAAGAGAGGTGATGCCTATGGGCAAATCATCAAAATCTAATGGAGGGAGGAGCAATCTTTTTTGACCGCTTTTGAAGTTGTGCAAACGATTCTAGGTTTTGGTGGATTCACCATTGCTTTGATTAATTTGTGCTATAAACTCTTCAAAGATGATGACAAAAAGAAATAGCCGTCAATACTTTGGAAGAGTAACGGCTATTCTTTAATAGTAATTACGAGCCACCGTCTTAAACGGTTCTACATTGGAGCTGGTCTGCAAACCAGCTCTTTTTCTGTCTATAGTATATCACATTTGATAAAAATGGGAAAGAAAAAGAATTATCACAGATTGTTACTTTGATGTTCTTGTCATAAAGACGTGTGGTATAATAGACTTCGTAGAAAAGTGTCCCTAAAGGGATGTGAAGTTGTCAGTCACTAAAATGGCAACAACCTCGCAAAGACGGCGGCTCTGAATTCTGAAAGAGAGGTGATGCCTATGGGTAAATCATCAAAATCTAATGGAGGGAGGAGCAATCTTTTTTGACCGCTTTTGAAGTTGTGCAAACGATTCTAGGTTTTGGTGGATTCACCATTGCTTTGATTAATTTGTGCTATAAACTCTTCAAAGATGATGACAAAAAGAAATAGCCGTCAATACTTTGGAACAGTAACGGCTATTCTTTAGCAAAACTGAGCCACCGTCTTAAACGGTTCTACATTGGAGCTGGTCTGCAAACCGGCTCTTTTTCTGTCTATAGTATATCACATTTGATAAAAATGGGAAAGAAAAAGAATTATCATAGATTGTTACTTTGATGTTCTTGTCATAAAGACAGTACATTGTGACTGTTAGGGGGCTTGAAGGGAATTATATTGTGGTGAAGCTATAAAGATGATGGTATTAGTATGATAGGAGAGGGGATTGATATCATTATAACTAATTAAAAATAGTATGAGTGATAAATTATTAAATGGTAGCAATTATCAAAAGGTTCTACCTAGAGGAATTGTTGAGGCAACTGCCCTTTGTGATTCCATTTGCAAATGATAAGATGGTCGGAGTAAAAACTAGTGCAAACATTTTTGTTGGATTTGATTAGGAATGTGTTGAAAGATTGAAATTGAGGTATTTTTATAGTGTTTGCTTCAATAGAAAGCTGCTATATTTAAGTTTTGTCATATGTTGGTTATGGCTTTCAACAGGTCAGAAAATTGCTATTTTAACCTCTTTCTAGTATAATATAATGACTAGTCTCGTGCGAGGTAATTAAATGGAAATGAAACAAATCAACGAAATAACGTTGAAAATTACGATCAGTATGGAGGATTTGGAAGAGCGTGGGATGGAACTACATGACTTCTTAATTCCTCAAGAAAAAACGGAAGAATTTTTCTATTCTGTTATGGATGAGTTGGAATTACCTGATAATTTCAAGCAAAGTGGTATGCTTAGTTTTCGTGTGACGCCTCGAAAAGATCGTTTAGATGTCTTTGTGACAAAATCTGAGATTAATCAAGATTTGAATTTTGACGATTTGGCTGAGCTTGGAGATGTTTCACAGATGTCTCCGGAAGATTTTTTCAAAACGTTGGAACAAAAGATGTTTGAAAAAGGTGATGTGGCGGCTCATAAACAGTTGGCTGATATTGAAGAACAGGAAGAAAAGAGTGCAACTGAGGAGGTTGAAGAGACTCAGGATTATGTTCACTATGTTTTGGATTTTCCAACTTTTGAAGAAGTGGTGACGTTTTGCCAATCAATTGATTTTCCGACAGAGGCTTCAGAGCTTTATAAGGCTGATGGACGTTACTACATGACAGTCTTAGTTTCTCTTGAAAATCAACCGGCGTACTATTCTAATATTGTTTTTGCACGCTTGATTGAGCATGCTCATAAGGCAGATAGAACGCGAGCTTATTTACAAGAGCATGGTATTCAACTAATGATGGATGATGCTCTGCCTTTGCTTAGGAGTATCGAGGTGGCTTGATGACTAGTTTTTCACTAGAATATATCTTGGTTTTAATTGGTGCTTTTCTGCTCTCGCTTTTTGCGACGCCAATCGTTCGTTGGTTAGCTTTTAAAATCGGAGCTGTTGACCAACCAAATGCTCGCCGGATTAACAAGATACCGATGCCAAGTAGCGGTGGTCTTGCGGTAGTGATTTCGTTTACTATTGCGACTCTGTTTTTCATGCCAATGGTAGTGACTGGATTAGTGCACGGACAAACTTATTTCACTTATATACTCCCTGTAGTGATTGGTGGTATTATTGTGGCGATAACTGGGCTGATTGATGATATCCATGAGTTATCTGCCAAGAAAAAATTAATTGGGATTATTATTGCTGCAGTTTTGGTCTGGTATTTTACCGATTTTCGCTTTGATTCTTTCAAACTACCTTTTGGGGGCCCCTTATTTCAATTTAATCCTGTTTTGACCTTTGTAGCAACCATTTTATGGATTGTTGGTGTGACTAATGCAGTCAATTTGATGGATGGCTTAGATGGGCTTGTTAGCGGCGTCTCAATGATCAGTCTGTTGACCATGGGGATTGTTTCTAATTTCTTTTTGGCAGATACTGATATTTTTTTAACCCTAACGATTTTTGTTCTTGTAGCTTCTATTGCGGGATTTTTTCCTTATAATTATCATCCTGCCTGGATTTATGGTGGTGACACGGGCGCTCTATTTATAGGGTTTATGATTTCTGTGTTATCCTTGCAGGGGTTAAAAAATGCAACGGCGGTTGCTGTTGTGACGCCAGTGATTATTTTGGGGGTTCCGATTGTGGATACCTTTGTAGCGATTATTCGTCGGACTTTATCGGGTAAGAAATTTTATGAACCTGACAAAATGCATCTTCATCATAGATTGCTAGCAATGGGATTTTCTCATAAAGGAGCTGTGTTGGTCGTCTATGGCATTGCTCTGCTATTTTCCTTAATCTCCTTATTGTTAAATGTCTCAACACGTCTAGGCGGCGTCCTATTGATGGTAGGTGTGTTATTTGGACTTGAGGTATTGATTGAGGGGCTGGAAATTTGGGGAGAAGGTCGAACACCGCTTTTCCACCTGTTGAAATTGGTTGGTAATTCTGCTTATCGAAAGGAATTTTTTGAGCAGAAGTCAAAGAAGTAAGCACGATAAAAGCCTTTCGGGGGCTTTTTTGCTATAATAAAGAACGTTATAAATAAAAAATTGGGAGATTATCATGTCTGTACTTGAAATTAAAAACTTGCATGTTTCTATTGAAGACAAGGAAATTTTAAAAGGGGTAAATTTGACCCTTAAAACTGGAGAAATTGCAGCGATTATGGGTCCTAACGGAACCGGTAAATCAACGCTTTCTGCAGCGATTATGGGGCACCCAAATTACGAAGTGACAGAGGGAGAAATCCTCTTTGATGGGGAAAACATTTTGGAAATGGAAGTGGATGAGCGTGCTCGTCTAGGACTTTTCCTTGCGATGCAGTACCCATCAGAAATTCCAGGAATTACCAATGCGGAATTTATCCGTGCAGCGATGAATGCTGGTAAGGAAGATGAAGATAAGATTTCAGTACGTGATTTCATCACAAAATTGGATGAAAAGATGGAATTACTTGGCATGAAAGAAGAAATGGCAGAGCGCTACCTCAACGAAGGTTTTTCAGGTGGTGAGAAGAAACGTAATGAGATTTTACAACTTCTAATGCTTGAACCAAAGTTTGCTTTGCTTGATGAAATTGACTCAGGCCTTGATATTGACGCCCTTAAAGTCGTTTCAAAAGGGGTTAATGAGATGCGTGGTGAGGGCTTCGGTGCGATGATTATCACTCACTACCAACGTTTGTTGAACTACATCACACCAGATGTTGTCCATGTGATGATGGAAGGTCGTGTCGTGATGTCAGGTGGTGCGGAGTTAGCAGCTCGTCTTGAAAAAGAAGGGTATGTCAAGATTGCGGAAGAACTTGGTATTGAATACCATGAACATGACGAAGACTAAAAGGAGAACTGATGAGTAAACAAGTTATTCAAAACTTCTCACAACTAAAGGCAGAGCCATCTTGGTTAGCAGAACTTCGTTTATCAGCTTTTGACAAGTTGGAAACTTTGGCTTTACCTAAAATTGAGCGTGTGAAGTTTCACCGTTGGAACCTAGGTGATGGGACGTTGACGGAGACTGAAGAAATTGGCAATGTTCCTGATTTTACGGCTTTAGGGGATAATCCAAAGCTCGTTCAAGTGGGAACACAAACGGTGCTGGAACAATTGCCGATGACTTTGATTGAGCAAGGGGTTATTTTTACAGACCTCTATTCAGCTTTGGAAGAGATTCCAGAGGTGGTTGAGAAGCATTTTGCTTCTGCGGTTAAAAGTGATGAGGACAAACTAGCTGCCTATAACTATGCTTATTTTAATAGCGCAGCGGTGCTCTATGTGCCAGATAATGTGGAAATTGCGGAGCCTATCGAAGGCATTTTCTTGCAGGATAGTGAGAGTGCTGTGCCGTTTAATAAACACATTCTGATTATTGCTGGTAAAAATAGTAAATTTAGTTACCTTGAGCGCTTTGAATCCATTGGTTCAGGTTCTCAGGAGGTTTCTGCCAATGTTTCTGTTGAAGTCATTGCAGGTGCAGGAAGCCAGATTAAATTTGCAGCGATTGACCGTCTTGGAGAACATGTGACGGCTTATCTCAGTCGCCGTGCTCGCCATGCGGCTGATGCGACTGTGGATTGGGCTCTCGGTGTGATGAATGAAGGCAATATTGTGGCGGATTTTGACAGTGATTTGATTGGAAATGGAAGCCATGCTAATCTGAAAGTTGTCGCAGCTTCAAGTGGTCGTCAGGTGCAAGGAATTGATACCCGTGTGACTAATTACGGAAATCATTCTGTTGGTCATATCCTACAGCACGGTGTTATTTTAGAACGTGGAACCTTGACTTTCAATGGCATTGGTCACATCGTAAAAGGGGCTAAAGGGGCGGATGCTCAACAAGAGAGCCGTGTCTTGATGTTATCAGACCAAGCTCGCTCAGATGCCAACCCAATTCTTTTGATTGACGAAAATGAAGTCACAGCAGGTCACGCCGCTTCAATTGGTCAGGTTGACCCAGAAGACATGTATTACTTGATGAGCCGTGGTTTGGATAAAGCAACGGCAGAACGCTTGGTTATCCTAGGGTTCTTGGGAGCTGTGATTACAGAAATCCCAGTTAAAGCTGTTCGAGATGAAATGATTGCTGTTTTAGATAGCAAATTGGATAAGCGTTAAAGCCAATTATTGTGCTATCAGAAACGAATTAAAATATGATGAATGAAATCAATTGAAATAAGGGAAACAAGGAGGAAAAGCAGTGATTGATGTTCAAAACATTCGCCAAGACTTTGAGATTTTAGACCAGATCGTCAATGACGAGCCCCTTGTTTATCTTGATAGTGCTGCAACGACTCAAAAGCCCAAAGCTGTGCTGGATGCCATCAACCAGTATTACTTGGAGGATAATGCCAATGTTCACCGTGGCGTGCATACCTTGGCAGAACGTGCGACAGCTAAATATGAAGCCAGTCGTGAGAAAGTTCGCTCCTTTATTAATGCGAGATCAACCAAAGAAATTCTGTTTACCAGAGGAACGACAACAGGTCTAAATTGGGTTGGCAAATTTGCAGAGCAGATTTTACAGCCTGGTGATGAAGTTCTGATTTCGATCATGGAACACCACTCTAATATTATTCCTTGGCAGCAGGCTTGTCAGAAAACAGGGGCGAAGCTCGTTTATGTCTATCTAAAAGATGGTGAGCTGGATATGGAAGACTTGAAAGGGAAGTTGACTGCAAAAACAAAATTTGTCAGTCTTGCCCATGTGTCAAATATCCTAGGTTGTATCAATCCTGTTAAAGAAATTGCAGAGCTAGCTCATCAAGCTGGTGCTTATATGGTTGTAGATGGAGCGCAATCAGTTCCTCACATGGCTGTGGATGTTCAAGAATTGGATTGTGATTTTCTGACTTTTTCAGGTCACAAGATGCTAGGACCAACTGGTATCGGTGTTCTCTATGGCAAAGAAGAAGTTCTTAATCTCATGAAGCCTGTCGAATTTGGCGGGGAGATGATTGACTTTGTCTACGAACAAGAGGCGACATGGAAAGAACTTCCGTGGAAATTTGAAGCAGGCACGCCAAATATCTCAGGAGCCATTGCTCTGGGAGCAGCGATTGATTATTTGACCGAGCTAGGGATGGACGCCATTCATGCTTATGAACAAGACTTGGTTAGCTATCTCTTGCCTCAGTTACAGGCAATTGAAGGGGTGACGGTTTATGGACCAAAAGCCCCTGAAAAACATGCTGGAGTATTAGCTTTTAATATTGATGGGTTACACCCACATGATGTGGCTACTGCTCTTGATTACGAAGGTGTGGCTGTACGTGCGGGACACCATTGTGCGCAACCTTTAATCAATCATCTTGGTTTATCGTCAGCAGTTCGTGCAAGTCTTTACCTTTACAATACCAAGGAAGATTGTGACAAATTGATTGAAGCGGTTCATAAGACGAAGGAGTTTTTCAATGGCACTTTCTAGATTAGATAGCCTTTACATGGCAGTGGTTGCCGATCATTCTAAAAGCCCGCATCACCATGGGATTTTAGAGGGGGTTGAAGCTATTCAACTCAATAACCCAACCTGTGGGGATGTGATTGCCTTAACGGTCAAATTTGATGGCGACGTGATTGAAGATATTGCCTTTGCAGGCGAAGGCTGCACGATTTCAACAGCTTCATCAAGCATGATGACTGATGCAGTGATTGGAAAAACCAAAGAAGAGGCACTAGCCTTGGCAACGGTTTTCTCTGAAATGGTGCAAGGGCAGTCCGATGACCGTCAAAAAGATTTAGGCGACGCAGCCTTTATGGCAGGTGTGTCTAAATTTCCACAACGGATTAAATGCGCGACATTATCCTGGAATGCACTCAAAAAAGCGATTGAACGAGAAGCAATGTAAGAGAAGAGATTGATGAATTAGTGACGACCTTAGTAAGAAAGGAAAAATATGTCTGAAACAAATGAAATTGTAGAACCAAAACCGATTGATCTTGGGGAATACCAATTTGGTTTTCACGATGATGTGGAACCGATTTATTCAACTGGTAAGGGGCTAAGTGAAGCTGTTGTCCGCCAGTTGTCAGCAGCTAAAAACGAACCAGAATGGATGTTAGAATTTCGTCTGAAATCCCTTGAGGCCTTTAATAAAATGCCGATGCAGGAGTGGGGAGCAGACCTTTCTGAGATTGATTTTGACGATATTATTTATTACCAAAAACCATCTGATAAGCCTGCACGTTCATGGGACGATGTTCCCGAGAAAATCAAGGAAACCTTTGAACGCATTGGGATTCCAGAAGCAGAGCGTGCTTATTTGGCAGGAGCCTCAGCTCAGTACGAATCAGAAGTGGTTTACCACAATATGAAAGAAGAATTTGAAAAACTAGGGATTATCTTTACCGATACAGACTCTGCTTTGAAAGAGTACCCTGACCTTTTCAAACAATACTTTGCCAAGTTGGTTCCTCCTACGGATAATAAATTGGCTGCGCTAAACTCAGCGGTTTGGTCAGGTGGAACCTTCATCTACGTGCCAAAAGGTGTCAAGGTAGACGTGCCACTACAAACTTACTTCCGTATTAACAATGAAAATACAGGACAGTTTGAGCGTACCATCATCATCGTTGATGAAGGAGCAAGTGTCCATTATGTTGAAGGTTGTACAGCACCGACTTATTCAACCAACAGTTTGCACGCTGCGGTTGTTGAAATCTTTGCCCTTGATGGCGCTTATTGCCGTTATACAACTATCCAAAACTGGTCAGACAATGTGTATAACTTGGTGACAAAACGTGCGCGCGCTCTTAAAGATGCAACTGTGGAATGGATTGATGGTAACCTTGGTGCCAAAACAACCATGAAATACCCAGCGGTATATTTGGATGGCCCAGGTGCGCGTGGGACTATGCTAACCATCGCCTTTGCTAATACAGGACAAAACCAAGATACAGGGGCAAAAATGATTCACAACGCACCGCATACCTCATCATCAATTGTGTCTAAGTCTATTGCAAAAGGTGGCGGCGCGGTAAACTATCGTGGTCAAGTGACATTTGGTAAGGATTCAGCCAAATCAGTCAGCCACATTGAATGTGATACCATCTTGATGGACGACTTATCAAAATCAGATACCATCCCATTCAATGAAATTCACAACTCACAAGTTGCTCTGGAACACGAAGCTAAAGTCTCAAAAATCTCAGAAGAACAACTTTACTACCTCATGAGCCGAGGCTTGTCAGAAAGCGAAGCCACAGAAATGATTGTTATGGGATTTGTTGAACCATTCACCAAAGAACTTCCAATGGAATACGCCGTTGAGCTGAACAGACTCATAGCCTATGAAATGGAGGGCTCAGTTGGATAGACTCTTTAGCTTTGAAAAGCCATAAGGCTTTTCAAAACAAAGAATCTCCAACTGAGGTGGTAGATGAGAAAATGCGGTAGCGTTTCTAAAAATGGTTAGTAGTTAGGTATCTATAAGTCTTTGAACGAAAATACCAAAAAGCATAAAATCATGGGTAGCTCCCCAATTAACAGGGAGTTACCCATGATTTTATGCTTTTTAGGTTAATAATCTTGAAATTTATACTTAACAAAAATCAAAAATTACTTTTTTATCTCTTTCTTAAAAGTGCGGACGCTCCAAAGGTCTGGGAGACCTTTGGAGGTGGGAAATAAGACGAACAGAGTTCGTCACAGTCGATAAGGTTTTGGGAACCTTTTGAGATGGGAAATAGAGCTGACAAAGTCAACATCAAAACCTCCTTCGGAGTTTCATTGCTATTTTTTGAGCCTATCTCTATCGCAGTAGATGATTGGCTGTACTTGTCGACGACTCGACAGCGTCCGCCCTACTCATCCTTGCGAGGGAACTACTACGAAATTGACTTTCAATTTCTGTAGTTCTCCCAAAAATCCGTTCTTAGCAAGCAAATTACCCTCGCTTTTTAATTTCTAAGCTCAGGCTGAAACTGTCCACTGGACAGTTTCACTAATAAGAATACTACTATAGCGAAAGAAACATTTTAGCCTCACTTCGTTCAGTGGTCTATTAATGGTATTAAAGACTCTAAAATGCTCATTTTGATTTTGGATAGATATTATTACTGAAAAATAAAAAATATTACATTTTTGAGATAAAATATTGCAATTATGTTACAAAAAGAATATAATGTAAGTGAAAAATAAACAAGGAGTTCTAGCAATGAAAAAATCTTCTATTTTATCAATGGTAACCATTATGTCTGTTCTTTTTCTGGGAGCTTGTAGTTATCGGCAATCAGATAGTTTTTCAACGTCTGAAGTGACAAAATTAGACAAAACTGGTTTGTCTCCAAAACAATCTTCTAAAGATAGTGATTCAAAATCTAAAGTAGCGGACGGACAGAAATCAGATAAAGCAAAAGATGAAGCCGGCGTTAATATGCCTAAAGAAGTTGTAGGGACATGGTCAGGCAGTAGTTTGCAAGCTGATAGTGTCGAATTTACGATCGGAGCTGACGGTAGTTTTTACAGTGTCTCAAAATATGGCAGTCAAACCGATTATCCTCGTACAGAGGAGGCAACAGGCTATATCACAAAATTAGTCGAAGATTCTTCTGATGTCTATCGTATTGAAAAATTTACGGGAGATGGCAAAGCTTTCTTGCCAGGAATTACAGGATTAGGAGGCTGGGGAAAATCTCCAGACACAGGTTTTACTATTAGAGACGGACAATTTGTTCCAATTATTTTCGGGGAAGATGGCTGGCATGATTTTAGGGTTGCTTATCATAAAGGTGCCTTATCTACTGGAGATTCTAAAGTTTCAGAAGCTGGTTCTCAACAATCAACTTCAGTCTCATTGCCATTGGAGGTTGTAGGGACATGGTCAGGTAGTAGTCTACAAGCTGATAGTGTCGAATTTACGATCGGAGCTGACGGTACTATTTCATCAGTTTCAGAATACAATCGCCATGATAAGGCTGTCAGAGTGGAGCGTACTTCTGCAACTATTGGTCAATTAACCCAAGTCAATCCAGGAGTTTATCGCATTGAAAACTACAGTGGTAGTGCGATTGCCCTCCTTCCAGGAATTACAGGTCTAGGTGGTGTTGGAGGTTCTGAGCGTTCTATTGGATTTGATATCCGAGATGGTCGTTACACCCCTATTGTATTTGAAGCTGATGGTAGCTGGCATGGTTTTGGAAATGCTTCCTATTCTAAAGGAGAGTTATCTGCTGAAGAAAAAGCTGCTAGAGACGAATCTGAGGCAAATAGTCCATTTTAATGAAATAGTCAGTTCGATAAGGTTTATCGAGCTGATTTTTTGATTATGGTGAGTGGCTATCAGACAGCTGAGGTGAACGTCTTTTTTTGTCTACAATGTGTGCATAGAAGTGGAAAATAATCCAGTGTAACTCTGAATAATACTATAGGTATCATAGGTCATGAGTTCATTTCATGTGACCTGACTGATGGTTCCATAAGGTACTTTCTAATAAGATGGATAGCGCTTATAGGAAGTTTTATAGGATTTTTATACTCAAAAAGCTCTAGAAGATTGCTTGTGAGGAGGCACATCACAGTCTTCTAGAGCCAATTTTATGATTTTTATTAGTTAGTGTTGCTTAGTCGTCAGTTGATAGGGGAGTATATTTATAGACGTCCCTTTTGAATAGAATCTAAAATTTCAATTTCTCGAACAATTTGCAAGTAGCGTTCAATTAATTGTGGTCTTTCGGATTTTTCAGGATGGTCAATAAATGATTCTGCGATAATGTTTTCTAAAAATAGGCGACGCTCTTCCAATACTTTTAGGCGGTATGGAATATCTTCAGCTTTATATAATGTTTTGTAATCTTCCTCCGAAAGCCATTCAGCCTCAAGCTCCATCCAGGGTTTAGTGGTGCCTCTGCTTTCTTGAGTGATAGGAGTCTTATCCTGTTCTTGCGCATGAGTAACGGTATTTGAAATGTTTAAAACACAAGCTGTAAGTGTGGCTAAACAGAGCGATTGCACGAATTTCTTGGTTGTTAAAAATGTATTGGACATGGTATCCTCCTTTTATGGTTAAAAGACTGTTTTTCATCTTAATAGCGGTATGGCTGTGATGAGTTTGATTAGTCTTAGTTTTATACCTATATCTTAACAGACAAGTGTTAATTTTTCCTATAGACCAAACCAATATTACCTTAATTTTTACCTTAAGATTAGCTAATGATAATCTTAAGAAGCGTTTATTAAAATTGACAAATAGTAGTGATACCAACGGTTGTAGGACTATTTTGCTATTTCAAGAAGATTATCTAGGTATGGGGTTAGTTAATGATTTCTGAGATTTTTTTTGATATAATTGTAAGCACTTTAAAGATTAGAAGGGATAACGATGATACGTTTACAAGATGATTTTTACGATGCTGTCAATGGTGAATGGGCAAAAACAGCAGTCATTCCAGATGACAAACCTCGTACAGGTGGCTTTTCAGATTTAGCTGATGAAATTGAGGATTTAATGCTTGAGACCACCGATCAGTGGTTGGCTGGAAATGATGTTCCAGAAGATAGCATTCTGCAAAATTTTGTTAAATACCACAAGCTGGTTTCAGATTTTGAAACGCGTGAGCGCCTTGGTGTTGAGCCAGTGAAGCCGTTAATCGAGGAATACAAAAACTTTGATAGCTTTGCTTCTTTTGCTAATAAAATGGCAGAGCTGGAAATGGCTGGTAAGCCGAATGTCTTTTGGTTTGGTGTTTCACCAGACTTTATGGATGCTAGGACAAATGTGTTGTGGGCTTCTGCACCACCAACGATTTTGCCAGACACAAGCTACTACACAGAGCCTGAAAAAAATGGTGAGGAATTATTAGCTACATGGCGCAAATGTGAGGAAGACTTACTAGCTAAATTTGGTTTTTCTGATGATGAAATCAAAGACATGTTGGACAAGTTTATTGAACTTGATGCTAAGGTTGCCAAATATGTCCTATCTAGCGAAGAAGGTTCAGAGTATGCCAAACTCTATCATCCGTATGACTGGGCTGATTTTACAAAATTAGCACCAGAGTTGCCATTGGATAAGATTGTGACAGAAATTCTTGGCACATTGCCAGATAAAGTCATCGTTCCTGAGGAAAGATTCTGGACAGAATTTGCGGCGGAGTACTATTCAGAAAAGAATTGGCCACTCTTGAAGGCAGTTTTGCTTAACGGGGCAGCGACAGCTTACACGTCTTATTTGACAGAGGAAATCCGCGTGTTATCTGGAGCTTATGCTCGCACGCTTTCAGGAACGCCTCAAGCAATGGCTCAAAAGAAAGCAGCCTTTTACTTGGCTCAAGGGCCGTTTAACCAAGCTCTAGGCTTATGGTACGCTGGTGAAAAATTCTCAGCTGAGGCTAAAGCAGATGTTGAAGCGAAAGTGGCGACAATGATTGCTGTCTACAAAGACCGTCTTTCTAAAAATGAATGGCTAAAACCTGAAACACGTGACAAGGCTATCACCAAGTTGAATGTGATCACACCACACATTGGCTATCCAGAGAAATTACCAGAAACTTATGCTAAAAAAGTGATCGATGAGAACTTAACTCTTTTGGAAAATGCACAAGCCTTAGCGAAGATTTCGATTGCTCATAGCTGGAGTAAGTGGAATAAGCCAGTTGACCGTAGCGAATGGCACATGCCTGCTCATATGGTTAATGCCTATTACGACCCACAACAGAACCAAATTGTCTTCCCAGCGGCTATTTTGCAAGCACCATTTTATAGCCTAGAGCAGTCATCGTCTGCAAACTATGGTGGTATTGGTGCGGTGATTGCCCATGAAATTTCGCATGCCTTTGATACGAATGGTGCGTCATTTGATGAATATGGTAGTCTTAATAATTGGTGGACAGAAGAAGATTACGCTGCCTTCCAAGAACGTACGGACAAGGTTGTGGCTCAATTTGACGGTATTGATTTTGCTGGTGGCAAGGTCAATGGTAAATTGACCGTATCAGAAAATGTAGCAGACCTAGGTGGTTTGGCAGCAGCCCTAGAAGCAGCTAAGAAAGAAGATGATTTCTCAGCAGAAGACTACTTCACTAACTTTGCGACTATCTGGCGTATGAAGGCGCGTGAAGAATACTTGAAACTCTTGATTTCAGTTGATGTTCATGCACCAGGTAAATTGCGTACCAATGTTCAGTTGCCAAACTTTGATGAGTTCCATGAAACATTTGATGTCAAAGATGGAGACGGCATGTGGCGTGAACCAAGCGACCGTGTGATTATTTGGTAATCAGTAGGAATTGATGTTCAAAGAGTGAGAAATTTGACTCAAGAAAAAAGGATATGACAAAAAATAAAAGCACCCAGAGATTTGCTCTAGGTGCTTTTTGGCTTTATTTTTCTGATCTACTATCAAGTTTTTTACCGAGTTCGATAATGTAGTTTTTCAAATCATCTTTGACTTGTGGGTGTTGGAGGGCGTAATCAATTGAAGTTTTCATAAAACCAAATTTATCTCCGACATCATAACGACTTCCTTTGAATTCGCGGGCAAAAACACGTTGAGTTTTATTCAAAGTATCAATAGCGTCTGTTAATTGGATTTCTCCTCCAGCTCCAGGTTTTTGATTTTCTAAAATATCAAAAATTTCAGGGGTTAAGAGATAGCGACCGATGATGGCTAAGTCACTTGGTGTTTCCTCAGGAGTGGGCTTTTCAACAAACGTATCAACGCTATAGAGTCCGTTAACGCCTTCTCCTTGTGGTGCAATCACACCATAGGAAGAAACGTCTTCGTGCGGGACTGGCATAACAGCAATGGTTGAGGCGTGTGTTGCATCGAAATCATTGATTAATTGCTTGGTCAATGGCAGAGCTTTATCATTGGTGATATCCATCAGGTCATCACCAAGCATAACCACGAAAGGCTCATTTCCGACAAAGGCTTTGGCTTGTAAAACAGCATCACCGAGACCACGTGGGTGACTTTGACGGATGAAATGAAGTGTAATATCAGTGGTTTCATCAACTAATTTCAGCAAATCTTTTTTCCCTTTTTGTTGAAGGTTGTATTCCAATTCAAAATTTGAGTCAAAGTGGTCTTCGATGGAACGTTTGGCACGACCTGTAACCACTAAGATTTCTTCAATACCAGATTTTAAGGCTTCTTCAACGATAAACTGAATCGTTGGTTTATCAACGATAGGAAGCATTTCTTTGGCAAGAGCTTTTGTCGCTGGTAAAAAACGAGTACCCAAACCTGCGGCAGGAATGACGGCTTTTCTAACTTTTTTCATAAGTCCTCCGTATTTATAGAATTTATTATTTTAGAATTCATTTTCTGATTTGAATTCATTTTTCATCATACCAAGGACGGCTTCTTTGATGTCAGCGCCTTCGTAGATGGTTTTATAAATAGCTGTTGTGATTGGCATGTAGACACCCAATTCTTGAGCAATTTCATAGGCAACTTTTGTGGTAGAAATCCCTTCGATGACCATCCCCATGTTACGTTCGATGTCTTCGAGTTTTTCGCCGCGACCAAGGGCGTCACCTGCTCTCCAGTTACGAGAGTGGACAGAAGTACCGGTAACAATGAGATCGCCTACTCCAGATAAACCACTATAGGTGAGTGGATCAGCACCCATTTTAACGCCTAAGCGTGTAATTTCAGCTAGGCCACGTGTGATGACTGCAGCTTTTGCGTTATCACCGTAACCAAGTCCATGTAGGGCACCTGCTCCAACAGCGATAATGTTTTTTAAAGCGCCAGCTGTTTCAACTCCGATGACATCTGTATTGGTATAAAGGCGGAAATAATCATTGCTAAAAAGAGTTTGAACATATTTGGCAGCTAAGAGGTCTTTAGAGGCAGCTGTAATCAAGGTGATGTCACGAACAATCGTTTCTTCGGCATGACTCGGCCCTGAAACAACAACGATATCTGAACGGTATTCTGCTGGAATTTCTTCTTCTAAAATAGTTGATAAGCGTTCGTGAGTGCCAGGCTCAAGGCCTTTTGAAGCATGCATGATAACAGCTTTATGTTTCAAAATTTCTGCGACTTGTTTTGCCACTAAACGTGTCACTTTTGTTGGGACTACAAAGAGGATAGCGTCAACACCGTCAATAGCTTCTGAAAGGTTTTTATAGCCCTTGATACCTTCATCTAGGATAATGTCCTTGAAGTAATGCGTATTAGTGTGTTTAGTGTTAATTTCATCAATTTGTTCGGGAATATTTCCCCAGAGGCGAACCTCATGGCCGTTATCATTGAGCACCTGGGCTAGAGCTGTTCCCCATGAACCAGGCCCTAAAACAGCAACTTTCTGCTTTTCCATAGTTATCATTCATTCCTTTACTTGTCATAATATCATTTTCATTATACCATAAGATTGTCATTTCCGCTTTCTAAAAGCAAAGGCTTTCACTTTATTTAGCTTTATGGTAATTTCCCAAAGTAATTTCCACTTTAGCTTTCGAAGTGGAAATTAGTCTAAAACGGATTTTTATGGTGGAATTAAGTCTGAGACGTTTGTGTTAGAAATGAGTCCTTACTATGACAAAATATA
>NZ_RCVM01000080.1 GCF_003686955.1 Streptococcus hillyeri
AGATTTATAATTGAATAGTTTCTTTGGATAGTTGTTAATCCAGTTTTCAATAAATGCGACTTGTTGTTGAGTCGCATTTTTGCTTCCCTTAGGCAACCAACGCCGGATGAGTCTATTATGATTCTCATTAGTACCACGCTCCCAAGAAGAATACGGGTGGGCATAGTAGAGATGATCAGGGTCAAAAACTTCTGCTAAACGACTGAACTCAGCCCCGTTATCAGCTGTGATAGAGTTCATTTGATAATCCTTGAGGATTG
>NZ_RCVM01000081.1 GCF_003686955.1 Streptococcus hillyeri
TTGTCTAACCTGACCACGTTTGACTTCGTTGTGAATGGTTTGAGGAGCTTTAGCTAATCTCCTAGCGATTTCACGATTTGAGAGCCCTTCTTGAAGCCAACGTTCAATCATTCTACGTTCAGTTAGTCACGACAAACGCATGAAATCTTCTATTTCCATTTTGCAAGTGTTGAAAGTTTTTTGCCCTAAAGCAATTGTTTTAAATACTTGTCAAAGGACAGACTTAGGGCATATTTCTTACGACGCAGACTCAT
>NZ_RCVM01000082.1 GCF_003686955.1 Streptococcus hillyeri
AAACTGAACGTAACAAGGTTAGTGAAGAAATCACTACTCCAGCAGTTGAAGAAGTGATTGAAGTTGGCACAAAAGAAGTCACCGTTATTCCGGGAACGCCAATTGTTGTGCCAGTCGTTAAAGATGAAACCAAGACCGAAGTGATTCCGTTTGAGAAACAAACGCGTGAGAACCCAGAGTTAGCGAAGGGTGAAACGCGTGTCGTTCAAGAAGGTAAAGATGGAGTTCGTACGATTGT
>NZ_RCVM01000083.1 GCF_003686955.1 Streptococcus hillyeri
TTGACAACGACTTGATGGTTAAAGGAACACCAACAATTACAGGTGACGCCGCTAAGTTCTTCGATGTTAAAGTAGACGGTCAAACCGTTACAGCGACAATGAAAGACTTCGCAAACGCAGGTGAGTTGGCAGGTCAACAAGTTGAGTTGGTCATTCCAGCGCAAATCCGCGAAGGCGTGACTCGCGTTAAGATTCCAAATACAACAAAAGTTG
>NZ_RCVM01000008.1 GCF_003686955.1 Streptococcus hillyeri
CAATCCTCAAGGATTATCAAATGAACTCTATCACAGCTGATAACGGGGCTGAGTTCAGTCGTTTAGCAGAAGTTTTTGACCCTGCTCATATCTACTATGCCCACCCGTATTCTTCTTGGGAGCGTGGGACTAATGAGAATCATAATAGACTCATCCGGCGTTGGTTGCCTAAGGGAAGCAAAAATGCGACTCAACAACAAGTCGCATTTATTGAAAACTGGATTAACAACTATCCAAAGAAACTATTCAATTATAAATCTCCTATAGAGTTTTTACAGACTGCCTAACTTGAACTTGAAATTTGGCTTTTTACAAAAAATCGCAAATTTATCATAAAAAACTGTCAAGTAACTTTACTTTACAAAAATCTTTTGATATACTGTTAAAGTTGGCGAAAGCCGAAACACACACTTGAAAGGAAAATAAAGAAAATGGCAGTACCTGCACGTCACACTTCAAAAGCGAAGAAAAACAAACGTCGTACACACTACAAATTGACTGCTCCATCAGTACAATTTGACGAAACAACTGGAGATTACTCACGTTCACACCGTGTATCGCTTAAAGGATACTACAAAGGACGTAAAATCGCTAAAGCTAACGAAGCTAAATAATAGAAGGGAGATACCATGCGCGTAAATATTACACTTGAACACAAAGAATCTGGTGAACGCTTGTACCTTACTTCAAAAAACAAACGTAACACTCCAGACCGTCTTCAATTGAAAAAATACTCACCAAAATTGCGTAAACACGTAATCTTTACAGAGGTAAAATAATTGAGATAAGAAAAGCCCTTGAAATCAACGTTTCAAAGGCTTTTTTCTTTTGATTTTAGCAAGATAACTGAATTTTAACTGATTAAAATAAATCAAATAATTATTTCTGCTAAATCTATCATAGCCTGTTCAATCTTATGTTTTCCTTTCTGCATTACATGAAGATAAATTTTCTCTATCTCCTTACTATCCTCGGAATGTCCTACAAATTCTCGGATAACATTCAAACTAACTTTTTTATCTGCCATAACTGAAACAAAACTATGTCGGAACATATGAGGCACTATATGAATAGGTCTCCCAAAATCTACTAAATCATCAATATCTGCATAAGGTTTTCCACTCTTCTTGTTATATTTTGCAGACTGACTAGAGCCACCACGCAGAAACATTGAGATTTCTGACTGGTACAAAGGACTGCCCTGCTGATTCTTTCCCTTGACATAAATTCTGGTAAAGATATATCCCATATCCCTATAAGTAGGGTTAAAGCGTGCTTGAAATCTATTTCTCTCAATATACTTCAATAAAATCTCTTCCACTTTAGGAGACATTGGAATAGTTCTAACGCTCTCTTTGGTCTTTAGAATAGCCCTATATCGTTCCTTCTCATCGGTCAACCTTTGTTCAACCATTTCTTTATCACTCTTGTTGTGACTTGCTCGTTGCCAATGTACTTTGATAAGTTTATTCTTGAAATCTAATATATCTTCATTCAATCCAAGGGCTTCGCTTGGTCTCATTCCTGTCAAATAGATTATTCTTAAAACATCCGCCACTAGTTCATTATTGTGTCTCTTTGTCCACTTTTCAATAATATCAAATACTTGATTAGCCTCATCAACTTCAAGATATTTTTCAGCTATATCTTCCCTAAGTTTCGCCTGCTCCTCTGCACTTGTAAGGGTCTTACGTTTGACCTTCTTGTTTAAAATAGGGTGTTGAGAAATTGTCAATTCTCCATGCTCTACCGCCCAATCAAATATCATCTTAAGATAAATGTGAATATTTTTTGAAATTCCTTCTGTAGCATTATCAATAATACTTTGCATTTTTTCTTGCTCCATACAAAACTGCTTAAAACTCATGTTTTCATTGAAATTAGGAAAAATATGCTGATTATATACACTAACTCTACTATTCAAAGTATTCTTTGCAGGTTTAACCCTATTGACCCACCACTTAAATGCTAAACCGTATAATTCTTTATTTTCATCATACGGTCTAGCTATGTCTTTTAGAAGTACAGTCTTACTAGGCTCGATTTCTTTCGGTTTCTCTCCAGTCAACTCTAATACAGTTTCATCAATCATTGCATTCAATAACTTTGAAACTTTCGTAATCAGCTGACTATTCTTTATATCAGAGATAACTAGCTTATCTTGACCCTTGCTATCTTTTCCTGTCGGTGTTGCCTTAGTAGAATACCACCCTTTATTTTCCCCTCCTGTAAGATACTTATAGCGACTTTTTGTTATCAAGGGGTGAGTATACCTCATTGCAAATTTAACAAGTACATTACCTTTCTTAGAAGGGTCTGGTTTCCATTGATAGACCGTTAAAACTCGAGTAGTCTTACCTACTTTCATTTTCCCCTCCTTGTGCTAAGCAATAACTGCCTCGTTTTCATGGAAAATTTTATAATCAAACCAATCCTTGAAAACTTCTGCATGGATAAAAACATTCCCATGAGTTCCACAAATTCCAAAAGAATAGGGACTATTCCTCATTTGACGAATATAGTGATCCAAAGTCGGTAATTTCATACCCTTCCAGAGTTCATCTAAGAACTCCTTTTTTCGATACCAATTTTTGGTTAAATCATAATCTGACCTCGTTTTAATCTCTATCATTGAAGACATTCCTTTCTTTTGTTATAATCTAGTTAGTTAATTTTTAGAGGCGACTTGTTTTTCAAGTCGTCTTTTTTTGTCCCCATAAGGGAGAACTTTTCTGCTCTCGAATATATTGCGCTATATCTTTTTCGTCATTATCAGTTAGCCGAGACAATCCCTCTTTTAGTAGGCTCTGAATGTAATTTTCTGCCTTTTGAACATCATAGGCTTGATATTTTGCTATATAGACTTTTGCTAATGTCTTTGCAACTTGTTTCTCTGTCCAAGCCTCAGACTGTCGTAGGGTTGGTTTTGTTCGTTCAACACTCAAAACTGTCTGATTTTCGGTCTTAAGATAATCTATCCACCACTTGACCTTTTTCCTTCTCCAACGGTTTCTATCTGTCGCATTAGGACGAACAAAACGATAATGACCATTGATAGCCTCAAAATAGATAGACGATAAAGGGCGTTTCAGAAATAACTGCTCTGCAATAATATTCGCCTTTTCCTGCCAACATCTAAGTTCTGCACGAATCCAAAAGAGATATTCTACAAGTTCTTGCTTGCTAAGTTGTTCCATACGTTTATTGTAGATACACCATTGCTGATTGCCTCTGGAACCTATAGCAACCGTCTCTCCAACTCGTTCTCCATTTTCTAAGACAGATTTCTCATGATACTCAAAATGCTTTGCTTTCGAGATACATAAACCTTTCTTGCAATAGTCATATACTCGCTGAACATCTAAACTACCGTCAAATATGTCGTGAGCAATATCTAAGCGAGTAAAATTAACCGAATACTGATACAACCGACCTATCAAAGCTATCCAATTATTTTCGTTACCGTCCAAAAATTC
Organism: Streptococcus hillyeri; assembly: GCF_003686955.1. Taxonomy (GTDB): domain Bacteria; phylum Bacillota; class Bacilli; order Lactobacillales; family Streptococcaceae; genus Streptococcus; species Streptococcus hillyeri. Next base: position 3,477 of record NZ_RCVM01000008.1, read on the forward strand.
TTCATATTGGCGACAACCTTGCCCTTTTAATTCGACAAAAACCCCCATTGAAGGTCTATCCTCATTAAAGTACACTTTAATCTCAGAACAAGCATAATGTCGCTGGTACTTGTTTATTCCCCAATTATTTAATGTGAAATCTTCTAAAGGAATTAAAAGAATATCAGTTAAAACACTTTCTGGAGGAATATTTTTAACGGTTACTGCAAAATAATCAATTCTGACTGTATTCATAGGGTTATGCTCCTAGAATTTTAATGTCCTCACATACTAATTTAACACCTGCCCAGTTACTTCGTGCCATGTTCCAAGCTAAACGAACTTTCGGCTTAACCAACTCAATCGGAACATTCAAAAGTGATTCATTTTGAGCGAGCATAGCAACCTTATCTACATTACCTACAATTTCTAGGTTGATAGCTTTCAAGTCATCAGTAGAAATTCCCATTTCAGTTAGAACTTTCACTTTATCGGCATCAAGGGCAGTACAAGTGATTTTCGTAACTTCTTCAGTTTTGATTTTCTCGCCATTAACCTCGTTATACCTATTATTTACTTTAGCAGATAGAATAACAATATTTTTCGGCACTTCAAACTGTGTCATATCCAAATCAAGTTGCCCAATCTTAAGGGTAGTATCTGTCATATTGTAAGTCATAATAATTACTCCATTTTCTATTCAAAAAGTCGTATCCTACACGAAAAGCGACTCAATCCCTTCTCCCACAAGGGTTTCAATGACTTCGGTATAACCAACAAGCCGTAACCCCTTACGTATCAAGGGTTTAGAGTACATTTCATGTATGTGTGCACCCCCTATTAGTACTGGGGGGATTTTTCTGACCTCCTGCAAAGCAGTCGGTTGGCTCTTTCTCCTAGCGAAAAGAGGAACGCTCCGCTCGATTCTGCCCCTCCAGGGCAATCGGCCCTATTTCGCTAGTCCGAAAGACCGTCATTATTTCTAATACTCCAGTAGCGGTCGCAAGCCTTATCAAAATATTCTTCAAAGTCTAGTTCATCAGACTTGAAAGGTACTTCAACATATCGAGGCTGTGGAATCACTCCGTCTATTTGAATGTAACCTGTCCCAATACCACAAGTCTTGTAGTCAATATCTTGACTAGAAAACATCATGCGACAAGAATCTGAATCAGCAGTTGTTGAACCCAATAAGAGAGCCGTACCAAAATTTTGCCTCATATACGTCGGAATGAAGTCACTTGAAGCCCTCTGTAAGCCAACTATGACCTCTATAGAAGCTTGCCTTGATTTAACCAATAAACTTCCAAGATTAGACATAGCCTCTTGATAGGCTTGCTTGCCTTCTTTAGTAGTCTCTGCCTCTGTTTTGAAAGCAATCCCCTCATCTAACACAATAACAAGTGGATAGTTCCCATTAACTTCTGCCCACGACAATACTTTTCCTTTGGAAATATAAGTTTCTGGATTATCTCCCATGACTTGAAAGCGAGTGTTCATCTCTTCTACTGCCTCTCTTAAACCTGCTGCAATCTGAAAAGGAGAATTATAAACTACCTTATAACCTAATCTATCTTCTAATTTCTTACCAACTAGCCAAGACAACTCCCCTTTTTTGGGGTCAAGCAATTTTATTTCAGCTCCTAAAGTTAAGTATTGAGCCACAAGGTTCTCTAGCATCACCGTTTTTCCCGACTTGGTCGAACCAGCCAAAAGGGCGTGAGGCGGAGAGCCAAACTGCCAACCTACTTTCTCGGAGATTGTCAAATTTGTAGTTTTGAGGGTGTCTTCCCAAGTCAGCCTATTTTCAGCAAATTTAGGGAAAATATAGGTTACTTGATTTACTGTTTCTACCATTTCTCCCAACTCTAAAGAGAGAGAACTAGATAAGAGTGAGCCAATTTTAGAGGCTAAATCATTATATTTATCTCCATATTTCATAACATAAATTTCTATATTCTGTTCTGTTTCCCTATATTTTAGAACTAAATGATTAGTGATTTGTTCTATACCATTGATAACCTGACTCTCATAAAATTTATTAGAGACAATCATATATTGCAAATTATAGTTGATTCCATTCAGGTATGCCTGCTGACACTTCCTCCAAAAACGGAATATAAGGTAAAACATCCCTAAAAAGAATATGCCAACAATTGAACTAATAATATTTTCTTGAAATAATAGGACACTAGCTAAAATTAAAACTGCGAAAACACAATAAAAATATCTTGAAATTATTTTGCTATATATGATAGGAATGTATAGGTTTGGCTTAACCGTTCTAAGCCTCTGTTTGTTCCATCGTAACACTCGCCTTATTATTCTTCTCATTATCAGCACTCTCTTCCTTCACGCTTTCAACTGATATAATGTCCAACGACCATAACAAAAGTGGGATAACTAAGAACCCCCCAGCAACAAAAACCGTTTCTATTAAAGGAGTTCCGTATTCGCTTGTCATATCTAATAGCAAGTAAATAGAAAAGACTAACGCTGGATAAGTTATATAAAACAATAGTTTGTAGATTTTCATGAAATTTGTCCTTTCTTAAAACAAAAGGGGGAGGGGTTAGCTCCCCCTAACATCACTAAGCTTCAATTACAGAGGTATAAAAAGAAGTTTCCCTATAACCTTGATAAACTACTCTATTCATTATTCTAATACGAGAATCATCAGAAATACGGTGTTTTTGACGATTAAGAATAATGATGTTTTCTGCTAACTTCTTCAAGGTTGCCTCATATATTACACCACTAAATGGCAAATTTTTCTTTAGGAATTCTCGGGAGTCATTATCTAATATAAAAGGTACTGAATTATCTGAATTAAAGCCTTGTACTCGTTTAATCCCATTGATATTTGGCATTTCCATTCCTTCATTGAGGAAAATTTCTTTAAATGTTTTCATATATATATTTCTCCATTTTCTATTTTGTTGTTATAGTCAATATTTTTAAAGAGGTAAGTATTGGTGAAGCTCTAATCATAGAATCTCCTTTATATATTCTTAGTGGTCACACTAGGATACAATATCGGGATAAAATTAAACCTAATAAAAGGTTTAAAGTATTTCTTTTTGATACTGCTTATATCCAGCAAAAATGACTAATTTTATAATATAAGAAAGCCTCAAAATTCGTCTATTATTTTCCCCCATGAATTTTCTTTGATAGCTTTCTAATCCATTCCAAATTTCATCATCTAAATATAATTTAGGGGTTGTACTAGCGTCAGAATCTATTTTAAAGCTTAGCTTATCCATCTCTTGTGCTAGCATATCCCAGTCCTCACTATCATAGCTAGTAGTATTTCTGTAACACATTTCAACAATACTAGAAAAACTAACCTTAAACGCAATATTCCTAGAAACCCCATTTAAAAATGGAAAATCACTCAACAAACTATTTTCTGCTTTTTCAATTAGTCCTTGAGCTATCTCTTTCTCTAGCTGTTTTTGTTTAAACTCGATTAATTCATCAACCCAAAAAGAAGTAACAGAAGCTAAACGAACACTTTTATAGATTCTCATATCCCTTCTCCTTTTGTATCTTGGTATACCTACTATACCATGAATCGGGATGCTTGTCAACAAAATAACTGAAAAATAACTGATTAAACTTCAAGTAATCTATAATTCACTATATATCACTCGCTTTCTATCCGATATAAAGCCTGTCAGATAAAGCTTTCTAAGTATCATAATACTTCATTAAAATAACATTTTCTTTACAGAGGTAAAATAATTGAGATAAGAAAAGCCTATGAAACCAACGTTTCAAAGGCTTTTTTTAAATACGACAGCATGTCGTATTTAAAAAAAGTCCAAAATCACAAATTTTGAACTTTTTCGATTAATTTTTATTCATTAAATGATACGTGCACGTGATCATAGTGATTAGCTGTTACGCCACCACGATCTGGCATTGGATTCCATGTATAAGCAGGTCCGTAGACACTTGGCCATGGTGAATAGAATTTTTGCTCCCAAATAATGTATGAGATATTACGAGCTCCCATCGTATCAATGGCATATTGAGCGACTTGATCACCTAAGTCAGAACCTACTGGAACCATAAAGTCAACAGCAAGCCCTTTTCCGTGATCTCCTGAATCACCTGGACGGTATAAACTAAATGACGTAATGCCATAAAGACCTGCAACTTCTTCTTTATAAGCAGCAACATGTGGTTTCAAACCAGCATTTTCTGGTTTTGATACGGCTGATGAAGACGGTGCTGGCGCTTGTGACGTTGTTGGAGTTGAAGTCTCTTCTGCTGTAACGGCTTCTGTGACAGTCTCAACAACTGGCGCAGCCGAAATTGTTGTCGCTTCAGTTGTTGTCTCCACTATAGGAACTTCTGTTGTTTCTTCTACTGCTGGAGCAGTCGGTTCTACCTCAGTTTCCTCTGAAACAGGTGCTTCAGAAATAGCTTGAGTGGGTTCTTCTGGTTTAACAGTCACTTCTTCAGTAATTGACGCTTCTGTGACTTCCGCTACAACTGGAGTGGCCTCAGTAGCACTACTTGTCTCTCCTTCTGTTGTTAGAGGAGCAGAAACAGTCGTTTCTTCTGTAACAACTGACTCTGTTGCTACTGCAGTAGTCTCAGATGTGTTAGGTGTAACTTCTGTCTCATTAGTCACTGTTACTGGGATTTCATCAACTACTTCTGATACAGACCCAGTAGATACTGGTGGTGTCACTTCAACAGCTGTTAATTGATTATTAGCATCATAGCTAAGTTTCAAGACAGTATCTGGAAAAATCAAATCCAGATTAGAGATCTGATTGATTTGAGCCAAAATATACATGTCGACATCCGTTGCAGCTGCAATTGTGCTGAGCGTGTCACCGAATTTAATCGTATAAGTCTTACTATTGCTTGTTTTTGCTGCATCAGCTTGAATTTCAGCAATTGTACGTGGCGTCCAATTAAGCGTTGAGTTTTCTTGAGCACTCACTTCCATACCAGATACTGCAAAAAGAGTAGCTACTGTCGTCGAAGCAACCAACGTTTTTTTAGTTAATTTCATGTGAATATTTCCTTTTTCATTTAATAACTATACTCATCATATCATAAAGCAAGCATGAAAAGTTTAAAATAGTCTCCCATTTTTGACATTTAATCTTGCTGTCTCAAAATTGTAACACTCTGACTTTTTTTGTAAAAATCAGCACAGCCATTCCGACCTACCTCTCATAGCATAACTGCCCATAACTATTACTTACCTTGTAAAATTTCCACAAAGCGATGGGTAAACTGTGCCGTCATTCCCCAAAGGTTTTCGCCCACATTTTCATAAAAGGGAATCTTACGATTTTGATGACCAAAACGATAATTTTCCCCCTGATTGATTCGCTCAAAAGGAAAATCAGAATCCTTACGAAAATCTGCTTTCAATTTGTAATAAGTAGGGGTTGTTTCCAAAAGCTGGCGCAAAGGAATGGTAAACAGTCTGTCAACTTCATTATTAGGCGTGATGTCACGCCAATTTTCAATCATTAGTTGCCCTACAAAACAATGAATCTCCCTATCTTGATAAACAAAATAATCAATTTCGCCAACAAGCTCAATCACATCAGCAGACAAATTAAGTTCTTCAATCGTTTCACGAATCGCAGCCTGAGAAAAGGCTTCACCAGCCTCCACGCGCCCACCTGGAAAAGCTACCTCACCCGGCTGAGAAATAGTATGACTCCTAATTTGATACAATACCTGCCACTCGTCATTTTCCCAAATCAAAGGAAGTAGCACTGCATAGTGTTTAGTCACACCAAGAGGCTTTGCCGTATAGCCTTCTAACTTTTCTTTTATCTTATCCATCATGTCTTTTATTATAAAAGTTTTAGTCGCAAATGTCAGAAAAATAACTTGTTCAAAATTATATAAAATTTTTACACATAAATCATTGACTTTTTTTCTTTATAGGTATATATTTTATATATAAAGAAATCACATATCAGAAGGAGGGGCCTTATGTATTTTCCAACTTCAGCTATTCTGATTGAGTTTCTCATTTTGGCCATCGTCGAAAAGGAAGATTCCTATGGATACGAGATTAGCCAAACCGTCAAACTCATCGCAAACATAAAAGAGTCCACGCTCTATCCGATCCTCAAAAAACTAGAAAGTGCACACTTTGTCACGACCTATACCCAGGAGCACCAAGGACGTAAACGCAAATACTATGCCATTACCGATTTAGGGCGAGCTCAAGTGTCTTTTCTAAAAGGAGAATGGCTGAGCTACACCACAGCAGTCAACGATATTATCGAAGGGAGATTAAGACATGACAAGGACTGAGTACCTAGCGGAGCTAGAAAAAGAATTACGGCAGCTCCCCAAAAAAGATTTTCAAGAAGCCATGGATTACTTCACCGAATACTTTGACGAAGCTGGTCCAGAAAACGAAGCCGACCTTATAGCTGAATTAGGCACACCACAAGAAGCAGCCAGCGATATCCTAGCAAATGTTATCGGCAAAGAAGACTTCCAATCCAATAAATTCTTCAAGCGCCCACGTAGTGGTAAAGAAATTGCTCTTTTGGTTGGTCTAATCCTGATGGCATCACCTGTATTATTTCTTGTAGCTGGTGTTCTTCTAGGGCTTCTCTTAGCAGCCATAGCCTTACTCATTGGACTAGCTGGATTTGTGATTGCCATGATTATCTTGATCGCCTGCCTCTTACTAACAGGTTTCCTTCTCTCTGTAGCAGCCATTATCATCGCCTTTGTGACACTCGGAGAAAGCCTAACTATCTTTAATAGCTCTTGGCCAGCCATGACCATGGGCTTCGGTGGATTCTTTGCAGCAATCGGTGGCGGCGTCCTCATTTTCCTACTCAGCCTCTATTTAACAAAACTCTACGGCAGAGGTCTTATGGCTTTTGGAAAATGGCTGAGCAACTCACTTAAAAACCTCTGGAACAAGCGCAAATGGAGGAAATCTCATGAATACTAAATCAAATACCAAATGGAAATACTTACTTTTCTTTGGCCTAGGAAGTGTCGTTGTCGGACTTTCTCTCCTAGCCTTCGGAGCAGCTACAGGCGGTATCGAAGGAATCAAAAACAACACCAAGGCAACCAAAGAAGTCAAAACGTTTGATAAGGTGAAAAATTTAGACATCAATAGTTTTTACAATGTCACTGTCAAATCTGGTGATGTTGATAAAGTCACTGTAACTTACTACGCACATAAAAAATTTAGACCAAAGACCTCACTTCAACAAGATAAAGAGACCCTTATTATCAACCAAACCGAACGTGGTTCCTTTGTCACTGGCTTTATGGAGACCGGGGGCTATCTTCTCAATGAACGTACTGGTAATGAAGATTACAATGAAACCATTATCACTGTTCCTAAAAACCTAGTTCTCGAAAACTTAAATGGTCAATTCAATTTTCATCATTCACAGTTAATCGATTTAAAAATTAAGAATATCAATGCACGTGGCATAAGCTATCTTGACAATGTGACAATTAACAATGGGACAATAAGTGCTTACAGTTCTCAAATTGATAACAGTCGCCTCAGCAATGTCACTTTTGATACTGATATTAATCATTTATCCTTTGATAACAGCACCGTTGAAAATAGCACTTTTGACAACTTCCACGCCAGTCTATCTTTAGAAAACTCTCACTTCAAAAATGTTACCTTCAAAGCAACACAGGTTGACGACCCAGAAACAGAAGAGCAAGACGAATTTGGAAGTGACTATTGGTATGATCAGTACGGCAACGCTCTTTATGGACATCTTGATATCAATAGTGGAACACTAGAAAATGTTACTTATACGGGGGCAGGTGAGTTAACAGGACGCAATGTCAACTTAATTGGTAACATCAATCTCTCAGGCACTTTCCTATCAACTGATTTCCAATTAACCTCAGAAAGCCTAAAATCAACGTCTATGGATTTCTTTGCAAGCCATGGCACGATTAGTATTGACAACAAGATGATAAAGAATACCAATACTGACAGTAGCTATCAGAAAAAAATAGATAAAGCTAAAGCAGATTTGATTATTAAGAGTAAAGGTGGCTACATTTCCATTCAATAGCAAAAAGAGAGGCTGGGCAAATTTGCCCAGCCTTCCTATTTTATCAATCTTTTGACGAAGTGGTTGATTGGAGATTTATAGTGGATTGAGAAAGGAATAGGACAAGGCAAGGAGCTACTGATAGAACTTAGCGTTCGTCAAAGCTACTTAACGATGTCCTAACCTTTATTCAATTCACTATACAATTAGACACTTCTTCATTTTCAAGTATCCACCTAGAACAGTCTTTCAACCAAAGCTTAGAAAACAAAAACAATGAGAAGCCAAAACATCGATATTTTGGCTTCTTGTTACTCATTTTCTCTATCAATTAAAACCATAGATACGTCTGACAACACGGTAAACTCCATTAGCCACCTTACGACTTGGAAACACAGACGGTTTTACTAACTGTCCAAGAAGACCATTACGGATTTCACGATAGAGTTTTGGATTCGTTTCTTTGATGTAAGCCCAGAGTTCTTGTTTTTTAGCTAAATGCTCAGGTTTTCCAGCTCGGTTAAGAAGAGCCGATGAAATCACCGTCGTAATTTCTAAATGATTGAGCAAATAAGTTCTTAGCTTCGGATGATCAATCTTCTCATCATCAAACTGATCAACCAAGAGCTTATTAACCTTAAGTTGCTGATCAATCCGTTTAATCATGACCTTTTCATTGACAGATTGGTCTTCACGACCAATAAAGTAACGGTAAAAATCAACTGGCAGATAATACATGTTTTTCACTGCCTGTAGCGGTGTAAAGACAAACAAATTATCCACATAAAAGGTATGTTCTGGTAGTTCAAAATTGACCTCACGCAAGAGTTCTGTTCGATAAATGAGAGAGTGCATCATCATGTATTGACCTTTTGAAAAATCGCCAACCTCATCCCATCCAAAAACACGTCCTTCTGGTAAGATACCATCATAGCGCATGCTTTTTTTACGAGAAAGCCCCTCTTTTTCATAAACAAAATTAGAAACAAAAGCGTCTACAGGTGTCTGTTCTTCATTCAAATGATTAAGAGTCTCTAAAATCTTGAGATAGGCCCTGCTATCAACCCAGTCGTCACTATCAACAACTTTAAAATACTGACCTTTTGCTTCACGAAGCCCCGTATTAACGGCTCCGCCATGCCCTTTATTTTCCTGATTAACCAAACGAACATTAGAAAATTGCGCCTCAAGCCTAGTCCCCACAGTAGCAGTTTCATCACTTGAACCATCATTAATAATCAAAATTTCAACTTGATTGCCCCCAATAACCAAGGAATTTACACAATAGTGTAAATACTCACTTGCATTATAAGATGGAATAGCAATAGTTAACAACGTCATACGATACTCCTTTGTAACCCTTATTATACTCAATGAACATCAAAAGATACCTAGCAAGCCAAAAAACACACTTTTCAGAAAAGACGTCCACCAGCATATCATCCTAAATTTCAAAGAGCCTTAAAAGGTTAAACATACGCTTTTTATCTTATCATATTTAGCTATTTTTCGCTACTTGATACCTGCTTCTAAATAGCACATCTAATGTTTTTTTAATAATGTCATACAGAAAATTTTACCAATTCGCCTGATATAATTAAGACAAACAGGGATAGTATTGTCTTACCCTGTTAATCACCAATTTATCTACCATCAAACTAAGAACTATAATCATTTGAATTAACTTTACTACATCGTCGATTTCGATTTGCTATACTTTTTGAGTTGTCTGCGTCTCAGCTCCTTATTTTAATGCTAATTCATTCGATTGTATAATTCTGATAACATTATAAAAAGCCAGCCTTAGAGCTGACTTTAAAAATACTAATCTTAAAATTAAAGCATTTTGTTGTACAGTTAAGATTACTTAGCTTTACACGTTCTTTACACTCCCTAACCCCTAATATGATAGGCTTTCTAACCAAATAACTTATAATTAGACAGTGTTAAATACTCCCCCAAAGTTCGCCAAAAGGGGAGCAAAAAAAGGGCCTTTCAGTAGCCCTAAGTTATGAGTTCAGCAGGCAAGAACTAGCGTAGTCATCAGCTACGCTTTTTTTGATTGTCTTGGGATTGCTGATAGATCTATTATACCATGTTAGCACGCGCTAAAATGTGCCTTAATCTTGCTCTGTGAATGTTTTGATTACTCCGTTTCTATATAGTTTTGCAAAATCCAATAAGGCTAGCTCTTTGTCTCTGTGGTATGTACTACTGGCCACGCTTAAAATACTCTTTTGCTCTTTTGTGCCTAGTCTTTGGGGCATGAGATAACTCAAGACTAATGTCGCCCTCCTGCGTGGTATCTCAATAGCATTAATAGCCTTTATAATCTCGTTGACTTCGTAAGGTGCTTCACGTTGCCAATCATGGCGCATCATCTCAAATTCTTCTGGCTTAAAGTCAAACAGTTCAACCGTCCACACATCACTTACGCTTATCAAGCTATAATGAAACCCTGCAACGTTCCGCCACTTGTGGAACTCGCTTAGTTTACGCCTAGCCAATTCTTTTAGCTGTCTTTTCTCCATCTCGCCTCTCCTTTATGGTAAAATATAGGCACTGATTATATTTACCAAGGAGACGGCGCACGCTGTCTTTTTTGTCATTTCTCGGCGTTCTCTCGGAGTTCCATAACGTACTGCCTCCCCTCATACCTTACCGTAACCTTACCGTTTTTTCAGCTCATATCTTATAATCGTTTCTTATCCTCACCTTGTACTAACCTTGTACTTCTTAGGTTGTCCGACTTAGGGTAATCTTAGGGTACAAAACTTGACCACCTTATGGTTACCTTATAGTTTTCCCGGGCTATTCGTCGTTTCGTAAAATCCTAAAACGTTCTATATTTTTACACACTAAAAGTCTAAAGAGTACAACAACAAAACACCCACAAGCTCCATAATATCAAGGCTTTTTCCATTGTCGTTTGTTCCACCGGAGCGGATTTGTTCGTTTTGTAAAACCTAAAAGTACTTCAAAAATCCCCCCGCTACCTCGCCTAAACTTCCCTAAAAAACTGGTATTACCTAGCCTAAATCTAACCAAATTTTGGAACGTTTTGACGGTTTATTTGTTTGGGAAAACAGTTATTTTAACCATAACTTAATGCCTTTAGTTATGTATTTACAAAACCTATTATAATGCCTCCAATACGTGTTAGACCTCATTCTTTTAGGTCTACTAGGAAACTGGTCATAATCAACGTACCCTTTTTCTGGCCAATAACTAGGCTCTATCTTCCTAGCTTCACGGATAGCAAGCCCCCAATAATACTGACAATCTGTCTTGCTGCGGTTTAGTGTTTGCTTATGGATCTGCTGACATGTTCCACAACCAAAGTATAAATACCGTTTGTAGAGTTTCCTGCAACGTCTACCACAATAAGGGCAAAGAAAGAAATACCTATACCCTCCTTTTGTACCTGGTATTTTGGCCAATTCAAAACTATCTCGACCTATAACAATAAAAAGGTTATCTAGGTCAATGGTCAAGGGGTAGTCATCTAATTCAGCCTTACCTTGGGTTATCCCTTTCTTTTTCATAGCTCTGGTAAATGTCTCTATATACAATACTTCCATTCAAAAATATCCCTATACTGTAAAAACCCAAATCTATTGGATAAACAACGAAAAGAGGCGCGTGCCTCTTTGTTTTATTCTTTGGATAATAGCCCGCTGACTGCCATATCTCGGATAAACTGTTTTTCAGTATCTGCTGGTAATTCTAACAGGTCTAGTAATTCTCCTAATGCCTGTTTATCTGTACTAGCAATAACTTTCTTTAGAATTTTTTCGTATTGTTGTTCTAGATAGTCGCAAAATGCTAATCTATGAGCTTGTGTTGGTGTTACATTTAAAGTCATATAACAAGCTTCAGATACCTGTGAGAATAGCTTTGCACGCGCTTCTGGGTGCTTATACAGTTCATAAATGTTCAGACTGGTATCTTCTTCTTGTAACTTTTTAGCTATCACCAGTAACTTGGGAATATCACCAGCTTCTACGGGTGTATCATCAGCCATATAATCCAATCGATGTTGTTCAAGTTCTAATCGGTCTTTTTCTGCTTGTTCTAAATAATCATTGTTTGCCATGTCGTTTATCTCCTGTACTGTTATTTATATAGGACCAATAGTCCTGTGAGTGTATCCAAGTTTTCATAGTCGCCACTAGTTGCCTCTGTATATTTCACGTCAACAACTTCAACGTCTGCCATAAAGTTGTTTACCTGGTTTTCAAACTCCTCCAGGCTTTGCTTATGTTTCTGATAAAATAGCTTGATTTTCATTTTTTAGCTCCTTTTCTTCAATTTGTTACCTTCTTTAGTGTTTTTGTTACCTTCTAGGTAACATGGCTCCGCCTTACTGCCACAAGGGGTTAAACCGCTTTGTTACCATGTTGACCTTCTTTCTAACTCCTTACCCTTATATATATAAATACTGCTTTTTTCCTATATAGAGAGTTAAAAAGAAGGTAACAAGGTCAACATAACAGCTATAAAGCTATATATATCAAGGGTCTAGGTGCGTTACCTTCTTTCTAAACAAGGTAACAAGAAGGGCAACAATTTTTGTAAAATCCTAGTAATTGCAAGGGTTTAGGCCATCAAAAGAAGGTCAACTTTATTCTTTTTTTGTTATAGCGTGATTTACTCTCCCCAGTTTTGGCCTCTCAAACTCCAACGGATCCAGTTTGTCATAATCTTCAACCTTAACACGCGCTTTTTTTAGTTGGTACTTATTTGGCGTTAACTGCTGTAAGTGCCTGATTGTCTCCTTACCAGCACCGTAAACATTTGGCTTAGGTATTCCCATATCTTCAGCATAATGCTTCAAGGATCTTGTAGCGATAAAAACGGGTACTACGTCCAGCTCGTGCCAACCTCTTTCCATGTACTCATGTTTTATCCAAGATAACAAGTAATCATTATCTTCCTGGTACTCCTCTAGCAAGCCTTTGACTGCCTGCGGTTCGATAAAATGAGTAAATGATTTCTGGTTGATAGCTTTATAAAGGGCGTACTCTAATACCTCTTTATTGGCCAAAAAATCATTTTTTATCCAGGGCTTTTCTTTCTCACCGTTAAAGTCAGCATTGAAGGGGACAATCATAATACGCCTATACCAGCCCTTTGTCTTATTTCCACCGTTGGGGATGTAGTTTCCTGAGAAGATATTAAAGAGTTTGAAGGTCGCTTCAAAAGCTGGGCGCCCCTTTGGATTGACTAGCACGGTGTCCCCGCTGGTAATACTCATTAGGTCAGACGGATTTTTTAAGTATTCATTAGGTGCCTCGTCTCCAATATTGCAAACTTTACCTACTAGCGTTTCCAGGTTATGCTTTTCAGCAAACTGTGCGGGCTTCAATGCTGATACGTTGCTTTCTCCTATCAGATTGATAAGGAACCGCTGAAATGTCCCTTTTCCGTTGTTACCGTCCCCGTAAAAGATAGCAAACTTATTCCGTGTATGGTTGGGGTTGATAGCCTCCAGGATAATCTGCCAAAACAATGTTACCAGCTCACTATCATTGCAAGCGATTGAGTTTAACCAGTCGTCAAATGTCTTCCCCTCCCTATCGGTTGGGACCCGCTTAGGCGCATGATAAGCTGTGCTGATTTTGCTTGTAATCACATATTTAGGACTGAAAGGAAGTAGCTCCTTAGTCTTTAAATCAATAATGCCATTCTGTACGGGGATAAGGTAGGCGCTCTCCAGCGGTTTCTTTATCCTTGTCAATGTCCTAACCATTAGCTTAATCTGGGGCCATTCCCTAGGCTTAATCCTCACGTCAAAAGTCTTGCAAAATCGGTTAAATAAGTCATTACTAGCCGTATATATGCCCTCATCTAAATCATATATATAGAGTAGGCTATAATCAGGTACGTTGCTTTTGCTGATAAAAGTAAAGGTGATAATTTCGCTTAGCATTTTGGCAACTGTGAAAACCTGGGGCATGGCCACCTTTTCGGTAACGTCCCCTGTACTTTCATTTATTTTGGTTTCCGTGTGTTCTTCCCGCCATTGTTCACCAGCTTGAAAAATACGGTTTTCCAATTCCTTCATTGTCCTGGGCGGTTGCTCCTGCTCTCGCGCCTCTAAGATCTCACTTTCTAGGTTTTTCAATTCTTCCTTTTCTATGGTTCTATCCTCTCTTTCTAAATTCTGCTCTTGCTATACTTTCAAAAGTCCTATCTAGCTCCCTCTCTGGTAGGGGGTTAGCTGTCACGCTGTTTGCTATCTTTGTTAATTCGTAAGCTGTTTCTATATCACAATCCACCCACTTATTAAAGAGTAACCCCACAAAGCGCGTGAGTGCCACGTTACGCCCTCCCTCGTCTCCAAAGCCATTAAAAAGCGTATCTATGACCCTCATAGTGATAGACCGCTGACCGCTTTGCCGTGGTGTGTACGTCTGCGGTTTTACTCCCAGGCCACTTGTGCGGTTTTGGTTTGATTTTGGTACTGGATAATCTAGGCCATGCTCTACGATTTTTTGATAGTCTGCTGGGTCTCCTGTTGTGACTGGTAAGCCCTGGAGTTGGGACAAGGTTAAGCTGGCCATGTCAAAAGGTACCCCTATCTTGTCCGCTATCTCCTTGACTACCTGCTTATAGGTTTCCTCGTTCATCACGTCCCCAGGCTTTACCACAAGCCTAAAACGGGGGCTTTCTGAGGTGTGTTTGATCGTTGGGTACAAGATATAGGAAAAGCCAAACAAGGCTCTAGAAACAGCCTCTATAAAGCCCTGAGCTGGTCCCTCAATCTCATCATAATCAAGGAAAATTAAATCACGATATACCAGGCTGGTATTATTCCGCTTGTAGCTCCCTGTTTTCTCTGCTGTGATTTTTCCACTCAAACAATAAGGCGCCTGGGCTCTTTTGTATTCCTCCAGGTCAGCACCTTCAGGGACAACTAGGGGCTTAAAGCGCTCAATATACTGGAATGGCTCCATCTTATCAAACAGATAGACAAGGTTACTCTGAAAGCCTCTAGCCTCGTAAATTGCCACATTATCGCCCCTTTCTACGTTTCTTCTTCAGCTTTTTAAGCCTTTGTTGTTCCTTGTTCTGCTCCAGGGTTGGCTGTCTGTTCTTTGCTATCTTCATATCGTGATAATGCCCACCACCTTGTGCGGGGTGCATATTATATCTTCCCATTTTCCACCCCCAAAAATACCAGAATATCACTGACCCTATAAAAGACTTTCCTAGTGTCTTCTAGTGGGGGCTGGTAACGTCTTAGCCCATTATCTTCCCAACGTTTCAAGGTCTTATCCTTTATGCCTAGTTCATCTTTAACCTGCTGGGCTGTGATTAGCCCTAACAGTCTTGGCGGGGTTTGCTCACGCGCCTCCAGGTAACTTCCTACCAGCTCCAGCACTCCCTGGGTTAGATCCTGTTCACTTTCTTTACTTAGGCTAAACATTCATATCATCCCCCTTCAGTAATTTCTTATAGCTTTCCAGGTCTGCTTTAATCAGCACGTCTAGGCGCTTACCTTCTGTGTCATATTGGGCCTTTAGTTCTCGAATACCTTCCAGGCGCTCGGTGTCATTAGCTGGGATATAGTAGCCACTAACTAGGCCACGTTTGGCCACAATAGGGACCCCATGGCGGACAATAAGGCGGTGAATGTTCTCCCTCAATGTCCTAATGTCCAGGTCTAACAATTCAGCGATATACCGCCCTGCGCGTGGATTATCTGCACCCACGGGAATAAGCCTTAAAATTCTTTCTTCAAGTTCGGTCATTCCGTCACCTCTCTTTCTTTGCTAGATACAATAATCTGGCCTTTTTCCCACATATCAGAAAAATCCGTTAAGACCTCTAAAACTCGCTCTAGCTGATTTTGTTCTTCAATACTGTAACGGTCAAATTTATCTTCTAGGGAAAAATCTAGCATGATGCCGTAAGCCTCGTTTAGCCATGATCCAAAGTTTTCAGCTCGTGCTTTTGCTAAATCAAAATCTTGTTTACTTGTCATGCCTATCCTCCCTTAGTTGTAACGTCTTCCAGCTAGCCAAAGATAAGCGCCATAGTTAGGGTTAAGCTGTTGATTTGCTGGTTCTTCCTGGGGCTTGTCTGGTAGCTCTATAATCTCACTATCGTTGTAAAATCGGTATAGCTCATAGGCCAAAAGAACCAACGTGATCAAGATAAAGGCTAGATATTGCCCTGGAGTTAAATCAAGTTCATTCATGGCTTAACTCCTTACGGTATTCACTGGCTATGTCACAATGCTCTAAGATTAGTTTTTTTAGCGCGTGGTTTGCTGTGTGTAGAATTGGGAAAGTTCTTGGGCCATCTTCAGTACTGGCCAACTCTAAAACCTCCAGAATGTCCTGTAATTCTCCACAAAGTCCCTCATAGTCAACTAAGATATCATTAGTTTTATCTGTCATTCTTCACGGCCTCCAATTCTTTAGCGTCATTACTGTTCAATAGCAAAAAGGCAATTTTATCTAAGCGGTCAAAAATCTTTTCATTTTGGCTGTATGCTGTATCAATATATTTTCTTGTAAGCCATAATGCTACGGTAGTATCATGCTTTTGTGAAAACTCTAAGCCCTCTAGGGCTACATTATTCATTGCGATAACGTTCATAATATCAGTTAGTTCACTACCAAGGTTTTTAAGTTCCTTAGCTGATAATATAACTTGACCTGTCTGCGTTGATTTTGTTGTCATTTTGTTTTACCTCGTTTTTTTGATGTTATCTGTGTAATTGCCTGCGCTGGTTGCGCGTGCTTATCCTGTGGTCAAAAGAGCCTGTTTCTTTATACTATACTTTCTTATACTGTTGATAGCCTAGACTATCCCCAGCGGATAACCGCCCCAAACTTACCAGGTTGCCCCGTGGTCATGTAAGCCTGTGCCAAATGATAGACTAGCTGTGTGTGATTTTCTTAGGGTGGTTTAGGTTGCCCTGGGTCCATGGCTACCTAATGGCGATACCAGCACCTAATACTTTTATCCCGTCCAGTTTTAAGGGGTAGCGCCCTCCGTATGGTCATAATGTCCTAGATATGGTATAATCTAGCTATTAAATCTTTACTAAAACCCTTTTAATAACAGCTTGCCTGCTTGTTAATTTTGTTTTAGTTAGTGGTTAAAAGGCTTTGCTGGTTGGTCCCTGTAAGCCTTTTTTGTTGCTCTCACGCGCTAAAAAGTTAAATGCATTAAACTTTTTGGTTATAAAAAATCTTCGACCTTACAATTAAGAGCTTTAGCAATTCTGGTAAGCGTAAAAAGTTTCACATCTTTTTCTTTTCCAGTTTCTAAAAAAGAAATAATAGAGCGAGATACTTGCGCTTTTTCGGCTAATTCTTCTTGAGAAAGTCGCTGAATTTTTCGTATTTCTGCTATTTTTTTACCATTCAAAAGTTATTCCTCCTTTATCAAAAGTTAAATCTATTAAACTATAGATTATAAATAAAAGGCAATGCCTTATAGATTAAGTTTAGCGCATTAAACTAATTTTGTCAAGCGCATTAAACAAAATAATTGATATTTTTTTGAAACCGTTGTATAATGTACTAAACAAAAGCTCAGGAAAGTAGGAAATAAATAATGAAAATAGGCGATATTGTAAAAGAGTATAGAAAACGCAATAAGCTAACTATGCAAGAATTTGCCGATAAAATTGGTAAGACAAAAGGATATATATCAATGTTAGAGAAAGGAGAGAATCCTCAAACTCACAAGCCTATTGCTCCAACGTTTGAAACTTTAAGAGAAATCGCAAAAGCTATGGGGATAGAACTTAATACCCTGATTCAGAAATTAGATGGCGACCAAGTTATTAAAGTTAATTCAACAAGATACGACTGGGACGACGAAGAGGAAAACTTGCGAAACTGGGGGACATACGACTGGGACGGAAATTTTTCTCCTTCTTTATTCCATGAAGATATTTTTGGTGGAATAAAAAACACCCTATCTAGCATTGACGAAGTCACTTTTACACGTAGCGATATAGAGTCATTTTATTCATCTTGTATAATCGATAATGTAAAGATTACAGATCGCAAAAGTTTAATAGAATACTTGAAGAAATCAATCGAAGGTTTTAACGAGTTGGTTCATGGTATATCTGATTTTGACGAGCAATCGTTAGATAGTGGTCTCTTGTCAGTTCTTGCTAGAGATAGAAATAAATATAAATTCTACCTAACTCAATTAGAACCTTAACCCACGCGCCACTATATTAAAAAACTGAGGTTTTTTGAGGTTTTATAAATTCAAAATAGAGGTTTTTAGAGGTTCTCAAAATCTGAATGTTGGGTTTTGTTGGGTTTCTGATATTGGCATTCTGCTGAAATGCCAACATTTGCCAACAATTTCAAAATCGGAGTTTTTCGGAGCGCCAACTTTTGCAAAAAGGTGGTAAATTTGAAAAGTTAGCATAGGATTTGATTCCGACTTTTTCCAACCACTCTATATAGGGATTTCCTCATATTTTCTAATACCTGGGAAAATTATAGTAAAAGCAGTTGCTGCCGAAATTCCACCATTTTCCACCAATCCTATATAGGCTTTGACCTTAGTATTTCTTAGTAATTTCCACCATTTCAAAATCTGAAAGATAGTTTTTTTGTATACTGCTGAATGTCAACATTTGTCAACAATCTTATATAGGTCCCAACGTTAGCAAAGGTTAGCATTCCTATATAGGCTTTAATCTTAGGAAATGTCAGTATTTGGGAATTAGTATTTTTTAGTAACTTGCGCGCGGTTTAAACCTTAGCTACCTTTTTTAGCTTATCTAATCAAACGTCATATAAAGCACGTAGCGACGTTTTAAAGCTTGCCTATATAAATCTATATAAATTATCATCTTACCCAAAACAAACGAAAATAGGGCCATTCTCGTAAGCCCTGGCATGATATAAACCTAAAACATTATAAAACCTTTTTAATAACAGCTTGCCTGCTGATGGAAAGGTTTATGATCATGAAAATAACTGAAGTAAAAAAGAAAAACGGTGCTACTGTGTACCGTGCTAGTGTATATCTGGGAGTTGACCAGGTAACAGGTAAGAAGGTAAAGACCAAAGTAACGGGTCGGACACAAAAGGAGGTTAAGCAGAAAGCCAAACAAGAAAAAATAGCCTTCCAGCAAGACGGCTTTACCAGGTTTCAAGCTACGTCAATAGCAAGTTATCAGGAACTATCTAGCCTATGGTGGGAAAGCTATAAGCATACTGTCAAGCCCAACACGCAAGACAGCGTTAAGAAGTTACTTGATAACCATGTTTTACCACTCTTTGGGGTCTATAAGCTCGATAAACTGACTACGCCACTCATTCAAAGCATAGTGAACAAACTGGCTGACAAGACCAACAAGGGGGAGCCTGGGGCTTATCTGCACTATGATAAAATCCACGCGCTGAATAAGCGTATTTTACAGTATGGCGTGACCATGCAAGCAATATCTTCTAACCCTGCGCGTGATGTCGTCCTACCTCGTAACACTCAAAAAGCTAAGAGAAAAAAGGTCAAGCATTTTGAAAATCAAGACCTAAAAAAATTTCTCGACTACCTGGGAGGGCTGGACCTGTCCAAGTACAGAAATCTGTATGAAGCCACCCTATACAAGTTCTTGCTGGCCACTGGTTGCCGTATCAATGAAGCCTTAGCGCTTAGCTGGTCTGATATTGACCTGGAGAATGCAACCATCAGCATTACTAAGACACTAAACCATCTAGGGCAAATCAATAGCCCAAAATCAAAAGCAAGCTATCGAGATATAGATATAGACCAGGCAACTATTACCATGCTGAAAGCCTACCAGCTTAGACAAATTCAAGAAGCTTGGAAGTTAGGGCGAACTGAAACAGTTGTATTCTCTGACTTTATCCATGATTACCCAAGTAACAAAACCCTGGGTACACGTCTAAAAACTCGGTTTAAACGTGCTGGAGTTCCTAACATTGGCTTTCATGGTTTCCGTCATACCCACGCTAGTTTACTGCTTAACTCTGGAATACCTTACAAGGAACTACAATACCGCCTAGGTCATTCCACTCTATCCATGACCATGGATATTTATAGCCATCTCTCAAAAGAGAACGCAAAAAAAGCCGTCTCGTTTTACGAAACAGCACTAAAAGCCCTCTAGGGGGAGCAAAAAGGGGAGCAAACCCAGAAATCAACGTTTTAAGATAAAGCAAAAAGCCCACAGTTGTAGGCTTTTCGTAAGATATTTCTTAAAATTAAAGCATTTTGTTGTAGAATTCAACGACAAGAGCTTCGTTGATTTCTGGGTTGATTTCATCACGCTCTGGAAGACGAGTCAATGAACCTTCAAGTTTCTCAGCATCGAATGATACGAATGCTGGGCGTCCAAGAGTAGCTTCAACTGCTTCAAGGATAGCAGGCACTTTAGCTGATTTCTCACGAACTGAGATTACTTGACCAACTTCAACACGGTATGATGGGATATCAACACGTTTACCGTCAACAAGGATGTGACCGTGGTTTACGAATTGACGAGCTTGACGACGAGTAGTTGCAAGACCAAGACGGTAAACAACGTTATCAAGACGACGCTCAAGAAGTACCATGAAGTTGAAACCAAGAGTTCCACCTTTTACTTTAGTAGCTTGTACGAAGAGGTTACGGAATTGTTTTTCACCCATACCGTATGAGAAACGAAGTTTTTGTTTCTCAGCCAATTGCAAACCGTATTCAGAAAGTTTTGAACGGTTGTTTGGACCGTGTTGACCTGGAACGTAGTTACGACGTGCCAACTCTTTACCAGTACCTGTAAGTGACAAACCAAGACGGCGTGCTTGTTTCCATGATGGACCTGTATAACGTGACATTTGCATGTCCTCCTAATAAAATAATTTTTTAGGAAATAACGTCTTAGACAAACCTAATTCGTGCAGATACCCTTCGCCTAAACAGCCAAGGTTACTTATATTTCAAGATATCTGTTGACGAGCTTTATTTTGCCCTGCTGTTATTTCACACAATTTATAGTATATCATGAAAAAAAGGCTCTGTAAAGCCTTTTTCTTACTTATTCTCCAATTCTGCTTGTTCAGCAGCATCTAAATAACGGATGAGAGTCTTTTCTGTCAAAATGTCAGAGTAAGTATATGACTCTACAGTCGTATTATTAATAGCACCTGGAACATTGCTATCATCTGTAAATTCAACGATGAACAATGATTGATAGACCTCAGTTAAACGACCGATACGGTTACGCTCACGTTTACGGCCATTTTCCAGCGTCAATTCAACTAGCTGTCCTTCATGATTTTTAATATCTTCTTTAATTTTTTTCATTTTTGCTACATCAGCAAATGCATCACTCATTAGTAACTCTCTCTTTCATTTAATCAAAGCTTGCGCATTTCAACTTAAAATTCATTAAAATGTGCAATTGTTGAAAATTTATTATATTCCTTTTGGAATAGTAATTTTACAGTCCCACGTGCCCCAGCACGGTTTTTCTCAAGAATAACTTCGATAGTGTTATCCTCAATAGCTTCTTCTTGGTCATCACCCTCACGGCGATAATAATCATCACGATACAAGAAAGCAACAATATCAGCATCCTGCTCAATAGAACCCGATTCACGAATATCAGACAAAACTGGTCGTTTGTCTTGACGCTGTTCAACACCACGTGACAACTGACTAAGGGCAATTACTGGCACACGCAACTCTTTTGCCAGAATTTTAAGCTGACGAGAAATGTCTGAAACCTCTTGTTGTCGATTTTCAGGGCGAGTACCTGTAATCAGCTGTAAATAGTCAATAACTATTAGACCTAATCCACCAGTTTCTTGCGCAAGTTTACGAGAACGCGCACGAATTTCTGTAATCTTAATACCGGGTGTATCATCAATAAAGATAGGTGCCTCTGCTAGAACCCCTTGGGCCATCGTCACATTTTGCCAATCCTGATCCGTTAGCTGACCAGTCCTCAGTGAATGAGAATCAACCATTCCTTCTGCAGCCAACATACGGTCAACCAAGCTCTCTGCTCCCATTTCGAGGGAAAATACTGCAACCGGCTTTTGTTGCTTCGTTCCAACATTTTGTGCAATATTTAAAACAAAAGCAGTTTTTCCGACAGCGGGACGTGCTGCCAAGATAACAAGTTGATCGGGGTGTAAACCTGTTGTCAACTTATCTAAATCGCGGAAACCAGTCGGTAAACCAGTAACATCCGAAGTCTGATGAGAACGAGATTCCAGGCTCTCATAGTTGACTTTCAAAACATCTGAAATTTTACGAAAGCCATTGCTATTACTACGTTCATTAATATCAATTAACGCACGTTCTGCTCCAGCAATAATATTCTCAGATGGTTCACTACCGCTGTAAGCTTGGTTGACAGTTTCTGTCAACCTATTGATGATATTACGCAACATTGCCTTTTCAGAAACAATCTTAGCATAATACTCAGCATTTGCAGAGGTAGGTACACTATTTACCAACTCTACTAAGTACGAAATACCACCAATATTTTGAAGATCGCCCTGACTATCTAATATCGCTCGAACAGTCGTAGCATCTATAGCATCATTACGATCATTTAAAGCTACCATTGCCTTAAATATAACTTTATGAGCATACTTATAAAAATCTTCTGGCTCAATATATTCACGAACTGAAATTAACTTATCAGGTGTGATAAAAATTGAACCTAGAACAGACTGTTCTGCCAGCAAATCTTGTGGCTGAACTCTCAATTCTTGGACTTCTGACAAAATCTGCCTCCTTTACACGTTGTCAATTCGATGTAAACTTAAGACTCTTTGACCTGCAACTTAATTTGCCCCTGAACCTCTTTATGAAGTTTTACAGGAACCTCAATCAAACCAATAGAACGAATTGGATGATCTAAATCAATGTGTCGTTTGTCAACTTTAAGTCCAAATTGTTTTTGCAACTCTTCTGCTATTTTCTTAGCTGTAATAGAGCCAAAAGTACGACCGTCTGGACCAACTTTCTCTGTAAAGATAACGCGATGTGCCTCGTTCTCTAGTTCCTCTTTCAATCTTTTAGCCTCTGCTAAAATTTCAGCTGCATGCTTAGCCTCAGATTTTTGTTTACCAGCTAATTCTCCAATTGCCTGACTTGTGGCTTCCTTAGCTAGATTTTTCTTGATTAAAAAGTTCTGAGCATAACCCGTAGGAACTTCCTTAATCTCGCCTTTTTTTCCTTTTCCTTTGACATCTTGTAAAAAAATAACTTTCATCTTAACTTACCTCTAATTCCTCTTTAATTTTTTCCTTGAGTAATAGCAAAGCATCCGAAACTGACTGGTTTTCTAGTTGGCAAGCTGCTAGATTAAAGTGACCTCCGCCACCGAGTTCTTCCATGATGCGTTGCACATTGATTTTGCTACGACTTCGTGCTGATATAGCAATATTACCTTGAGCATTTTTGGCAACTACAAATGCTGCCTCTATACCTGACATGTCCAGTAAAGAATCTGCTGCCTTACTAGCAACCACATTACTATAAAACGTGTCCTCAGAACCACTTGCGATAATAATCGACTCCCATGACTTTTCTCCTCGTAAAATCAACTCATTAATAATACGGTATTCATCAAAGTCTGTAGCGGAGATATTGTGAATTTCAACACTGTCACTTCCCAATGTTCTCAAGTAAGAACCTACATCAAAAGTTCTGCTGGTAACACGAGTCGAAAAGTTTTTCGTATCTAGCATGATACCTGCCATAACAACACTTGCTTGAAGTTTACTCAACTTGGCAGAAGCATTTTGAAATTGTATCAACTCAGTCACCAGCTCACTAGCGGAACTTGCACCACTTTCAATGAAGGTCATAACTGCATTTTTAGGAAAATCTTCATCACGACGATGATGGTCGACAACAACAACCTCTGTAAATCTATCGTAAACTTCCCTTGACAACGTTAAGGATATCTTGGAATGGTCAACCATGATCAATAGAGACTGATTAGTGATTTTTTCCAAAGCTTCTTCAATCGTAATCAGATTGCTATTTCCATCACTTTTGAGGCGATCAACGGCACGCGCAATATCTGGTGCCATTTTCTTGTCATCATAAACCGTATAACTGTTTGAAATAATATTGGAAGAAAAGAACTCCATTCCAACGGCAGCACCCAAGGCATCCATATCAAGATTACGGTGCCCCATGACAAAAACCTGATCAACCGTCTTAATTTTATCAGAAATAGCAGTCATCATAGCTCTCGTTCTTGTACGCGAACGCTTAACAGTAGAAATCGTACCACCGCCAAAATAAATGAAGTCCTTATGTTCATCATTTTCTTTGACGACAACCTGATCACCACCACGTACCAAGGCCATATTCAAATTTTTCTGAGCAATCTCACCAATCTCATCGTGTTTACTATCACCATAAGAAACCCCCATACTCATTGTCAAGGGTAAATTAAACGCCTTTGCTTCTTGTCTAAACTCCTCTAAAATAGCAAATTTAGATTCCATTAATTGGCTCAACACCGCATAATCTGTGAAGAAATAAAAACGGTCCATGTCAACACGACGGTAAAAGATACGATATTTTTGCGTGAAATCAGCCACAAATTTCACAATTAAGCTATTAAGACGAGAGACTTCCGCGTCAGCTAAATTTTCTGTCGTATCATCATAATTATCAATAGAGATAATACCGATAACAGGACTTGCAGCAGAAATAGATTCACCAGTCCGATAATCTGACAGATTATCATAAAAATAAAGAATACCAGTCGTAAAATCAACAGTTAAACTATACTTTTTACTGTTGATATTGGCTACAGTCATTGGGCTTTCTTTTTGATTAGCCAAGATATCAAGAACTAACGAACTATTAAAATTCCCTTCCTGATCTGCAAAAATTAATTCCGCATAAGGATTGAACCATTCAATAGACCACAAACTAGGATTAAATTTAATAACTCCGACAGGCATTGTGTCCAAGAGTTGTTTTAGGCTCTGCTCTGTATCAGCATTTAATCGTTCAATACGCTCTAAATCTGACTCTTCATATCCCTTTTTCTGATAGAAAAGCAGGGCAGATATCATAATAGAAACCACTAAAAAAAACACTATTTTTTCTGTATCACTAACTACTATACGTAGACTAGCAGTCAAAATTCCAAAAATAATTAAACCAATCAAAACTAAGTGAATGGTGGCGAAACGAAATTTTTTCATCTTAAACCTCTTAATGCCCCATTATAACACAAACCAGCCCTAAAATAAAGGCTGGTCCTCAAGCTATTCACTTTTTCTGCGTGCCTTGTTATTCCCTTCAAGGTAAACCATTAAGATAGAAATGTCTGCTGGGTTTACACCAGATATTCGACTAGCTTGTCCAATGGTTTCAGGATTAATCTTCTTAAATTTTTGGCGGGCCTCTGTCGCAATAGAATCAATCGCATCCCAGTCAATATTTGCTGGAATACGTTTTTCTTCCATACGCTTCATCTTGTCAACCTGATCTAGGGCCTTATTGATGTATCCTTCGTACTTAATTTCTGTTTCTAATAGCTCAATCAATTTGTCGTCTAAATCCTCTGCCGCAGGTCCAATAAAGCTAACTGCTGTTTGATAAGAAATTTCAGGACGGCGCATAAATTCTTTAGCTGTCATCGCGTCTGTCAAAGCTTTAAAGCCAAGAGATTCAATTTTTTCATTTGTTTCCTTGACAGGTTTTAACTTAATAGTTGACAACCTTGTCAACTCGTTGTCAAATTGATTTTTCTTGATTTCAAAAGCTTGCCAACGTTCATCATCAACTAGACCTATCTCACGACCAATTGATGTCAAGCGCATATCTGCATTATCATGACGTAAAATCAAACGATACTCTGCACGACTTGTCAAAAGGCGATAAGGTTCCAAAGTTCCCTTAGTAACAAGGTCATCAATCATAACTCCAATATAAGCATCGCTTCGTTTCAAGATAAGTTCTGGCTTGCCTTGGACTTTGAGAGCAGCATTGATTCCTGCAACAAGACCTTGACCTGCCGCTTCCTCATAGCCTGATGTTCCATTGGTCTGACCAGCTGTAAAGAGTCCAGAAATCAATTTCGTTTCAAGGGTCGCACGCAACTGATGCGGCAAAACAATATCATACTCGATTGCATACCCAGTACGCATCAACTCAGCTTTTTCCAATCCCTTAATTGAATGAAGAAGTTCACGTTGGACATCTTCTGGAAGTGATGTTGATAACCCTTGAACGTAGACTTCCTCAGTCTCACGACCTTCTGGTTCTAAGAAGAGTTGATGGCGCTCTTTATCCGCAAATCGGACAATTTTATCTTCAATCGATGGACAGTATCGAGGGCCCACTCCTTTGACAACACCTGAAAACATTGGGGAACGGTGCAAATTCTTGTTAATAATGTCATGACTCGTTTGATTGGTATAGGTTAGCCAACAAGGGATTTGATTTTTTAAATAATCCTCATCTTTTGACATAAAAGAGAAATGATTAGGCTTCTCGTCACCGGGCTGGATTTCAGTAACTGAATAATCAATTGACGATGCCTTGACACGAGGTGGGGTTCCTGTTTTAAAACGTCCAATTTCTAAACCAAGTTTTTTCAAATTATCTGCAAGAGTGATTGATGCCAAACTATTATTGGGACCCGATGAATACTTAAGATCACCCAAAATAATCTCTCCACGCAAGGCTGTCCCTGTCGTTACGACAACCGATTTAGCCCCATACTTTTGTCCAGTTGCTGTCAAGACACCGACAACTTGACCATCCTCAACTAGAATATCATCAATCATACTTTGACGAAGGGTCAAATTTTCTTGCTGCTCAACTGTATGCTTCATTTCACGAGAATAAAGAACCTTGTCAGCTTGTGCACGAAGTGCGCGGACAGCAGGCCCTTTACCAGTATTGAGCATTTTCATTTGGATGTAAGTCTTGTCAATGTTTTTCCCCATCTCTCCGCCAAGAGCATCAATCTCACGGACAACGATTCCTTTAGCAGAACCACCAATTGATGGGTTACATGGCATAAAAGCCAACATGTCAAGGTTGATGGTAGCTAGTAAAGTCTTACATCCCATTCGAGCTGCTGCAAGACTGGCTTCAACCCCAGCATGACCAGCTCCAACGACAATAACGTCATAAGTTTCAATAAATTCGTGCGTCATAATTACTTCCATTCATTAATTTAAATTAGTTCATAACACAAAAATAGCCAAAACTCTAGAAAACTGTACGCCAAAAAGACGTACAATTCTCATGAGCTTTGACCATCATGATAGTTGTTAAGGTAAGTGTAACAAAAATGATCTTATTTTGCAATCAGCCGATGCTGTAAAATGACTTTTTTCATCATTTTTGGACGTAATAAGAATAAGGTTACACCTCCAAAAATAATAATTGCAACTGGAATTTGCCACCAATTAATAGTCTGTTGCACAGTTTCTTCAAATCCTTTAATCACAATTACAGTAAAATCTTGTAAAAAATGAACTAGTATTACCCAAACTAGAGATTGAGTGCGTAGGTATAACGCTCCAAAGAGCATTCCCATAATACCACTAGTTATTATCTGATAGACAGTAAATGCGACAGGCTGTACTAGAAAATTAGCAGCATGAGTGAGACCGAAAAGGGAGGAGGATAATACTAATGCAAACCAAAGTTTTCTTGAATTACCTTGACTGTATTTGACAAGACAGCCTAGAAATAAACCTCTAAAAATATATTCCTCCATAATACCTGCTACTAAGCCTATAAGTAGTGCAGATACAAAAAACTGCGATTGGAACTCTAAGACAATATTAGGAATAAGGGAAACTAAAATATAAATAAATATTGGAATTAAAGATATCAATTGTTCCTTTATAGATACATGTTTCGAATAAAAATTAACATCCACTCTTAATAAACGTCTATTTAAATACATATATAGTGCAATTAAAATAAAACCTTGAAGTAAACTCCTCACAGTTGGTTGTGACGGTAACACTACTTTTAGAATAGTCAGTATTCCAATTAAAAAGAATTCCAATAAAATGACTTGTAAATAGATATTTTTAACTTTTTTCATACATTCTCCCACTCTAATAGATTATTAAATATACTGACAAGCTTCCCCATTTTTATAAGCCATGTCAATGATACCACCACCAAGGCATTCGTCACCGTCGTAGAAAACAACAGCTTGACCTGGTGTAATAGCACGTTGGGGCTCGTCAAAGATAACTTCTGCCTTGTCCCCTATCACTTTTACAGTTACTTTACTGTCTGGTTGACGGTAACGGAATTTGGCAGTACATTCTAATGTAAATTCTTTAGGCATTTCACGTGTAAAGTGAATTGATGATGCGTCAAGTGAGGTTGACATTAGGTGTTCGTGGTAGAAACCTTGACCTACATAAAGAATATTTTGCGACAAGTCTTTTCCAACAACAAACCAAGGTTCATTATCGCCACCTTGTTGACCACCAATACCAAGGCCACCACGTTGACCAATAGTATAATACATTAGCCCAGCATGTTCACCCATATCACGACCATCAATGGTCATCATACGCCCTTTTTGAGCTGGTAGATACTGACTTAGAAATTCTTTAAAGTTTTTCTCCCCGATGAAGCAAATGCCTGTAGAATCTTTTTTCTTAGCTGTCGCAAGACCTGAACGCTCTGCAATTTCACGAACTTGAGGTTTCTCAAGATGCCCCAAAGGGAACATGGTTTTTTGTAATTGTTCTTGCGATAATTGGCTCAGGAAGTAGGTTTGGTCTTTCCCGTTATCTGCTCCACGTAGCATGTGGACTGTGCCATTTTCATCTCGTGTTACTTGAGCGTAGTGACCAGTAGCTACATAGTCAGCACCAAGTGTCATCGCATAGTCAAGAAAGGCTTTAAATTTAATCTCCTTGTTACACATGACATCTGGATTTGGTGTACGTCCTGCACGATATTCTGCCAAGAAATATTCAAATACACGATCCCAATACTCCTTTTCAAAGTTGACAGAGTAATAAGGAATCCCAATTTGGTCAGCAACTGCGGCAACATCTTTATAATCCTCTGTTGCTGTACAAAAGCCATTTTCATCTGTGTCATCCCAGTTCTTCATGAAGACGCCGATAACATCATAGCCTTGCTCTTTCAATAGCAAAGCTGTTACTGATGAATCAACACCGCCACTCATACCAACGACAACACGTGTCTTAGAGTTATCACTCATAATATGTTCTCCCATCTTTTCGTAGAAATAACGATTTGAAGGTCGTATTTCAAAATTTGATTTTCAAAAAACGATTTGAAGGTCGATTTTGAAGCGCCAAGCGCCTAACTATTATACCATTAAACATTCACTTGTCATACTTTTTATGATTACTGATGACGCTTTCTTAATAACTATTTTAATATCCATGTTTTTTGATATAATATTAGTCATAAATGAAACGAGGAAATACTTATGAAACATTTAAAATTTCAATCGGTTTTTGATATTATCGGACCTGTTATGATTGGTCCTTCATCTAGCCACACGGCCGGGGCTGTTAGAATTGGTAAAGTTATCCATTCAATCTTTGGTGAAATCCCAGAAAGTGTCACTTTTGCCCTGTATAATTCTTTTGCAAAAACCTATCAGGGACACGGTACTGACAAAGCTCTTGTGGCAGGTATCATGGGAATGGACACTGATAATCCTGACATTAAGAATTCACTTGAAATTGCTCATCAGCGTGGAATAAAAATCTACTGGGAAATTTTAAAAGACAGCAATGCACCGCATCCTAACACGGCAAAAATTACCGTGAAAAAAGGGGAGAAAAGCATGAGTATCACAGGAATTTCAATCGGTGGAGGCAATATTCAGGTAACCGAATTAAACGGGTTCTCTGTCTCCTTGTCAATGAATACACCTACTATCATTGTCGTTCATAAAGATATTCCAGGTATGATTGCCAAAGTTACGGATATTCTTTCAAAATATGATATCAATATTGCTCAAATGACGGTAACACGTGAAAGCCAGGGACAAAAAGCCATCATGATTATCGAAGTTGATTCAAGAGATTGTCAAGATTGTGTCAATGAAATTGAAAAAATTCCTAATCTTTACAATGCCAATTTCTTTAATTAAGGGGAGATAAAAATGTTTTACACGATAAAAGAATTAGTAGAACAAGCTGAACAGAACTATCAGGGAAATGTTGCTGATTTGATGATTTCTACAGAAGTAGAACTAACTGGTCGTAGTCGCGAAGAAATTTTGTCTATCATGTCTCGTAATTTACAAGTTATGAAAGACTCTGTCAAGGAAGGATTGACACCAACTAAATCGATTTCTGGATTAACGGGTGGAGATGCTGTCAAGATGGATACCTATATCCAATCTGGAAAGACTCTGTCAGATACCACCATTCTATCAGCTGTAAGAAATGCTATGGCTGTTAATGAATTAAATGCTAAAATGGGATTAGTCTGTGCGACTCCAACAGCTGGTAGTGCTGGCTGTCTCCCAGCAGTTCTGTCAACCGCTATTAATAAGTTACATCTATCTGATAAGGAGCAACTTGACTTTCTCTTTACAGCTGGTGCCTTTGGTCTTGTCATCGGCAATAATGCGTCAATTTCTGGAGCAGAAGGTGGTTGTCAAGCTGAGGTCGGTTCAGCGTCTGCCATGGCTGCTGCAGCTGTTGTAATGGCTGCTGGCGGAACAGCTTTTCAAGCTAGCCAAGCCATTGCCTTTGTTATCAAAAATATGCTTGGGCTTATCTGTGACCCTGTTGCTGGTCTCGTAGAAGTTCCGTGTGTCAAGCGCAATGCACTTGGGTCTAGTTTTGCCCTAATTGCAGCAGATATGGCTCTAGCTGGTATCAACTCACAAATTCCAGTAGATGAAGTCATAGACGCCATGTACCAAGTTGGCTCAAGCTTACCAACTGCTTTCCGAGAAACTGCAGAAGGTGGTCTTGCAGCTACTCCTACAGGTCGTCAATACAGTAAAGAAATTTTTGGAGAAATCTAATGACGACATCCGTTTTCTTGGTTAGACATTGTGAACCCAACTATGATAATCACGACGATTTTTCCCGTGAACTTTCTAAAAAAGGTTTACAAGATCGTCAATTTATTTTAGATTTTTTTAATGGGAAAATTATTGACGGTATCTATTCAAGTCCTTACAAAAGGTCTTTTGATACTGTTCTTCCTTTAGCACAAAAATTGACGCTTGATATTATGACCATTGATGATTTTAAAGAACGTAAAATTGATAACGTCTGGATAGAGGATTTTGACACCTTTGCACAGAATCAATGGTCCGATTTTACCTATAAGTTATCTGATGGTGAAAGTTTACAAGAAGTTCAAGATAGAAACATCACTGCACTCAAGAGCATACTGGAAGACTCTCAGGAAAAATCAATTGTTATTGGATCTCATGGTACTGCGATTTCAACCATTGTAAACTACTTTAATCCTTCTTTTGGCTATGAGGAATTCAATCATATAAAATCTCTCATGCCTTTTGTTATCGAATTACAGTTTGAACGTTTGAAGTGCTTGTCAATTTCTCTTTACAATATATTTACAGGAGAGTCTTATGAAATCTATTCTCTTTGATTTAGATGGTACACTGGTTGATTCTAGTATCGGCATAAAAAATGCATTTGCTTACACTTTTGAAAAACTAGCTCTGCCATGTCCCGAGCCAGAAATCCTAAGAACTTTTATTGGACCTCCTTTAGAAGATAGTTTTACCCTCTATGTTGAGGATGTCAATTCAGCTGTAAGGATTTATCGAGAATACTATCAAAAATTCGGAGTTTTTGAAGTTGAATTATACCCCAATATTGAACAATTACTAAAGGATTTAGTCGCTAATAACTACAAATTATACATCACTAGTAGTAAAAATGAACCTATGATTCATGTCATGCTAAAGCACTTAAAGATTGACAAGTATTTTACAAGAATTTACGGTCATACTCCCAAACAGTTAAATAAGACTGAGGTGATTAAAGCCTGTCTCTCATCTGAGCCTATGGCAGCTAATGATGCAATGATTATAGGTGATACTAAATTCGATATCATTGGTGGTAAAAATAATAACATTAAAACAATCGGGGTCACATGGGGATTTGGATTAGAAAGTGAACTTTTATTAGCAGGTGCTGATAACATCTGCTTTAGTCCTTCAGAAATTATAAAAGCCATTGAAACAGTTTAGTTTCAATGGCTTTTATCTTATTGCATTCCCCAAGCTGAAAGCCCTTGGGCATTATAGGCATTGAGAGCAGAATTGATTTGATCATCAACTGTTGCAGTTGAGCCCCATCCTGGCATTGTTTGAAACAGACCAGATGCACCTGAAGCATTTGCAACATTTGGATTTCCATTTGATTCTCGAGCAATGATATATTCCCAAGTTGATTGTGGTACCCCTGTTGCCGCTGCCATTCTAGCTGCAGCCTCAGACCCAATCACACCTGCTGTATTACCATTAGCAAGAGCACCTGAATAAGCTGTTGGAGAAACTAAAGCCGTTTGTGATGTGTGGCTAGGAGTTACTCCGTTTACCTGTGAAGAACTTTCAGTATCAACTACATGATTAGTGTTAACTGAAGAAAATATTTCATAATTAACAGATTTTAGCAAATTTTCTGTTGCAAAAGCTACAGAATTAGCATCGGTTGGAACAGCAGTTGTCGCTTTAATCGTAAGTGGGACACTTGTTTCCAAACTAGATACTTCGAAATTTTCAATTGTCTTTTCTTGATTAGAGGTTGTTACGTATGATTCTGTATTAACAGACTGAGTTGTCAATCCAACTGTCAATCCTGTAAATAACAAACCTAAGGTAACTTTTCTATGTTCCTCTTTTTTTAGCGCACGTCGTTTGACTCTGCTATATGACATAAATTTATTTTCCTTTTTTAATTTTAGCCTCAATTAGTTTAACATATAATTATTACAATTAGTTTACACCTATGTTTAAAAAATAGGCATTATATAAGGTGTCCTGTAATAAAAACAATACTCTGTAACAGTGTTTCTAGTTATTGTTAGAAAATACTTGTCGTCAATTATAACAAAAAACATTGACACACTTGTCAACATTTTTTACTATTTTCATTAAATATTTTAAACTCAATTGACTAGCCCTATCTATTTGGGAAGCTATTAAATACTGTCAACCAGATTTTAAAGTTTGAAAAACATCTCTAATTTTTTTTCAACACAAATAATAGAACAGATAGGACTAAAATTACCAATAAAGCAAGAGTATCTCTTGTTTTCCATTTTAGAAAACGATACTTGGTACGACCGTTCCCACCTTGATAGCCACGAGATTCCATAGCAACAGCAAGGGCGTCAGCTCTTTTAAAACTGGAGGCAAAAAGAGGAATCAAGATTGGAATAATAGATTTAATTTTTTGAATAATATTTCCTTCTCCAAAATCTACTCCACGCGCCTTCTGAGCATTCATAATACGAATGGTATCATCCATTAAGGTTGGAACAAAACGTAGACTGAGCGATAGCATTAGACCGATTTCGTGGGCAGGAACCTTCAATGGTTTTAGCGGATTTAATAGTGACTCTACCGCATCAGCAAGACTTAAAGGAGTCGTCGTTAAGGTTAAAAGAGTTGAAAAGAATATAATCAATACAAAACGCATAAAGATAATTCCAGCCTGCTCTAAACCAAATGTCGTGATTTTTAAAAAGGCAAATCGGAAAAGTGTTTCTCCACCACCTGTAAAGAATAACTGAAATAAGGTAGTAAACAAAATAATGCCAATCATTGGCCTAACACCACGTAAAAAGAAACTTAACTTTATTCCAGAAAGCCATATTGCAAAGAGTGAGAAAGCTAGAAGTAAAGCATTTGTGACAACATTATTTGCCCAAAAAATAATCATGATGTAAATCAACATCGCTAATAGTTTACTTCTAGGATCTAATCGATGAATAATGGAATTCCCTGGAATATAACGCCCTAAAATTAATTTATCCATGAGTCATTTCCTCCCTAAACTCTGTTAACGTAATAGGAAGTTTTTCCAGAAAAAGACCCCTTTTTTGCAACTGATATGCTAGTTTCGTTATTTTAGGAACACCAAGTTGCTTCTCTTCAAGTAAACTCACTTGTTGAAAGACATCCTTTGGAGTACCTGATAAAACAAGTTTTCCTTTTTCTAAAACATTGACAAAATCAGCATAGTCAGCCACATCATCCATCAAATGAGTTACTAAAACAATCGTTAAACCACTTTGGTGTAGTGTTTTAAATAGGGTCATTAATTCCTTACGTCCCTTTGGATCAAGACCTGCAGTTGGTTCATCTAAAACAAGTACTTCTGGTTCCATTGCTAAAATACCTGCAATCGCAACTCTTCGCATCTGACCTCCAGACAATTCGAAAGGATTTTTTTCGAATAGTTCCTCAGAGATACCAACCATAGAAAGTTTCTCGCGAGCTGTTTGCTCAGCTTTTTCTTGAGAAACACCAAAATTTTGAGGACCAAAAGCGACATCTTTAAGAACAGTTTCCTCAAATAATTGACTTTCAGGAAATTGAAAAACCAATCCTACTTTTTGACGTAGTTGCTTGATATCTTTTGGTTTAGAACTTGAGGTAATCACATGCTCTTCAATCTTAACTGTACCAGTTGTAGGAATATTTAGCCCATTAAGCAATTGCATAATGGTAGATTTCCCAGAACCCGTATGTCCAATAAAAGCAGTATAACTCCCCTTTTCAATCGCAAGACTCACATCAAAAAGGGCACGCCCTTCAAAAGGTGTTCCCGCTTGGTAAGTGTAGCTTACATTTTCGAGAGTAATGCCCATAGTTCTTCTTCTAATTCCTTCTCTGTTAAATAATCAGCACTAAACGCTAAATTTCCTGACAATTCTTTAATAACATTTGCTGTAAAGGGAATGTCAAGTCCCAAGTCAATCAGCTGTTCCCCACGGGTAAAAAGTTCACGTGGTTCTGAAGACGACTCTATTCTCCCCTCTTGCATGACGATGACACGGTCACTGAGTGCGACCTCGTCAAGGTCATGAGTGATAGAAATGACCGTCATTTGACGTTCTTCACGGACTTTCTGCATCAGACTAATCAATTCTAAACGTCCTTCTGGATCCAACATACTGGTAGCCTCATCAAGGATTAAAATCTCCGGATTCATTGCTAAAGCTCCCGCAATAGCAACACGTTGCTTTTGCCCACCAGATAAACGAGCCGGCTCCTTGGTCTTAAAATCTGCCATTCCGACCATTTCCAATGCTTCACTCACGCGTGAGACCATTTCTTCGTAAGGAAGTCCTTTATTCTCAAGAGCGAAAGCAACATCGTCTTCTACCGTAGCACCGACAAATTGATTGTCTGGATTCTGAAAAACCATTCCAATCTTGTGACGAGTATCCCAGATGTTTTCTTCAGTAAGTCTTTCACCAGCAATCCAAATCTCACCAGATTCCGCCTCTAGAAGACCGTCTATTAAGCGAACTGTTGTTGATTTTCCAGAACCATTATGCCCGACAATTGATAGCCATTCACCACGTTTCACGTGAAACGATATATCATCAAGCGTTGGCTTTTTCTGGTCTTCCTCGTAACGAAACGTAACATTTTTTAGTTCAATCATTTACTAAATGTATCCTTAAACAAAAAACTTGCTCCCTTGAAATAGTCATATCCTGAATAGAGAGTGAAAAATAGAGAAATATATAACATTATATTTCCAATCAATGACCAGTGACAAAGTAGTAAAATAACCGCTAACATCTGCGTTGCTGTCTTAATTTTGCCAGGCATAGCAGCAGCGAGTACCTCTCCACCTGTTTCAACTAAGAGAAGCCTAAGTCCTGTAACCGCTAGTTCACGACAGATAATAACTGCTGATACCCAAGCTGGCGCTAAGTCCAAGCCAACTAACATAATGAAAGCAGACATCACTAACATCTTATCTGCAAGAGGATCTGCAAATTTTCCGAAATTAGTAACAACTTTCCACTTACGAGCTAGATAACCGTCTAAATAATCTGTCAAACTAGCCACAGCAAAAATAATCGCAGCAGTAATATGCCAAAAAATATGGTTTGGAATTGAAGCAAGTAATAAAAATACAGGTATTAAGACGATACGCCCAACTGTTAATAAATTAG
This sequence comes from Streptococcus hillyeri, assembly GCF_003686955.1. Lineage (GTDB taxonomy): Bacteria > Bacillota > Bacilli > Lactobacillales > Streptococcaceae > Streptococcus > Streptococcus hillyeri. Next base: position 39,653 of record NZ_RCVM01000008.1, read on the forward strand.
GTATATTTTCTTTTTTATTAAACATCATTTTTCCTATTCTACTTTTAGTGTAAAGGTTGCTGGAACACTATTGACAAGTTCTGATAAATCGATTTCTTGACCGTCAGCAGTAATGGTTGTCTGTGTTGGTTGACCAACTGTGATAAACGGAGATGTCCCTTTGTTTACAGAAAGTGTAAACGTATTTTGATCTGGTGTCAAGAGCATTCCTTGTTCTCCATTGACACCGTCATTTAAACTAACCCAACTTTCACCCTCTTTTAGGGTAAACGTCACATCACTAACTTCTTTATCGGTTTTTAGAGTTGCTAGGTAACTACCATCTTCCTGAACTTCAGCTTTAAGAACTATTGGCATCTCTGTTACTGTTGTTGTTTCTACCGCTGTTGTTACTGTTGTTTCTTCTGTGGTTGATGGCGTTTCGTTTCCTGCTTGTTTGATAAAATCAGTAAGTGGCCAATGTTTAACAGCAAAATAACCGATTAGAGCAATGATAGAAATACTCAATAAGCTCAATAGTACTTTTGGAAAAACTGATTTCTTTTGAGTCGCCTCACGGTGACTACGACGACGTCTATGAGCCATACGTTCCATAGGAACATCTTCCTTGTCTACAGAGATAGAAACAAGCTCACTTTTCGTTTTTGCTACTCGAGAGTGAGGTAATGTATTTAGAAATGAGTTTTGATTTGCATATTGAATTAAAATTTCTTCAGCATCTAAGTTTACTAACTCTGCGTAACTTCTAAGATATAATTCAACTTCCTCAGCAGGTACTAAACTAAACTGATCTAGCTCCAAGGCTAAAAGATGATGAACCGCAATCCCTGTTCTACTCTCAATATCCGTCAGTTGTAATTGTTTACTTAGGCGTGCTTCGCGTAAAATATCTCCAATCATTTTACCATTCATATAATTTAAAATTCCCTTCTAGCTCAGTGTTTCTATTATAGCAAAAAAAATGATAATTTCCTGTTATTTTGGAAAAACGATGAATTCTGTTTTCTCAGCTTGATTAAAGAAATATTCACCGACAGTAATAATGGTTTCTAAGTCTAATTTTGTTAACAAATTTGGAAAATCAAAATAAGAATAATCCTCATCTTGATATTGTAAAAATTGATGTCCCAATTCCTCAATACTATCCAAACTACGAATGAATTCACCATAAATTTCATTTTTTATGGTTATCAAATGATTTTGATTAACATCTTTATTCTGCCTAACATTAATCAAATTTTTACGAAGTTGAGTTCCCATAGCAATTGGCTGCTCAGTATCAAGCATTAAAATAACAAAACCAAACCGCTCAGAAATCTCAATCTCTATATCAAAAGAATCATCAATTTTTCCCTTGTCATACCAATCTTGATAGCGATGAGAAGTCCAACCAAATAACATTGCTAAAAATAGACGTAGAGCTAATTTATTCTCGACGATAGACAACCCAGGAGCTAGATTACCTCTAAAACCAAGTCCTAATTTTGAAGTGGTCACATCCATTTGGATAGATGATTTCACAACAGGTTGAACTAAATCAAGATTTGGTCTTACAATTTCTGGTAATGTTTTACGTCTATTTGTCTCCCTCTTTCGAACAATTCTGTCAATCGCCTTGACATCAAAATCTCCAACTAAGACTAAGCTTTTAAAATCTGGTCGGTAAAAACTATCAAAATTCTCTTTCAAATCTGTTAATGACAACATTCCGATTGATTCTTTAGTTCCTGCAACATCCATTGCTAAAGGCGTATTTGGATATAAATTCGCCAAAATACCACTATAAAGACGATAGTCTGGATCATCTTGATACATAGCAATTTCTTGTTCAATAATTCCTTTTTCTCTTTGGATACTTTCCTCAGTTATGTGTAAACTACTTGTAAAGTCTAATAACAATTCTAAGGATTCTTCAAAAGATTCTACTGTTGAAAAGAAATAAGATGTCTTGTCAAAAGTAGTGTAGGCATTACTATCTGAACCAAGAACTGTAAACTGATTACCAACATCCTCTCCGTGTTGATTTCTAAACAGTTGGTGTTCTAAAAAATGCGCAACCCCAGAAGAATATTCTTTTGAATAATCGTTAGATGTAAACTTGGTGTCAATCGAACCAAAATTAACTGTCAATATTGCTGAACGTTCTTGAAAGCCTTTTTTAGGAAGGTAATAAACGTTCATTCCGTTATTCATATGTCTAAAGTAAATTTCTTGGTTTAAAAATGGATAGTCAATTTTCTCTAAGCGACTCACCTTATTCTCCTTCCAAAAAATACACTGCCTGTAACTTCATCATACCAATAGCTGCAACGATATCACGTTTCGTTACTTTGCTAATGTTGTCAATAAACGATTGCAAATCGACACTCTCTTCACTAAATATAGCACTACTATAAGTTTGTTCAATCAGAGCTTTAGGATTGTCCATTGACATTTTGGCATTTCCGATGATCATTTGCTTCGTTTGCTTTACCAGTTGACTTGAAAAACGTCCCATTTTTAATTCATTGATTTGCTGATTAATCACCTTAAAGGTCTTTGCTCTGCTATTTTTTTCAATACCCGCATATATTCTTAGAAATCCCGTAAAAGCGTCATAGCGAATTCCAACAGTATAGGCCAAACTCTCTTGTTCTCGAACAACTGTAAAGAGTTTGGAGTGTGAAAAACCACCTAGCATCCCTTCAGCAACCAGCATCGCATAATATTCTTGACTACCATAATAAATTGGGACATGGTAACCAAGTTGTAAAATAGATTGGGTGGTGTCTTTAGAGACTACCTTTTCTTTGACAATATTTAAAAATTCTTGTTTGTAAACCTTCTGTAAAGATATATCTCTATCTAGCAATGGAAATTGGATTAATTGACGTGTTGCTTGATAGTCATTAAAATCTCCTAAGAGAAAAATATCAATCTTATCCTCTTTGAGCATTTTTTGAAACTCTTGATAAGCTGTAAAGGCATTTTCCTTTTCAATCAACTCTTTTGTTCCATATTTTGAAATTTGAAGAGACTCTTCTTCATAGTAAAGTTTCTGTAAACCTATCATACTATTATAAAATTGATCCTGTTCATCTATTTCTAGGTAACGAATAAGATTCTTTTTTTCAATATCAAAGGTCTTTGTTTGGTATTTTTCAAGAGAGATTAACGGACGAAATAAAAGCTGCCCAATAATTGTAATAACTTCTCCTAAAAGGTCTTCCTGCCCCAAAACGTATCGATTACTCATAAAAGAGATATCGATATCAACAATATGGATATTCCCGCGAGTGCTAACATTTGTTGAAAGACTTGCACCATAGAGATTAGCAAATCGCTCACGAAGAAGCTTATTATTTGGAAAATCTTCACTGGCTGTCGCCAACATCTGAGCAACCAGAACTCTTCTGGAAACTGTTTTAGATTGACGATGTCCTGAAAAACGAAAAGTAAGGTGATTGGTTTTAAATTGCTGATTTTTGATAAAATGTAAGTCCACACCTTCTGCTAATTTCATAGTAATTCCTGTCTAAATTTAATCTCATCTATTATAACATTTTATGCTATAATTATCTTTACAGAAAGTCGAGGATTTTATGAAATATACACTATTCGATGAATTTATTACGTTGCAAGCCTTGCTCAAAGAGCTTGGAATTATTCAAAGCGGTGGCGCTATTAAAGCTTTTTTGAAAGAATATGACGTCCTTTTTAATGGGGAAAAGGAAGAGCGACGCGGAAAAAAAATTCGCCTAGGTGATATTATTGACATTCCTAGCAAAGGAATAACCATTACATTACAAAAACCTAGTGAAGAAGAGCGAAAAGTTCACCTTGAAGAAGTGGCTGAAAAAAATCGAGTAGCTACTCTTGTCAAAAAACTTAACCAGTCTCATAAAAAGCAAAGCTCCTCTCCAACTAAAAAGACAAAGTTATCAAAAAATAAACAAGCAGTAGAAAAACGTCCCGTTCGTTTTCCAGGAACATAAATATGTGGATTGAACGTATCTCACTTACAAATTACAGAAATTATAAGACCTTAGAGGCTGAATTTTCTCCTGGCCTAAATGTTTTTATCGGCCAAAATGCTCAGGGAAAAACAAATTTTTTAGAAGCTATTTACTTTCTTTCTCTAACTCGAAGTCATCGTACCCGTTCCGATAAAGAATTAATTCTTTTTAACGAGGTTGATACTAAATTGACAGGTATTGTCAATCGTGTCAACGGCAAAGTCCCGCTTGAGATTATCTTAACTAATCGCGGGCGTACTACTAAAGTAAATCATCTCAAACAAGCAAAATTATCGGACTATATTGGGACGATGACAGTTGTTCTATTTGCCCCCGAGGATTTACAGCTCATAAAAGGCTCTCCATCATTAAGACGTAAGTTTATTGATATTGATTTAGGGCAAATCAAACCACTCTATCTCGCTGATCTTTCAAGTTATAATCATATTTTAAAACAACGAAATGCCTATCTTAAAACATCTCAATCTGTTGATGAAACTTTCCTTGACGTCCTTGATGACCAATTAGCTTATTATGGAACTAGAGTTATTGAACATCGATTAGAATTTATTAAAGACTTGGAAAGAGAAGCTAGTAAACATCATCTTAGTATTTCTAGCCAGAATGAACACTTACGCTTCAATTATATGTCTTCTATCTCCTTTACAAATGAAGTTGACATCTCTGTAAATTTTATTGAACAATTAAAAAAATCACGGTCACGAGATATCTTTAAGAAAAATACTGGTGTCGGCCCACACAGGGATGACTTAGAGTTTTATATTAATGATATTAATGCCACATTTGGTAGTCAAGGACAGCAAAGAAGTGTCATTCTGTCTTTAAAAATGGCAGAAATTGCTTTATTTAAAAAAGTTACTGGCGATAACCCTATTCTCTTACTTGACGATGTCATGAGTGAACTTGACAATAATCGTCAATCTCAATTACTTCATAATATCATATCTGAAAATGTTCAAACATTTATAACAACAACAAGTTTATCTCATCTAAAGGATCTTCCAGAAAATCTGAAGATGTTCCATGTTGTCAATGGAGAAATTTCTGAATAGTCCTTGTCAAGTTTATGTTTACAAAAACGCACACCACCTTTACAGTAATGTGCGTTTTTTCTTACTTATTTTAATGAGTAATTTGGTGCTTCATTTGTAATTTGAACATCATGTGGGTGACTTTCAATCAATCCTGCACCTGACATTTCAATAAATTGTGCATTGTCGTGAAGCTCTTTTAAATTAGCTGCTCCAACGTAACCCATACCAGAACGAATACCACCAATCATTTGGAAGACGATATCTGAAACTGCACCTTTATAGGCTACACGGCCTTCAATTCCTTCTGGAACAAGCTTATTAGCTTCATTAACTGAACCTTGGAAGTAACGGTCACTTGACCCTTTTTTCATAGCTGCAATTGAGCCCATACCACGGTAGGTTTTGAATTTACGTCCTTGGTAAATTTCTGTTTCTCCTGGTGCCTCGTCTGTACCAGCAAACATTGAACCAAGCATAACAGCATCTCCACCGGCTGCAAGAGCTTTTACGATATCACCTGAGTATTTAATACCACCATCTGCGATGATTGTTTTTCCGTACTCGCGAGCAACAGATGCAGCATCATAAATTGCGGTTACCTGAGGAACACCAACACCTGCAACAACACGTGTTGTACAGATTGAACCTGGGCCAATACCAACTTTAACAACGTCAACACCTGCTTCATAGAGAGCACGTGCACCTTCTGCTGTTGCAATATTACCAGCAATTAATGTACGATTTGGGAAGTGAGCACGAATTTCAGCAATTTTACGAAGTACACCAGCTGAGTGACCGTGAGCCGTGTCAATAACAATAGCATCTGCACCAGCTTCAAAAAGAGCTTCTGCACGTTCAAAAGTATCTGAAGTTACTCCAACTGCCCCTGCAACTAGCAAACGACCAAATTCATCTTTCGCTGCATTAGGAAACTCAATCACTTTCTCAATATCTTTGATAGTGATAAGACCAGACAAACGACCATTTTCATCAACCAAAGGTAATTTTTCAATACGGTGCTGGTGAAGAATTTTCTCTGCTGTCGCTAAATCAGTGCCAACTGGAGCAGTAATCAACTCCTCTGATGTCATATGTTCTGAAATGAGAGAATTAAGGTCAGAGATGAAACGCATATCACGATTAGTAATAATACCTACCAATTTACGATTTTCAACAGATTCAACAATTGGAACACCTGATATACGATAGCTTTGCATTAAATCTTCAGCCTCTGAAACCTTGTTATTCGGTGTCAAGAAGAATGGGTCAATAATAACACCATTTTCTGAACGCTTAACTCTGCGAATTTCCTCGGCTTGTTGTTCAATTGACATATTTTTATGAATCACACCAAGACCACCTGCACGAGCAATAGCAATAGCCATTTTGCTATCTGTCACGGTATCCATAGCAGCTGTGATAATAGGAATATTTAATGTTAGATTGTCAGCTAGTTTCGTCTTCATATTGACATCATTAGGCAAAACATGACTCTCTGCTGGAATGAGTAGTACGTCGTCAAAGGTAAATCCTTTTTTCAAAAATTTAGTGTCCCAGTTTGACATTAAAAGTTCCTCTTTTCTTAATTAGTATCAGTCCTCAGACTTTTTGTTTTTACTATAATATCATTATAAAATGATTTGTCAATTATTCCGAATAAAAATATTTATTTACCAAGAATTATTTCTTATTAGCTAAAAATAACAACTATTTATCCCAGATTATCAGTCAATAGATAACGATACTTCTTGATGATTTTTTTGAGTATCAGTTAAAATAGTCTCCAAATATGAGGTTATAAAACCATCATCTTCATTTTTTAAGATTGAAATTCCCTCAGAATAATCTGCTATATTAATTGACTTACCAGCAAAATAGTCAGCATTTAAACTAGCAAATGTATTCCTTGCTAATATCAATTTTTCAGTAGGAAGTTGAGACGTTGACAACCATTCATTACTCTTACGTTTAGCCACATCTTCCATAAATGCTCGAGAATGCTGTGAAAAATGCAATAATGTCTCATCACTCATTTGCTTGTCTTTTGCCCAACCTTCAACATCTAACTGTTCTACTTGATAATCTAATGTTTTAGCACTCACTGTTATTTTTCCATATTGGTGCGGAGAAACGGCCAATGAAGAAGTTATTATTTCAGGAGTTTGTCCTTTGCTAATATGCTGGATATGAATATGTCCACTAAGATTTAAAAATAGCGGTGAATTTCGATACAAAGCAGATAGTTTAGGGGATTGATCGATAAGAAAACCTGAAGTAAAGTCAGGATTATGTGAAATCAAGTTCTGATGGCTAATACCGATGACTTTAATCTTATTTTTTTCAGCTTCTTTCAATCTATCCTCAATCCATTTTAAAGTCTCAGAAGAAAGTTTGTTGTCACCATTGCTATTACTGTCAACACACAAAAACCATAAATCTTTCCTTGCACTGTAAATATAGGAAAGTGAGTTGTCATCTTTGTGTAAAGATTTTTGTAAACCATATTGCCCATAAATTTCTGAGAATTGTTTTTTTGAAATCGAATCTACTAACTCATAACCATCCCCTGTAAATTTAGCTGCACTAGAGCGATCAATATCATGATTACCTGGGATGACAAGAATAGTTATACCTGCCCCTTTGATACGATTCAACTTTTTCTCTAACCCTAAATGACTCTCTCTTTCACCATTAAAAGTTAGGTCTCCACTAAGAATGAGAAATTCTGGTCTTTCTTCAATCACCGTGTCAACAAAAGCCTCTGTAATGTCTTCAATATAATACATGTATTTACCATCAGCGTTGTCAATCATGTCTGTAAAGAATGATTCATTATCATGTAAAGATGGAGACAAATAGTGTAAATCTGTCGCAACAATGATTGAAACTGTTTTTTCAGAGAGGGAGTTATTGCTATGATAACCATTTTGATTTAGATGAGAGTCTGAAACTAGTTTCAGAAAAGCAACTAAGATTAAACAGATTACAGCTATTATGATAAATTTCTTTTTCATGTTATGACAAAAGGGTGAGGCATTGCCTCACCTCAACCTTTCTTTTTAGAAATAATTGATTCCCATTGCAGATTTTACTTCTGATAAGGTTTGAGCTGCTACTTGACGTGCTTTTTGACTACCTTCTTCAAGCATACGGAAGACTTCTCCCATATCTTTAGCGTATTCTAGACGGCGCTCACGGATAGGAGCTAATTCACGTTCTAAGATGTCTAAAAGGTAACGTTTGGTTTTGACATCGCCAAGACCGCCACGTTGATAATGTTCTTTCATTGCCTCAATTTCAGCCTTATCTGCTTCGGTTCCAAAAATATCTAGATAATGGAAAACCATATTACCTTCAATTTGTCCAGGATCTTCCACACGGATATGATTTGGATCGGTGTACATGCTCATAACTTTCTTACGAACGGTATCAGCATCATCAGAGAGGTAGATGCCATTTCCGAGAGACTTCGACATTTTAGCATTACCATCAAGACCAGGGAGGCGACCAGCCTTTTCATTTTCAGGATAGATGCCTTCTGGCTCCACCAAAACCTCACAATTGTAGGTATGGTTAAAGCTACGAGCAATCTCCCGTGTTTGCTCAATCATTGGTTTTTGATCGTTACCGACTGGCACAAAATTAGCTTTAAAAGCTGTGATATCTGCAGCTTGAGAGATAGGATAAACTAGGAAACCTGTTGGAATAGATTCTCCGAAACCTTTTTGAGCAATTTCCGTTTTAACCGTTGGATTACGTTCAAGACGTGCTAGAGAAACAAGGTTCATATAGTACATGGTCAACTCTGCTAGTTCGGGAATCTGACTCTGGATAAAAATAGTTGATTTAGCAGGGTCAAGACCAACAGATAAATAATCCAAGGCAACATTTCCAATGGATTCCTTGATAGCTGCAGATTCTTTGGCATGATCAGTGAGGGCTTGCTGGTCTGCTAAAAAAACAAACATATCGTACTTCTCTTCATTTTGAAGTAATACACGATTTTTTAAACTCCCTACATAGTGACCTAAATGTAGTTTTCCGGTGGGACGATCCCCTGTTAAAATAATTGGTTTAGACATATTATCTCCTTTACTTTTTTGTCAACTTTGTTTTACAGCGTTGTCAACTTGACGGAAGTAATCTTCCTTGGTTAATCTGTAGTGAACCATTGTAACCATTCTTTCATCAACTTTCTTGTCAATCTTTGCATATGGTTCTTCATGGCTAAACAACATTCCTGATTTTTGCATGACACGCCCAGAAGCAGGATTTTCTTTATCGTGTCGTGCGATTAAACAGTTCATTTGTAAGTCCTCGAAAAAGACTTGAAGTATTTTTGTGACTGCCTCGGTCATATATCCTTTGTTCCAATAGTGTTTATTTAAGGTATATCCTATTTCAGCTCGACGCACATCTTCGGCAATTTTCATTAAATCAATGGTTCCAATAAATCGATTGGTTTCTTTGATAACGATGCCCCAACGTCCTAGGGGATTAGCTAAGTACAGCGAAGCAATATTATTTTTAGTCTCTTCAAGAGTTTTATTAGCTGGAAAAGTCCAACGGACATTCTCTTCATCAGATGCATAAGCAAACATATCTTCTGCATCTTCAATCCGAACAGCTCTTAGATAAAGTCTATCCGTCTCTATAGAGCAGAATTTAGCTAATCCTTGGTAAATATTCTCCATCTATCCTCCAAAAGAAAAAACTCACGCTTAAATAAGCGTGAGGGCATAATCATATTGATACGCGGTACCACCTCAATTGATAACTTTACAACTTTTGTAAAGCAAGTTTACACTTAGTTGTCAAATCAGCAAAGCATCATCTCTAGTACGATAAGGTGTACCAAACCTGAAACTTATGTGTTCGTTTCACGTGAAACCTCAGCCCATTCACTCTAACTCACCTACTGACTTTCAGCACCGTCAACTCTCTTTGAAAGTAAAGCTAAAGTTACTTTTCTGAATACTTATATTTTATGAAATCCCTTCAAATTTGTCAAGTTTTTATCTTGTCAAGAACTTGGATTTAAGGGATAATAGAGGAGTTGAAAAATAGAGAAAGTGGTTTATCATGAAAAAACGTTTGATTGATTTTGTATTAGTAACAATCGGATCATTTATTGTTGCTATTGGTTTTAATACCATGTTTTTAGAGAATAACATTGCTTCAGGCGGTATGGGAGGGTTGGCAGTTAGTTTCAAAGAAATCTTCGGGTGGAACCCATCCACCTTTTTATTGCTAACTAACATTCCTCTTTTGATACTCTGTTTAGTATTTTTAGGGAAGGAAACTTTTGTTAAGACCTTTTATGGTTCATGGATATATCCATTTGCGGTGAAGTTGACAGCAACTTTACCAACGTTGACACATAATCCATTGCTGGCAGCTATCTTTGGTGGGATTATCGTTGGGATTGGATTAGGTATGGTTTTTTGGGGAAATTCCTCAACCGGTGGTACTGGGATCCCTACTCAAATTTTAAATAAATACACACCTTTATCCTTAGCTGTGGCAATGACTATCGTTGATGGGATTAGTGTAGCAATGGGATTCTTAGCATTTGATACAGATACAGTAATGTATTCGATTATAGCTCTTGTTGTGATTTCCTATGTTGTTGGGATTATGGAAAATGGATTTAATTCCTCTAAGACAATCATGATTATTTCTAATAAAAATGAAAAAATTCGTACCTACGTTATCCAAAAAGCTAATCGCGGTGTAACGCAAATTCCTGTTAAGGGAGGGCTAAATTCTCGTGATAAAATCATGCTCATGACAACAATTACTAGTCATGAGCTTCCCAAAATGCAACAAGAAATTTTAAAAATTGATGAGACAGCTTTTGTTGTTGTGATGCCAGCAAGCCAAGTCATGGGACGTGGCTTTAGCTTGACCAAACACTATATTCGTGAGAACGATGATATTTTACTTCCAGGCTAGTAGTTTTCGTTGAAAAAAATAAATAAATTCGATAAAATATTAAAGATAGATATAAAAAACGAGGTAATATAATTGTTAACAGTTTCAGACGTGTCGCTACGTTTTAGCGATAGAAAACTTTTCGATGACGTAAACATTAAGTTTACAGCAGGAAATACCTATGGATTGATTGGTGCCAATGGTGCTGGAAAATCAACTTTTTTAAAAATTCTTGCTGGAGATATTGAACCTTCAACTGGTCATGTATCTCTTGGACCAGATGAGCGTCTCTCAGTTCTTCGTCAAAATCATTTTGACTATGAAGAAGAGCGTGCGATTGATGTTGTTATCATGGGGAATGAAAAACTTTATAACATCATGAAAGAGAAAGATGCCATTTACATGAAGGAAGATTTCTCAGATGAAGATGGTGTTCGTGCAGCAGAACTTGAAGGTGAATTTGCAGAACTTGGTGGATGGGAAGCAGAAAGTGAAGCTTCTCAATTATTGCAAAACCTCAATATCCCTGAGGACCTTCATTACCAAAACATGAGTGAATTGGCTAACGGTGATAAGGTCAAAGTTTTGCTTGCTAAGGCTCTATTTGGTAAACCAGATGTTCTTCTTTTGGACGAGCCTACCAATGGTCTTGACATTCAATCGATTTCATGGCTTGAAGATTTCCTAATTGATTTTGAGAATACCGTTATTGTTGTGTCCCATGACCGCCATTTCTTGAATAAAGTATGTACCCACATGGCTGACCTTGATTTTGGTAAAATTAAACTATTTGTCGGTAACTACGATTTCTGGAAACAGTCTTCTGAATTGGCTGCGCGTCTTCAAGCAGACCGTAATGCCAAAGCTGAAGAAAAAATCAAAGAGCTTCAAGATTTCATCGCGCGTTTCTCTGCAAATGCCTCAAAATCAAAACAAGCGACTTCTCGTAAGAAAATGCTTGATAAGATTGAATTGGAAGAAATTGTTCCATCAAGTCGTAAGTACCCATTTATCAATTTCAAAGCTGAGCGTGAAATTGGTAATGACCTGTTAACCGTAGAAAACCTTTCTGTTAAAGTGGATGGAGAAACCATCATTGATAATATCAGCTTTATTCTTCGTCCAGGAGATAAGACAGCTATCATTGGTGAAAATGATATCCAAACGACAGCTCTTATGCGAGCTTTAGCGGGGGATATTGAATACGAAGGAACGATTAAATGGGGAGTAACCACTTCTCAGTCTTATCTTCCTAAGGATAATACGAAAGATTTTGCTTCAGGTGAACCAATTCTGGAATGGCTTCGTCAATTTGCTGCTAAAGGTGAAGATGATGATACTTTCTTGCGTGGTTTCCTTGGTCGCATGCTCTTCTCAGGAGATGAAGTTAAGAAGTCTGTTAATGTTCTTTCTGGTGGGGAAAAAGTGCGTGTAATGCTATCAAAATTGATGCTGCTTAAGTCAAACGTGCTTATTCTTGATGATCCAACTAACCACTTGGATTTGGAATCTATCTCAAGCCTTAATGATGGCGTCAAAGATTTCAAAGAATCAGTTATCTTTGCCAGCCACGACCATGAGTTTATTCAAACCATTGCCAATCACATCGTTGTTATTTCTAAAAACGGTGTCATTGACCGTATTGATGAAACCTATGATGAATTCCTTGAAAATGAAGAAGTTCAAGCTAAGGTTAAAGCTCTTTGGGCACAATAATTTCCAAAAAATCGTCTGGGACTATCTCAGACGATTTCTTTTTTATCTATAGTGATTTGAATTAGTACTCATCAAAAATCAAAAGAGCATTTTAGATCCTCTAATATCATTGTTTGACCACCGAACGAAGTGAGGCTAACATGTTTCTTTTCCTATGGTGGTATTCTTATTAGTGAAATCCGTAGGAGGTTGTGATACTGACTTCGTAAGCTTCATTTCCCACCTAAAAAGGTTCCCCAAACCTTTTTTAGCGTCCACACTTTTAATAAAGAAACACAGAAAGTAATTTTTGATTTTTGTTAAGTATAAAAGTAGGACACTTTAAAAGTAAACTACAGATAAAATGATGTCATCTTATTGCACTTAGTTCACTCTGGCATAGTCCTATTAAGAGGAGTGTAAATCAAACAGCCTCTCTAGATTTTTCAAATGGAACTACACTATCCATCACAAAACATTTATAGAAAACAAAAAAAAACTGCTAACCGCAGTTTTTATAGGATACTCCGTACGGGATTCGAACCCGTGTTACCGCCGTGAAAAGGCGGTGTCTTAACCCCTTGACCAACGGAGCAAAATCTAATAGTCCGTACGGGATTCGAACCCGTGTTACCGCCGTGAAAAGGCGGTGTCTTAACCCCTTGACCAACGGACCTTAGGTGTTGTTTTCTTAACACTCTTATTATTATATCAGATAAATTAAATTTGTCTAGTCTTTTATTTCATTTTTTATTTTAATATTGCTTTTTTTTGTCTCATTTGATATACTAATGGAGTTGGGTCTCATAGCTCAGCTGGATAGAGCATTCGCCTTCTAAGCGAACGGTCGCAGGTTCGAATCCTGCTGGGATCACTAAAAAAGTTTGGAGCACATGTTCCAAACTTTTTTTGTCCTAATCCTATATCATCACCGGTCTCTTTATGGAGACTTTAGAGAAAAATCAGCTCCTAGGTTTATTGATTTTTTCTTCCCAATTTTTCTCATTCCAAAGACTGACATTGATATAGAGAAGTGGCAAGATAACAAAAACTAGACCATACTCTTTGAGATGAGTAGAGATGACTGTTGATAGAGCAACACCTAATGCAAATGTCAAGATAATAATAAAAATATTCCTACCAGCTTTTTGGAGCTCTGCATTTTTCTCCATAAAACCTTTAAACGTTAAAAGAGCAGCATTTTTAACATTTCCTGTCATCATCACATTAGCATAAGGTGCCCCTCTAAGTTTTCTAAAAGATTCCACCTGTATAGACGCTACAAGAGCTAAATTAGCTATTGTAAAAAATGAAGGTAAGATAGGAGTCAATAACACGGTAATGACAATAATGGCTTGCATAATCAGACTCGCACCAAAATGCCAAAAGATATTTTTGCTAACAAACCATCGACGAATCAGATAGGTAGCACATTGTCCTATCATAAAAAAAACAATAGGGATTGTAAAATTAATAACTCGTTGCCAATTTCCTTGAGCAGCATGATATGCCCACATGATAACATTGCCTGATTGAACGCCAGCAAAAATACCATTCTGAGTTACAAAGGTAAAGGCATTGATATAGCCACTAATAAAGGTTAGACAAGCTGCAACACGCAATCCCTCAAAGACACGGTAATCTTTTACATGATATTTCATCTTCCTCACTCCCAATAAATTATTTATGATAAGGACTGCCTTGCTGAATCATAAAAGCACGGTAAATCTGCTCAATCAATACAAGTTTCATGAGCTGATGAGGCAAGGTTAATTTTCCAAAACTCATTAATAAATTCGCACGTTTTTTGACACTTGGTGACAATCCTAGACTTCCCCCAATGATAAAGGTTAGATTTGAATAGCCTTTTACAGTGATATCCTCTAATATCTGACTAAATTTTTCTGATGGAAATTGATCACCTTCGATGGCTAAGGCTATGACAAACTCTCTATCTGAAATTTTTGCTAAGATACGTTCAGCTTCTTTTGCCATAATGGCCTGATTCTCAGATTCACTAGCTTTATCTGGCGTTTTTTCATCAGGAAGTTCCACCATTTCTAATTTGCAAAATCTCCCCAGGCGCTTCTGGTATTCGGCAATGCCATCTTTCAGATATTTTTCTTTTAATTTTCCTACGGTAATCAGTTTTAGTTTCATAAGGTGTATTATATCATAAATTATTCTTTTTGTAATAAGTTATCCACAGGTTTACCCATTAAATTATCAGCTTTTTAGGTAAGTTTTTACTTGTTTTCAACAAAGTTTTCCACAACCTGTGGAAACTTTTCTTTTTTGGATTTTTAAGGTATAATTAAGCCAATTTTCTTAAACTGATGACAAATGGAGGTCATTTATCATGAAAAAAACATTTTCTTCTCTACTTAAATTTATTTTAATTAGTTGTACGGGTTTTATAGGTGGAATAGTTGCTACATTTTTAATGCTACAAAGTAACAAGTTTACTTCTACCTCAACAAATAATACTCAGACAACTGTCAGCAAGGTGAGCTATAAAAATACTAATGATACCACCTCTGCAGTTGCTAACGTTCAAGATGCTGTTGTCTCTGTCATCAATTATCAAAGTCAACAAAATAATTCTTTTCAGAACGTCTTCGGTAACTCTCCTTCTGGAGAACTCGCTGTAGCCAGTGAAGGTTCTGGGGTTATTTACAAAAAAGATGGTAAATTTGCTTATATCGTGACAAATAACCATGTTATTGAAGGTGCCGAGCAAATTGAAATCCTCTTTGCTGATGGTACAAAGGTGGTTGGTGAGTTGGTCGGAAGTGATACCTATTCTGACCTTGCGGTAGTCAAAATCTCTTCTGAGTCTGTTAAAACTGTTGCTACATTCGCAGATTCAGAAACATTGACTGTTGGTGAAACAGCAATCGCTATCGGTAGTCCTCTTGGATCTGAGTATGCCAATTCTGTAACAGAAGGGATTGTGTCTAGTCTTAGCCGTACAGTTACTATGAAAAATGAGCAAGGTGAAACCATCTCAACTAATGCTATTCAAACAGATGCTGCCATTAATCCAGGTAATTCTGGCGGAGCTCTCATCAATATTCAAGGACAAGTTATCGGTATTAACTCAAGTAAAATCTCTTCAACGTCAACATCGTTGACAGGAGGTTCTTCGGTTGAAGGTATGGGATTTGCAATCCCTTCAAATGATGTTGTCAAAATTATCAATCAACTAGAGAAAAATGGAAAAGTTAACCGTCCTGCTCTCGGTATTACGATGGTAGGTTTAAACGAATTGTCAACTAACTTTATCTTCCAATTAAAACTACCTGAAGATGTGACATCTGGTATTGTCGTTGCAAGCACTCAAGATAACATGCCTGCATCTGGAAAACTTCAAAAATATGATGTCATTACTGAGATTGATGAAGAAACTGTCGCATCATCTAGTGATTTACAAAGTATTCTTTATGGTCACACTATCGGTGACACAATAAAAGTAACTCTCTACCGTGAAGGGAAAAAGCAAACAGCTACTATTATCCTTGATAAAACAACCCAAGATTTGACTTCAAATTAAGTTGACATACTTTGTCACTACCTTTACAATAGTGTAAAGGTAGTTTTTAGTTTAGGAGAGCAGATGACAGAACGTTTACAGGTTATCAAAATTGAACAGATTCAAAAAAATCCCTACCAACCTAGGTTAAGTTTCAATGAAGATGAATTGATTGATTTGGCAAATTCTATTAAAGAGAATGGTCTCATTCAGCCAATTATTGTTCGAAAATCAGATGTTTTTGGATATGAACTCATTGCAGGTGAGAGAAGGCTACGAGCCTCTAAAATAGCTGGCTTAGAAGAAATCCCAGCAATTATTAAGGAAATTTCTGATGATGATAGTATGAAACAGGCTATTATTGAAAATCTTCAACGCTCTAACCTTAATCCCATTGAAGAAGCCAAAGCCTATCAACAAATGATTGATAAAAAACAAGTCACACACGAAGATCTAGCACGTTATATGGGGAAATCACGCCCCTACATCAGTAATCTTCTTCGTTTACTAAATCTACCACTAAGTCTTCAAGAAGCCGTTACGTCTGGAAAACTTTCTCAAGGACATGCGCGTGTGCTCCTCAGCCTCAATGAAGAAAAAGAACAAGAATTTTGGGCAAAGGAAATTAATGAGAAACAGCTCAGTGTTAGACAGCTAGAGGCTTTTATTTTAGGTAAGAAAACGAAAAAGCAAGTCTCTAAAAATCCTTTTATCACCGATTATGAAAAAGAGCTCAGCCAACAACTAGGATTACCTGTAAAAATCACAGCCAGCAAATCACATAAAGGGAAAGTCACCATCCAATTTTCAACCGAAGAAGATTTCCACAGAATTATCAACAGTCTAAAATAGGCTGTTGACTTTTTTTCGTTTTAGACAGAATTATCAACAAGAAAAATTCGATTTAAACCTAGTAAATATCAGCAATATAAGAGTTTTACACATGTTGTGGAAAACTCTTATTGACAATGTGGATTTCTGATAAAATACTTGTGGAAAACTTTTTAGAAATATGTTAGAATAAAACAACTAACTAACAGATAAGGAGACAAGATGACCGATAATGAACAACGATTTTGGGATCGGGTCTTGGAATTAGCAAAGGGTAAATTTTCACAGGCTGTCTTTGATTTTTTTATCGCTGATGCTAAACTCATACGAATCTCTGACCAGGTGGCCACTGTTTTGATGGAAGAAAAAAAAGAACTGTATTGGAAGAGTAATCTCACTGATATTGTTCTAACAGCAGGGTTTGAGGTGTTTAATCAGGAAATCTTAATTGATTATATCTTTGAGGAGCCGATTGAACAAGATGAGTTATCAGAAGAGTTCCAATCACCAGTGACACCCTTAATTCCAAGTGATATTCTCTATCAATCACCCGTTATCTCAGATTTAAATCCTAAGTATCGCTTTGATAATTTTATTTCTGGTAAAGGTAGCCAATGGGCACTTGCTGCGGCACTTGCTGTTGCTGGAAGTCCAGGGACTGTCTACAATCCTCTTTTTATCTGGGGAGGACCTGGTTTAGGTAAAACTCACCTACTAAATGCTATTGGTAATAGTGTCTTAGAGGATAATCCACGCGCCAGAATCAAATACATTACAACTGAGAATTTTATCAATGAATTTACAACTGCTATCAGACTAGGGACAATGGAAGAGCTGAAAGAGGCTTTTCGTCATTTAGATGTTCTACTGATTGACGATATTCAGTACATGGCTAAAAAGACTATGGCTGGAACTCAGGAAGAGTTCTTTAATACCTTCAACGCCCTCCATTCAAATAACAAGCAGATTATCCTTACTAGTGATAGGGCTCCCGAGCAGTTAAATGACCTAGAAGAGCGTCTCGTATCACGTTTTAGCTGGGGATTAACGCAAGATATTACCCCACCTGATTATGAGACTAGGATTGCTATTTTACAAGATAAGATTCAGGATTATCCGTATCAGTTTTTACCAGAGACGATTGAGTATCTTGCAGGACAATTTGACTCTAACGTTCGTGAACTTGAAGGAGCTCTCAAAAATATTAGCTTAGTTGCCAGCGTCAAAAGAGTTGACACCATTACTGTCGACATTGCAGCAGAAGCTATCCGAGCAAAGAAACAAGAACCACTAACAATATCTGTCATTCCAATCGAAACGATACAGACAGAGGTTGGTAAATTCTATAACGTATCTGTCAAAGAAATCAAATCAACCAAACGAAACCAGAATATTGTAATGGCACGTCAGGTTGCCATATTTCTTGCGCGTGAAATGACTGATAACAGTCTTCCTAAAATTGGTAAAGAATTTGGTGGAAGAGATCATTCAACTATCCTTCATGCTTATAACAAAATCAAAAATATGTTAAAAACAGACGATGGTCTTCGTATTGAAATTGAAACACTACGACAAAAAATAAAATAGCTTGTGGATAAGTAGCTTAGTTTTAAGAGAGTTTTCCACAAGTTATACACAGCCATAACCCCTAATAAACAGTAGCCAAAGTCTATTTTTCCACGTTATCCACAAGACCTACTACTACTAAATTTAATACTTATAAAATAAAGGAGAATCCATGATTCATTTTTCAATTAATAAAGCCTATTTTTTACAAGCCTTAAACGCAACTAAAAGAGCCATTTCATCTAAAAATGCTATTCCAATTTTATCAAGCTTAAAATTAGAAATCACAAAATCAACGATTACATTGACGGGATCAAATGGACAAATTTCGATTGAAAATACCATTTCAATTCAAGATGAAAATGCAGGACTCCTTATTACACAACCAGGTGGTATCTTATTAGAAGCTAACTTCTTTATCAATATTGTTTCAAGTTTACCAGATGTGACTCTTGATTTTGAAGAAATTGAACATCATCAAGTTGTTCTAAGAAGTGGGAAATCTGAGATCACCCTTAAAGGAAAAGATATTGATCAATACCCTCGTTTACAAGAAGTTACAACCACAAATCCGCTCTTATTTGAAACACACATTTTAAAACAAATTATTTCCCAAACAGCTTTTGCAGCAAGCACTCAAGAAAGTCGCCCTATTTTAACAGGGGTACACATGACGTTAAAAAATCATAATGCTTTTAAAGCTGTTGCGACAGACTCGCATCGTATGAGTCAACGTCAGATTGAGCTTGAAAAAGCGACAGATGATTTTGATGTGGTAATTCCAAGTCGTTCTCTACGTGAATTTTCAGCTGTATTTGGTGAGAATGTTGAACAAGTTGAAGTATTTTTATCACCTAGCCAAGTTCTTTTCAGAAGTGAACATACGTCATTTTACACGCGATTGCTAGAAGGAAATTACCCAGACACAGACCGTTTGTTGACAAATACTTTTGAAACGGAGGTTACGTTTAATTCTTCTGCTCTTCGTCAATCAATGGAGCGTGCACAGCTTATTTCAAACGCTAGTCAAAATGGGACTGTTAAATTAGAAATTAGTAATGGCAAGGTGAGTGCTCATGTTAATTCACCTGAAGTTGGTAAGGTTAATGAGGAAATTGATGCAATCAGTTTATCAGGAAATGATTTGACAATAAGCTTTAACCCAACTTACCTTATTGATGCTCTTAAAGTCTTGAAGAGTGAGACGGTTGTTATTCGCTTTATTTCACCAGTTCGTCCATTTACGTTGATTCCTGGTGACGATACGGAAGACTTTATTCAATTGATTACGCCAGTACGTACAAACTAAGTTAGATTTACTTTAAGATTAGTTTAAGGAAAGAGAATTATACTATAATTATCCTAAAACTTTTTCATATCTCCGAAAACATCCAGCGTAAACGTCTGGGTGTTTTTTTTGGTATAATGGCAGAAAGGAAAAGGAGTGTAGCAATGTATCAGGTAGGATCGCTTGTAGAAATGAAGAAGCCGCATGCGTGTACGATTAAATCAACTGGAAAAAAAGCTAATGAATGGCAAGTGACACGCGTTGGAGCAGATATTAAGATTCAATGTACCAATTGTGAACATATTGTTATGATGAGTCGACATGATTTTGACAAACGTTTGAAGAAGGTAATGCAACCGTAAAAGTATTGATTTTATAAGCTTTTTAGCAGTTGCGCAACAACTGGTTGCGGTAAAAAGTGCTAGTCTAATGCCCTAATGTTTAGCTATAATAAGACTAGAAAGAGAAAGGTGGTAATGGTTATGACCTTATTTGCAGAACAGCTCAAAAAACTGCGGCAGGAAAAGAATATCTCGCAAGAGGATTTAGCACAAGAACTCTTTATCTCTCGTCAAGCCATTTCAAAATGGGAGAATGGCGCTGCCACACCAGATTTGGAAAATTTAGTCAAACTATCTGAAATCTTAACTGTTAGTCTGGATGAACTGGTTAAGGGAGAAAAAAGAAGTTCTGATAATCAAGAAGATGATGATGACAATTTACATCTTCTAAGAGGACGTGAATACGTGATTAATCCTGAAACTGGAAAGTATGAGAAAAGAGACGGCTTAGCCATTTTTATCGACCTCATTTCAGAATACTGGTGGGGCATCTTTTTTGTGCCACTCTTTGTGATGTGGATAAAAATATTAATCGATTTATTTTAGTGGCTCTTGCTATTCAGAAAGCTTTTTTTGTCATTTTTTGGTATAATACTCGTGATTGAAATTTTGAATGGAGAAACAAAAAACATGGCTTTAACAGCAGGTATCGTTGGTTTACCAAACGTTGGGAAATCAACCCTATTTAATGCGATTACAAAGGCAGGTGCAGAGGCTGCTAACTATCCTTTTGCGACTATTGACCCAAACGTCGGTATGGTAGAAGTACCCGACGAGCGTTTACAGAAATTGACAGAATTGATCACCCCTAAAAAAACCGTTCCAACAACTTTCGAATTTACTGACATTGCAGGTATTGTCAAAGGGGCTTCAAAAGGTGAGGGACTTGGGAATAAATTCTTGGCTAATATTCGTGAAGTAGATGCCATTGTTCACGTTGTTCGTGCCTTTGATGATGAAAATGTCATGCGTGAGCAAGGGCGTGAAGATGCCTTTGTCGATCCTTTGGCAGATATTGAGACCATTAACCTTGAGTTGATTTTAGCTGACCTTGATAGCATTAACAAACGCTATGCGCGTGTGGAAAAAATGGCGCGTACGCAAAAAGATAAGGATTCTGTGGCTGAGTTTAACATCTTGCAAAAAATCAAGCCTGTTCTTGAAGATGGTAAGTCAGCGCGTACGATTGACTTTACAGATGATGAACAAAAAATCGTCAAGCAACTCTTCCTTTTGACCACTAAACCAGTGCTTTATGTAGCAAATGTTGACGAAGATAAAGTCGCTGAACCAGATGATATCTCTTATGTGCAACAAATTCGTGAGTTTGCGGCAACAGAAAATGCTGAAGTGGTTGTCATCTCAGCGCGTGCAGAAGAAGAGATTTCAGAATTGGATGATGAAGACAAGGCTGAATTCCTAGAAGCTATTGGATTGACGGAATCAGGTGTTGATAAATTAACACGTGCTGCTTATCACTTGCTTGGTCTTGGAACCTATTTCACAGCTGGTGAGAAAGAAGTCCGCGCTTGGACCTTCAAACGTGGTATCAAGGCACCACAAGCAGCTGGAATTATCCACTCAGACTTTGAGCGTGGCTTTATCCGTGCAGTAACCATGTCTTATGACGACCTTATCCAATATGGTTCTGAAAAAGCGGTTAAAGAAGCAGGACGTCTTCGTGAAGAAGGAAAAGAATACGTTGTTCAAGATGGTGACATCATGGAATTCCGTTTTAATGTTTAAACATATTATTAAAGTATGAGGCCTGTGCCTTATGCTTTTTTCTGCTAGATGAGAGGAGTTAATAACAATCACATGGTAAAACTTATTGTAGGTCTGGGAAATCCAGGCTCTAAATATCATGAAACTAAACATAATGTAGGCTTTATGGCAATCGATTTATGGGCTAAGGCTTTAGGTGTCACTTTTACAGAAGAAAAAGTCTTTAAAGCAGAAGTGGCTTCTAGCTTTATTAATGGTGAAAAGGTTTATCTAGTCAAACCAACCACATTTATGAATCTTTCAGGAATCGCTGTGCGAGCGTTACTAGCTTACTACAACATTCCTATCGAAGACTTCATTGTCATTTATGATGATTTGGATATGGAAGTTGGTAAGATTAGGTACCGTCAAAAAGGCTCAGCCGGTGGGCATAATGGCATCAAGTCCATTATTGCAGAATTGGGTACTCAGGAATTTGACCGTATCAAGATTGGTATTGGTCGTCCAAAACAGGGAATGACAGTCATCAATCATGTTCTTGGTCGTTTTGAGACTGATGATTATATCACAATCACAATGACCTTGGATAAGGTAGTTGAATCTTTGAAGTATTATTTGAAAACAAATGATTTTGAAGGGACAATGAGGCGGTATAATGGCTAATATTGTAGAGTTATTTGGTCAGCATAAAACGCTTGTCGAATGGCGAGATAAGGCGTCATTATTGGGACGTCAGCTGGTCATGGGATTATCGGGAAGTAGCAAGACTTTAGCTATTGCTTCTTATTTTGCAGAAGAAGGGGGCAAGCTCGTTGTTGTTACAGCTACCCAACATGAGGCAGAGACCTTAGCGGCTGATTTGACCGGTTTGATTGGCGAGGAAAATGTTTTTCAATTCTTTGCAGATGATATTGCTGCTGCAGAATTTATCGTGGCTTCTCAGGAAAGAGCTATATCGCGAGTTGAGGCTCTCAATTTTCTAGTGGACGATAAGGCGTCCGGCGTTCTCTTAGTTAGCTTGGTTGGTACTCGGATTTTACTGCCAAATCCAATGGACTATGTTGCTCAGCTATTGAGCCTAGCAGTCGGTGATGAGTACGATTTAGAGGCTTTAACCAAGCAATTGCTCATGATGGGTTACACCAAGGTTAGTCAGGTGATGAGTCCTGGTGAGATTAGCCGCCGTGGTGATATTTTAGATATCTATGATAGTAAGAGTGATAAAGCTTACCGCTTAGAGTTTTTCGGTGATGAGATTGACGGGATTCGTCTATTTGATAGTGACACCCAAAAATCTTTGGAAACCTTAGATGAGGTGAGGTTGTCTCCAGCGGAAGAAGTGATTCTAACAAGAGATGATTTGGCGCGTGGTCAAAAACGACTGGAAAAAGCGTTGCAGAAAACAGCTAAGGACAATCCTGCCCATGACTGGTTAGTCGAGCTGATTTCGGTAACCGCAGATGGGCATAAGCACCGAGATATTCGCAAATTCCTTTCGTATTTCTATGAAACGTCTTATACCTTGTTGGATTATATTCCTAAAGGAACACCACTCTTTATTGATGATTTCCAAAAATTGGTTGATCGCAATGCCCGTTTTGATTTGGAAGTTGCTAATTACTTGACAGAGGAACTTCACCAAGGAAAGGCTGTGAGTGATTTAACTTATTTTGGAGAGAGTTATCAGATCATTCGCCAGTATCAGCCAGCAACTTTCTTTTCTACCTTTCATAAGGGGCTTGGGAATATCAAATTTAACCAGTTGCATAACTTGACCCAGTATGCCATGCAGGAATTTTTCAATCAATTCCCTCTCCTGGTTGATGAAATCAATCGTTACCTCAAAAATAAGGCAACAATTGTGATTCAAGCAGACAGTCAAGTTGGTCTGGAAAAATTACAAGAAACCCTTCGAGAGTATCAACTAGACTTACCAATTGTGGCTGCAGATGCTATTGCGATTGGTCAGGCACAGCTGGTCGTAGGTCATCTGTCACATGGGTTTTACTTTGCTGACCAAAAATTGGTACTCATTACAGAAAAAGAAATTTTCCATAAGACCATCAAGCGTCGTATCCGCCGTCACAACATCAGCAATGCCGAGCGCCTTAAAGATTACAATGAACTGGAAAAGGGAGACTACGTTGTTCACCATGTGCATGGTATTGGACGTTTCATGGGGATTGAAACCATTGAAATTAAAGGTGTCCACCGAGACTATCTCACGATACAATATCAAGACGCCTCAACCATTTCCTTACCTGTCGAGCAGATTGAGAGCCTCTCAAAATACGTTTCGGCAGATGGCAGAGAACCGCAAATCAATAAACTTAATGATGGACGATTTAAGAAAACCAAGCAGAAGGTTACCAAGCAAGTCGAAGATATTGCGGATGACCTCTTAAAACTCTATGCCGAACGTAGCCAATTAAAAGGCTTTGCCTTTTCACCGGATGATGATAATCAACAGGAGTTTGACGAGGATTTTCCTTATGTGGAGACAGAAGATCAGCTACGCTCCGTCAAAGAAATTAAGACTGACATGGAAAGTGACCGACCAATGGATCGTCTTTTGGTTGGAGACGTTGGATTCGGTAAGACAGAAGTTGCCATGCGGGCAGCCTTCAAAGCGGTTAATGATGGTAAGCAGGTAGCTGTTTTGGTACCGACAACAGTCCTTGCTCAGCAACATTATAATAATTTCAAGGAACGCTTTGAGAATTATGCGGTCAATGTCGGTGTCCTCAGCCGTTTCCAAAGCAAGAAAGAGCAGACACAGACCATTGAGAAATTGAGTAAGGGGCAGGTGGATATTATAATTGGTACCCATCGTCTCTTATCAAAAGATGTGGCATTTTCAGATTTGGGGCTGATTGTGATTGATGAGGAACAACGATTTGGAGTAAAACACAAAGAAAAATTAAAAGAGCTGAAAACTAAAGTTGATGTTTTGACGCTAACGGCAACCCCGATTCCAAGAACACTGCACATGTCCATGTTGGGCATTCGTGATTTATCCGTTATTGAAACCCCACCAACCAACCGTTACCCTGTCCAGACCTATGTGATGGAAACCAATCCTGGAGTTATTCGTGAAGCTGTTATGCGTGAAATGGATCGTGGGGGTCAGGTATTTTACGTTTACAACAAGGTTGAAACGATTGAGCAAAAAGTGTCTGAACTTCAAGATTTATTACCCGAGGCTAGCATCGGTTTTGTTCATGGACAGATGAGTGAGGTGCAGCTCGAAAATACCTTACTTGATTTTATTGAGGGACAGTATGATGTTTTGGTAGCGACAACGATTATCGAGACAGGTGTCGATATTTCTAACGTCAATACGCTTTTCATTGAAAATGCTGATCACATGGGCCTATCAACCCTCTATCAGCTAAGAGGGCGTGTCGGGCGCAGTAATCGTATTGCCTATGCCTATCTCATGTACCGTCCAGATAAGATTTTGACAGAAGTTTCGGAAAAACGTCTTGATGCTATCAAAGGCTTTACAGAGCTTGGTTCTGGGTTTAAGATTGCCATGCGAGATTTGTCGATTCGTGGGGCTGGTAATATTTTAGGGGCATCGCAGAGCGGTTTCATTGATTCCGTTGGTTTTGAATTGTATTCACAGATGCTAGAAGAAGCGATTGCTAAGAAGCAGGGCAAATCGCAAGCACGTCGTAAAGGCAATGCGGAACTCAACCTTGCTATTGACGCCTACCTTCCAGCTGATTACATCTCAGATGAACGTCAAAAGATTGCCATTTACAAACGGATTCGTGAAATTGAAAATCGCAAGGATTATCAAGAATTACAAGAAGACCTTATCGACCGTTTTGGAGACTATCCAGATCAAGTGGCTTATCTTATTGAAATCGGCTTAGTCAAAAGTTACATGGATGCTGTCTTTGTTAATATGGTTGACAGAAAAGACAATCAGTTGATTGTTCGATTTGAGAAGGTTGCTCAAGCCCTATTTTTAACACAAGATTACTTTGAAGCCCTATCGAAGACAAATTTAAAAGCTCGTATCAGTGATGATAAGGGACAGATGGAAATTATTTTTGATATTCGTGGCAAAAAAGACTACGAAATTCTTGAAGAACTCCTTAAATTTGGCGAAGGTTTTGTCGCCATTAAAGAACGAAAAAATCAAGAAAAAGAAGCTTAAAAAGCCTATAAAATTAACGTGTCAAAGCCTTTTGACAAGGAAAATGCTAGACTGACAAAGGGTTTGTATGGTAACATTTCTAAAAAGTCCTAGAATAAAATTATCAAGGAGATCGAAATGGAACTACACAATCGTTTGGTTGATTTACGGAAAAGTAAGCAGCTTTCCCAAGAAGAATTGGCAGAGAAACTTTATGTTTCACGCCAAACCATTTCTAACTGGGAACGTGGTAAGACTTATCCAGACATTAACTCACTCTTATTGATAGCTACCTTTTTCGATGTCTCCTTGGATAAGCTAATCAAAGGAGATGTTGATATTATGAAACATCAAGTTGACCAATCGCAGTTCAAGAAGTGGCTGATAGCCACTGGACTATCGATTTTGACTCACTCATTTATTCAACCACTTGGCCGTTTTTACCAAATAGAGAATTTTCAAATTCTAAATTTTATATCCTTATTGCCCATATTTTATTGCCTGTATAAGCTGTATCAACTGATGAAAAACCATAAGTTACAAACTTACAGTCAAATTTTAGATTTTATGAGCGATAAAGAAAAAAGTAGATTTTCTTGGCTAAGAGAGGGAAAACTTGTAGTAACAATCATTTTTATACTTTGGTTTCTAATCATTTTAGGACAGTTTATCGGAACACTATTATTTTACTAGGAGATTACTTCTTCCCTTTTTCGCAGGCAAGATGAAAATTTCTTGACAAATATTATAGGAAACGTTTACAATTTAATTGTGAACTTTATTAATTAATACTCATTCAAAATCAAAATTAGCAGTTTAAGTAAAATCAAGAACCAATAAATGGCTTGATTTACCAGAGCTTCTTTCGCCATAGTGGTATTCTTATCAAGAGTTTACTCTTGATAAGAACGGACTTTTTGAGACCTAGGCTCAAAAAGTAGCAATGAAACTCCGTAGGAGGTTGCTTGCGTCCGCACCTTTTTAGAAAGAAGCAAAAAAGTAATTTTTGATTTTTGTTAAGCATAAAAGGAGATAGCGATGAAAAAGAAGTTATTTACAGTATTAGCCCCTTTGGCTTTAATGGTGTTTAGTCCAGTAGCCTTTGCGGCAACAAAACCTCTTGCCAATACGACATTAGGGAATCAATACCCTTATCAATTATCCTATTTCTTAGAACTTGATGTGGATGGTAATCGACGTAGCTCGGCTATGTACATTGGAAATGGTTATCTGTTGACAGCTGCCCATGCTATAACAGATGATTCAGGTCAGGTGCCTAGTTACAGGGTTTTTGGATATGCTAATGGTAAAAATTTAGATACTCGAACAGACCATTCTGATATTGATAGTGGAGCTGCTGATAAGGTATTTCAACCGATGCCAGGTTATCTTGGAAAAGGTGATATGGCATACGATATTGGATTAGTAAGACTCACAAGACCAAGCCAGAGAACAACTGCGTTGAACACAAGTCAGGTACGCTTTGGTGTCTATAGCCAATTATCTAAACTAAAAGGGAAACAGTTTACTATTATCAGTAATAGTTTAAATGTTGGTGGGCGATGGGCCTATGAAACAGGGACAATTGCAGAAGTAAGAAACGATGGTTTACTACGAGCAAATATTACGGCTGTGCAAGGACAATCTGGTTCACCGATTATTGTCGATGGTGAAATTGTTGGTGTAGCAACTGGAACGTTACCGAACGGTCAATTGATTATTACTCCTTTGACGACAGAAATTGCTGATAATTTATTACGTCCAAATGGCTTTACATCTATTTCAATCAAATAGTAAATCAAGAAATTATTCTGTATGCGACATACAATTATGAAGAGGAGCGTGAAGCTCCTTTTTCTATGACATTTTGGTAACAAAACAGATTGGCTCTGCTATTTTTCTAAAAAAGTGATAAAATAAAAAGGTTAGTGAGTATGAGGAGGATTCTTATGAGATTAGATAAATACCTAAAGGTATCAAGAATTATCAAACGCCGAACAGTTGCGAAAGAAGTAGCTGATAAAGGGCGTATCAAAGTAAATGGTGTCTTAGCGAAATCATCCACAGATCTCAAATCAGGAGATGAAGTTGAAGTACGTTTTGGTAATAAATTATTAACGGTTCGTGTTTTAGAAATGAAAGATAGCACTAAAAAAGAAGATGCGGCTAAAATGTACGAGATTATTAGTGAAACAAGGATAGAAGCTGATGCGTAAGAAACAAAGTATTGTTCAATTGAACAATGAATTTATTCAGAATGAAAATCAGCGTCTTCGTTTTGAAGAAGAAGAAATTAGCAAGCGTCACCGTTTTATCGGCTTTATCATGGTGATAATTGTGTTTCTTTTCATTCTACCTACTTATAACTTGATGTCTAGTTACGTTGACTTACAAGAGAAAAAAGAAAATGTTGTGCAGCTCAAAAAAGATGTTGAAGAGCTGACCGAGCAGATGAAAGCAAAGAAAGCTTTGGCAGAGCAGTTAAAAAATGAAGAGTTTATTCTGAAATATGCACGGGCAAAATATTATTACATTCGAGATGGAGAAGTCGTTTACTCGACACCTGAATTACTACCAAAATAATGGACAATTTAATTAAAACAGTGGAAACTTTTTTAGCCTATTCTGAAGAAAAACTAGAAGAATTGGCTGATAAAAATAGAGCCTTGAAAGCTGAGCGAGAGCAATTTGATAAGATGCCTAATAAAAAGAACATTAAAGGGAGCTAGACAGATTAGTTATCGACCAAGATTTATCTACTCGTCCAAAATCTTAGAATTCTAATATCATTGATAGAGCACCGAACGAAGTGAGGCTAAAATGTTTCTTTCGCTATAGTAGTATTCTTATTAGTGAAACTGTCCAGTGGATAGTTTCAGCCTGAGCTTAGAAATCAAAAAGCGAAGAATTTACTCTTAATAAGAACGGACTTTTTGGGAGAACTACAGAAATTGAGAATCAATTTCGTAGTAGTTCCCCCGCAAGGATGATTAGGTTGGACGCTGTCGAGTAGTCGACAAGTACAGCCAATCATCTACTGCGATAGAGGGGCTCAAAAAAATAGCAATGAAACTCCGCAGGAGGTTTTGACGCTGAATTCTTCAGCTTCATTTCCCACCTCCAAAGGTCTCCTAGACCTTTGGAGCGTCCGCACTTTTAAGAAAGAAACAAAAAAGTAATAAGTATAAACTAATGACAAAATAAATTGAAAGGGGAAGGTTATGAAAAAAGTATTTGCTTTATTTTTAGCATTTGCCTTTTTTGTTCCCCTGAAAATTGTCAGTACAGAACAAGTGGTCACAGAAGTGTCTAATGGTATCCAGTATCAATTGACGCAAACCCTTACCAATCAAGTTCTTGATTATAAGGACATTCCGAAGCGCCCCCTAACCTTAGTTGAAGTCGCAAGTTATACTGACATTAATTTGACTGATTTTGCTAACGTTATTCCTGCTGAAACACCTTTAAAAATAAAAAAACTTCTAGTAAATAATCAGTTGATACCGGTTTTTGAACTTTCAGATGGCACCTATCTCCCCGCCAGGCAAAATCTCATTATTTCTGATGTTGTTCTGGAAGAGGATAATTTTGAGGGGACATTTTGGCTAGAGAATAGTTTTTCTGTCTATAACACCCCCTACTATGTAGGGGCAAAAGCCATGTCTACCAAACTACAGCCTTATACTGCTGTAAAAGTGACCCAAAAAGCTCAAACTCTAAGTGGTCATTATTATTATGTTGACAATCAAGGATGGATTTCAGAAGACTTTTTATCACAAACTGATAACCGTATCAAAAAGGTTCAAGAAGTCCTAGAGCGCAAATACAATAAGGCAAATCTATCAATCTATGTCGAACAAATCTCGACAGGTCTATCCGCTGGTATTAATCCAGATAAAACCATGTATTCTGCCAGTGTAACCAAACTTCCTTTACTATATTACACTCAACGTCAATTGGATCAGGGAAAAATTGCTTTAAGTGACAAACTCAAATACGAAGCGAAGATCCACGAATTTAAAGGAGCATTTGATCCAGAAGGAAGTGGCTCTATCAGTAAAACGGCAGACAATAAAGATTACACGATTGAAGAACTCATGAAAAAAGTTACCCAAGAATCCGATAATGTAGCAACTAATATCTTGGCCTACCATGTTACGAAACAATATGGTGCTGATTACCAGAAAGTAATGTCAGAATTTCCAAAATGGGATATGGAAAAACGTGAGGTATCTTCAAAAACAGCAGCGAGTGTGATGTTAGCCATTTATGAACAGGGTGGTGATGTTATTGACTATCTCTCTCATACGCGCTTTGATGACCAACGAATTTCCAAAGATATAGATGTTCAAGTTGCACATAAAATAGGTGATGCCTATGATTTTAGGCACGATGTGGCTATTGTTTATACTGACG
The DNA here is from genome assembly GCF_003686955.1 of Streptococcus hillyeri. Lineage (GTDB taxonomy): Bacteria > Bacillota > Bacilli > Lactobacillales > Streptococcaceae > Streptococcus > Streptococcus hillyeri. The sequence goes on from NZ_RCVM01000008.1 coordinate 70,178, forward strand.
AGCCATTCATACTATCTATTTTTACCGAAAATACTAGCTATGATGAGATTTCAACGATTGCTAAGGATATTTACACAATTTTAAAATGACCTATCAAACACTTTTTCAAGAAGTCGTCAAAAATCATTTTTTTGACCACCATAACAAAGTATTAATAGCCTTATCAGGTGGAGTAGATTCTATGAATTTACTGCACTTTTTGTCTTTATACCAGAAAGAGTTAGGAATCAGTCTTGGGATAGCCCACATCAACCATAAACAACGTCCTGAGTCAGATGTTGAAGAAGATTACCTCCGACATTTGGCTGAGAACCAAGGATATCCGTTTTATCATGCGGATTTTTCAGGGATTTTTTCGGAAAAAGCCGCGCGTGATTTTCGTTATGACTTTTTCAAGAAAGTAATGATTGAAGAAGGTTATACAGCACTAGTCACAGCTCACCATGCCGATGATCAAGCTGAAACCATGTTGTTGAAACTTTTACGTGGCAGTAGATTACGCCATCTCACAGGGATCAGAGCTGTTCAGGAGTTTGGGCCAGGTCAACTCATAAGACCATTTTTGACGCTCAAAAAATCTGAACTTCCAGATGTTTTCCATTTTGAAGACTCTTCAAATACAAGCCGAAACTATTTTAGAAATCGTGTAAGACATGACTATCTGCCACAATTAGAAAAAGAAAACCCACAATTTTCAACCTATTTAGCAGATTTAGCCAGAGAAAATCAGATTTTCCAAACGGCCCTTTTGGAATTAACGCAGGGATTTGACGTGACTGATTTAAGATTTTTCAAGTCGCAAAGTAAGGCTTTAAAAGAAGTTTTACTGGGAAATTATTTAGAAGAGTTTCCAAAACTACAACTCACTAAAGTTCAGTTTACACAGTTACTGACCCTTTTAGAAAATAGCAATACTTATCAAATTCCCTTAAAAAATGGTTACGAATTACTAAAAGCCAAAGAGACCTTTTGTATTCAAAAAATCAGCCCTACGACCGATAGCACTCTCACCTCTAAAGTGCTAAAATTTCAAGAAATAGTAATTTTTAACGGCTTTCAATTTTCATTTCTAGAAGATGGAGAAGGAATCCCACTTTTTAGTCAGTCATCTCTAATTCTTAGAGGGCGTCAACCTCAAGATAAAATTAATTTTGGAACGTTTTCTAAAAAATTGCGCAGGCTTTTTATTGATGAAAAGATCCCTAAAAAAGAGAGAGAGAAAGCTATTGTTGGAGAACAAGAGGGAAAAATTGTCTTTGTACAGACACCGAATAATCTTTATTTGAGAAAATTTGCTGAAAGTGATACAATGAAAGCTGCTTTAAATATAAAAAAACTATAAAAGGTGACAAAATGTTAGAACAAGATATTAAAAAAGTTCTTTTTTCAGAAGAAGACATTATCGTGAAATGTAAGGAGCTAGGCGCTCAACTGACAAAAGATTATGCAGGTAAAAATCCCCTCCTAGTTGGTGTTTTAAAAGGTGCTGTACCATTTATGGCAGAATTGGTAAAACATATTGACACGCATGTTGAGATGGATTTCATGGTCGTTTCAAGCTATCATGGTGGTACAAGTTCTAGTGGTGAAGTCAAGATTTTGAAAGATGTTGACACGAATATTGAAGGACGAGATGTCATCTTTATTGAAGATATCATTGATACTGGTCGCACTCTTCTTTATCTTCGTGATATGTTCAAATATCGCAAGGCAAAGTCAGTTAAAATTGCTACCCTTTTTGATAAACCAGAAGGACGTGTTGTTGAAATCGAAGCAGACTATGTTTGTTACAATGTTCCAAATGAATTTGTTGTTGGTTTTGGCTTGGATTACAATGAAAATTATCGTAATTTGCCATACGTTGGTGTTTTGAAAGAGGAAATTTATAATAAGTAAGAGAGAATAGATGAACAATAAAAAACCAAATGGACTCATGCGCAACTCTTTTGTGACCATTTTGTTGCTAGTAACAGCTATCTTTAGTTTTCAATTTTTATTTAGCGACATGGGTGCGGATAGTCAAAAAATTAATTATTCAACCTTAGTAAAACAATTAGAGGAAGGTAAAGTCAAAGAACTGACTTATCAACCAAGTGGTGCTATCGTAACCGTTTCAGGAACCTATACTAAAGCACAAAAAGTTGAAGCAGATACCTCTTTTCCATTTCTAGGAAATCGTAGTGCTAAGGTAACCAATTTTACAAGTACCTTTCTAGCAAGTAATATTTCTTTTGAAAAATTAGAAACTGCTGCAGATAAAGCTGACACAGAAATCACCGTAAAACAAGAAAGTTCGATGGGGTCTTGGATAAGTACCTTGTCACTTTGGATTCCGATGGGATTTTTGATTTTCTTCATGTTTAACATGATGGGAGCTGGGCAAGGTCGTGGCGGAAATAATCCAATGAGTTTTGGACGTAGCCGTGCCAAAACATCAAGTAAGGATTCTATTAAAATTCGATTTACAGATGTTGCCGGTGCCGAGGAGGAAAAACAAGAGCTTGTTGAAGTTGTTGACTTCCTTAAAAATCCTAAAAAATATAAGGCTCTAGGTGCTCGTATTCCAAAAGGCGTCCTTCTTGAGGGCCCTCCAGGGACAGGTAAAACCCTTCTTGCAAAAGCAGTTGCTGGTGAAGCGGGTGTGCCGTTCTTCTCAATTTCAGGTTCTGATTTTGTAGAGATGTTTGTCGGTGTCGGTGCGAGCCGTGTTCGCTCACTTTTCGAAGATGCTAAAAAAGCAGAGCGTGCTATCATTTTCATCGATGAAATCGATGCTGTCGGTCGTCGTCGTGGTGCTGGTATGGGCGGTGGTAACGATGAACGTGAACAAACCCTGAACCAACTCCTGATTGAAATGGATGGTTTTGAGGGCAATCAAAATATTATTGTTATTGCCGCAACAAACCGTTCTGATGTTCTTGACCCGGCTCTTCTTCGTCCAGGTCGTTTTGACCGTAAGATTTTAGTTGGTCAACCAGATGTCAAAGGTCGTGAAGCTATTCTTCGTGTCCACGCTAAGAATAAACCATTGGCAGACGATGTTGATTTGAAAGTTGTAGCGCAACAAACTCCAGGTTTTGTTGGTGCTGATCTTGAAAATGTTCTCAATGAAGCTGCCCTTGTTGCTGCTCGTCGTGACAAGAAGAAAATTGACGCTTCTGATATTGATGAAGCAGAAGATCGCGTGATTGCAGGTCCAGCTAAGAAAGATCGTCAAGTATCTCAACGCGATCGTGAAATTGTAGCTTACCACGAAGCAGGTCACACAATTGTAGGTCTTGTCTTATCAGATGCGCGTGATGTCCATAAAGTGACAATTGTTCCTCGTGGTCGTGCAGGTGGCTATATGATTTCCCTTCCAAAAGAAGATCAAATGCTCCTTTCAAAAGAAAATATGAAAGAACAATTAGCTGGTCTTATGGGTGGTCGTGTTGCTGAAGAAATTATCTTCAATGTTCAGACAACTGGTGCTTCTAATGACTTTGAACAAGCAAGTGCTATGGCGCGTGCGATGGTCACTGAATATGGAATGAGTGAAAAACTTGGTCCTGTTCAATATGCAGGTAGTCATGCCATGATGGCCGGTCAATTATCACCAGAGAAAACTTACTCAGAAGAAACAGCACGTATGATTGATGATGAAGTACGTGAACTTCTCAATGAAGCACGTAACAAAGCAGCAGACATCATTAATCAAAATCGTGATACCCATGCCTTAATCGCACAAGCCCTTCTTAAATATGAAACACTTGATGCAGCTCAAATTAAATCCCTTTACGAAACAGGGAAAATGCCTGAAGAAAGTGAAGAACAAGAAGCTCGTGCATTGTCATATGACGAAATCAAAGAAAAAATGTCTGAATAACTATCAAGAGACTGGAATGCTTTCCAGCCTCTTATTTTTTACAGTAATAATAGTTATAGTCGAATGGATTAGCTTTAATAACCATTCAAAATCAAAAATAGAATTTTATAATATCTAATACTATCGGTTGAGCACCGAACGAAGTGAGGCTAATACTCATTCAAAATCAAAATTAGATTTTTATAACCTCTATTTTGATGGGTTAGTGAAAGTAAGGGGGTAAACCGTTTCTTTCACCACAGTGGACAGTTCCCATAATATCTACTTTGTCATCTTGGACACTGTAGCTGTATAAGTAGAAAGCGATAATTCTCAACTCTCCTAGTAGCTAAAGCTATAAATCCACAGTTTTGTTGGAGTGCCAGCCGCATGAGAAGACTTTAGAGAAAAGAAAATATTTTTGTCTCCATCTAATTTTGATTTTTATATAGTATAAAATGTTTCCTTCGCTATAGTGGCATTCTTATTAGTGAAACGGTCCAGTGGACAGTGTCAGCCTGAGCTTAGAAATCAAAAAGCGAGGGGAATTTGTTTGATATGAACGGATTTTTGGGAGAACTACAGAAATTGAAAGTCAATTTCGTAGTAGTTCCCGCAAGGATGATTAGGGTGGACGCTGTCGAGTAGTCGACAAGTACAGCCAATCATTTACTGCGATAGAGATAAGTTCAAATCTAGCAATGAAACTCCGTAGGAGGTTTTGACGCTGAATTCTTCAGCTTTATTTCCCAACTCAAAAGGTTCCCCAAACCTTATCGACTGTGACGAACTCTGTTCGTCTTATTTCCCACCTCCAAAGGTCTCCCAGACCTTTGGAGCGTCCGCACTTTTAAGAAAGAAACAAAAAGTAATTTTTGAATTTGGTTAAGTATAGGACAAGAAGCTGAGACGTAGACAGTACTTGAGTGCAGCAAGTTGAAAGTGACGATTGACTATGTAGTGTTAGTATCGATACTTTATACAAATGTGATAAAGCGTTATAGAATTTCTTTTAGCTTTTTTGAAATGTATGAACATGAGAGTAAAATTAATCATTAGATCAGATTGTTTCAACTTACTCCACGACAAACGCATGAAGAAAATATCGCTTTCAGATAACGATTTTTCATAAAAAGATATATTTTTAACCATGAAATTTTGTTATAATATAGACGAAAAAGAGGCTGAATCGATGTATGTGTGTAAATGTCGTGAAAATATTTTGAAAAAATGCATGTAGCTAGAAAATGGTTACATGCATTTTCTTCATGCGTACGGCGTGAACTTACTCTCATTTCACTTGTCATAAAGATTATATTTATGATAGACTAAGAAGGTTACTACCTTTATGTAAATGCATTTTTCATTAAGATAAAAAGAATAGGAGGTTTTTATGAATATTTTCAGAAAAAAAGAAAATCATCATCGTAAAAGTTCTATGAAACGCCATCTAGGTGTGATAGATTTAATTTTTCTTGGTTTAGGCTCTATGGTGGGAACTGGTATTTTTACGATAACAGGTAAAGGTGCTGCCATCTATGCAGGTCCAGCCTTAATTATTTCGATTGTCATTTCAGCTATTGCAGTTGGGATTATTGCCTTGTTCTATGCCGAATTTGCTTCACGTCTTCCAGGAAATGGCGGAGCTTATAATTACGTCTATGAAACACTTGGAGAATTTCCAGCATGGATTGTTAGTTGGTATATTATCATGGAATTTATGACAGCTGTTTCTAGCGTTGCCGTTGGATGGGCTGGTTATTTCAAAGGTATCCTTTCAAATCACGGTATCGTATTACCAACTGCGATTAATGGAACATTCGCCCCTGAAAAAGGACAGTATGTTGATTTACTTCCTATTCTAGTTGTCCTAGCAGTAACCGGATTGGTTTTGATGAATTCAAAATCTGCACTGAGATTTAATAGCGCTCTCGTATTATTCAAATTTTCAGCACTAGCTATTTTCATTGGAGTAGGGATATTTTTCATCAATAAAGGAAACTGGTCAGATTTTGCACCGTATGGTTTTGGAGAAATCTACGGAGGACAAACAGGAATTATGGCGGGTGCTTCAATCATGTTCTATGCCTTTTTAGGTTTCGAATCTATCTCAATGGCGGTCGATGAAGTCAAAGAGCCTCAAAAAAATATTCCAAAAGGAATTATTTTCTCCCTTAGCATCGTTACAATACTCTATATCATCGTAACGCTAATCCTAACAGGAATGGTAAATTATAAAGAACTAAATGTTGATGATGCAGTTGCATTTGCTCTTCGTCGCATAGGTCTAGATTGGGCTGGAAACTACGTGTCTGTAGTTGCTATTTTGACCCTTATCACTGTTTGTATTTCAATGACTTATGCTCTTGCGCGTACAGTTTATACGATTAGTCGAGACGGTCTCTTGCCGAAAGGTTTAAGCCAAATAACTGAAAAACATAAAGTTCCTAGAAATGCAACGATTGCAGTGGGTGTTTTATCAATGATTTGTGCTGGAATTTTTCCATTGACAACGATAGCCGAATTTTTAAGTATTTGCACATTAGCTTATTTGATTATTATGTCCATTGCACTCATCAAATTACGTAAAGAAAAAGGTCTACCGAGTCAGTCAGAGTTTAAAACACCATTAGTACCATTTCTGCCAATTTTAGCAATCATTATTTGCTTATCATTGATGAGTCAATATCAAACAATTACATGGTATGCATTTGCTATTGCGACATTAATTGGAATACTCATTTATGTTATCTATGGCTATAATCATTCAAACGAAGCATAAAGTGGATTTTCAGGAAAATGATCAAGGCATCATTTTCCTGAAATTTTTTGAAAATATGAAAATTCAAAGAAAAAGTAGTTGACAAGTCATGGAAATATTTGGTAAGATATATGAGTTGTCTCGCGAGGGACGCTGGCAAAGATGACTTGAAAAAACTTTAAAAAAGTAGTTGACAAGTTATTAAAGATTTGCTAGAATATAGAAGTTGTCTCTTAGGAGAAGTCCATTGAAAACTGAACAAGACGAAGCAAGTGCGGGTTATGAAAATAACCTGTCAAGAAAAACAATAAGTCAGCGATGACAAAACAGTGAGTTAAGAACTCAAACTTTTAATGAGAGTTTG
>NZ_RCVM01000009.1 GCF_003686955.1 Streptococcus hillyeri
TGAGAATCATAATAGACTCATCCGGCGTTGGTTGCCTAAGGGAAGCAAAAATGCGACTCAACAACAAGTCGCATTTATTGAAAACTGGATTAACAACTATCCAAAGAAACTATTCAATTATAAATCTCCTATAGAGTTTTTACAGACTGCCTAACTTGAACTTGAAATTTGGCAACCAAAACGAATAAACACTTTACGCTCAAGTGTTGTTTTAATAGAGTGTTTTCAAAGTTTTGTTTCATTTTAACAATCATATTGGCTGTTTATGTCGAATAATCGGAACTAAAATAATAATCCCTCTATGGGAATGGAGAGTTGATTTTGCTTAGTAAAAAAAGTTGTATAGTTATTGAGTTAAAAAGTTATAAAAAATTGTTTTAAATCCTAAATATAACTTTAAAATATGATATAATAAATTTGAACTTCTCAGGATAGGATTGGCGCATGCATAAGGTTATATTTGGGCATATTATTGCTGTTTTTTTAGTTATTAGTATTTTAGTGTTTCAGCCGAGTGTTGAGGGGCTATTGTTTAATGCAGTAACTTCCTTTATTACTTTAGAATTAGGACTTTTAGGGATTAATTCAAAAAACGGTATGGTACGTTTGTTTACCGCAGGTGCTTGGTTTTATTTTTATCCAGTGACTTTTTATCAGCTGTTTAGCATTGCTTCGGTGTCGTGGAGTGGTGAGCAAATTTGGACAGCGGGAGATTTACCAAGCTTTTTAACCTACCTAGCGAGCCTTCTTTTTGCTCTAGGGGCAGCAACAGTTAGTTTGAAATCTCTGATGAAAGTTCTTAAGTTAGGGGTCTACACTGAGCTTGCTATTATGGTTATTGCTACGGTGTATTCAGGATTTGCCATTCATTTTATGAGAACAGCTAATATCGGATGGATGGACTTTATTGTTAGCCCTCTGAACTTTGTTCAAGTGGCTGTGGCTAATGCAGCGACAATTGATTTGACCTTTTTGTTAGGTTTTGCAGCCATTCAAATGATTTTGGCGCTTTTACTTGGTGATTAATAGTGAAATAGGGAGAGGTTGGAAAGAGTTCCAGCCTTTTCATTTTGTAGTTGATAATAAGTAGTTTGACGAAGTTTTTGATTGTTATAGTGTTTTATCTTTAAAATAGTAAACTCGTTTAAGATAAATTGTCTCAGTCACAATGAATTCCCCTTCAATATATGTTTTTTAATAATATCTTATTGTTGGTATTTTCTGCAATCATTACGAGCGACGAAGTCGCCACAACTAGCACTTTCCGCAGTGGTGATAACACTAAAACTAATTAGTTTTAGTGTGAAGGGGTTGGCAAGACCTAGGCTTGCCAAGAAGGAATGGAACTCTGTAGGAGGTCGCTTCCGCCCCACACCACATTAGGAGAAGTGCTAACAAAAATGCTAAATAAAAACTAATTGACTTTAAAATAGTCTTGTGGAAAGTTTTGTTCGGAGCTTTGAAATTTGGGTAGGAAGCGGTACCATTTTTTCTAAAAATTTGGTTTCTGTTCACACTCTTTTTAAATTTTGAAGCTAAAAGAGTTGAATTGTGAACAAAAATTTGTTAAACTATCTTAGTCGTTCGTAATTTACGGATAATTTATTGATATTAAGGAGAAATTTTCCAAATGGAAAAATTTTTTAAATTAAAAGAGAACGGAACAGCCGTTTCTACAGAAATTATGGCAGGTTTGACAACCTTTTTTGCCATGAGTTATATTCTATTTGTTAACCCATCTATCTTAGGTGCAGCAGGAATGCCAACGCAGGCGGTATTCTTGGCAACGATCATTGCTACGGTTATTTCGACGTTAATCATGGGGCTTTTTGCTAATGTGCCTTACGCTTTGGCGCCAGGTATGGGTCTTAACGCTTTCTTCACTTATACCGTAGTCTTTGGTTTAGGTTTTACGTGGCAAGAAGCGTTAGCGATGGTTTTCATCTGTGGTTTGTTTAACATCTTTATCACAGTGACTAAGGTTCGTAAGAGCATTATCAAAGCCATTCCGGTAAGTCTTCAGCACGCTATTGGTGGTGGTATTGGGGTTTTTGTTGCCTATCTTGGTTTTAAAAATGCTAATATCATTGATTTTTCTCTTTCAGGTAGCGATATTGTGACAATCAATGGAGTGGCTCCAGCGGCAGCTGATTTGTCAAATGGGGTTAATTCTATCACTGCCGGCGGTGGTGTGGTTCCTGCCATTTCAACCTTTACAGACCCATCTGTTATTTTGGCGGTTATCGGACTTCTTTTAACTGCTGTGCTTGTGATCAAAAATGTTCGTGGTGCGATCCTTATTGGAATTATTGTGACAACTCTTTTAGGTATTCCAATGGGAGTTGTGGATGTGTCTACTGTTAACTTTTCAAACAACATCGGTTCTGCCTTTGGTGAATTGGGAACAACTTTCCTTGCCGCTTTTGATGGTATGAGTTCTCTCTTTAGTGATAGTTCACGTTTGCCTTTGGTATTAATGACTATTTTTGCCTTCTCGCTTTCTGATACATTTGACACGCTTGGGACATTTATCGGTACTGGTCGTAAAACAGGTATCTTTTCAGCTGAAGACGAAGCTGCGCTTGAAAATTCAGCAGGATTCTCATCTAAAATGGACCGTGCGCTCTTTGCGGATGCTATTGGTACTTCAATCGGCGCTCTCTTTGGTACTTCAAATACCACAACTTATGTTGAATCTGCAGCGGGGATTGCTGAGGGTGGACGTACTGGTCTGACAGCTGTTTCAACAGCAACTTTCTTCTTGCTTTCAATTATTCTATTACCAGTTATTGGAATTGTACCAGCAGCGGCTACTGCACCAGCCCTTATCATCGTTGGGGTTATGATGGTATCATCTTTCCTAGATGTCGATTGGCAAAATTTTGAAGAAGCACTTCCAGCCTTCTTCGCAGCCTTCTTTATGTCACTTGCGTACTCTATCTCATACGGTATCGCGGCAGCCTTTATTTTCTACTGCTTAGTTAAAGTGTCAACTGGTAAAACTAAAGAAATCCACCCAATTCTTTGGGGTGCGACAGCTCTCTTTATCTTGAACTTTGTGATTTTAGCTATCTTATAAGATAGGATTTCATGGATATACAAACTCGCTTAGGCGGGTTTTCTTTTTAGAAAAATTTGGACGATTGCTTAACTTTTTGGTAAAATAAGTCATATGTTGTACACTCATAATGAAAATGAATTAGTTGCTTTAGGCAATAAGTTAGGAAACTTACTTGAACCTGGGCAGGTTATTGTCTTAACTGGTGATCTTGGTGCAGGTAAGACGACTTTTACAAAAGGAATAGCTAAGGGGCTTGACATTGAACAGATGATTAAGAGCCCTACTTATACAATCGTCCGAGAGTATGAGGGGAGATTGCCTCTTTATCATTTAGATGTCTATCGTATTGGTGATGATCCAGATTCTATTGATTTAGATGATTTTCTCTACGGTGATGGCGTCTGTGTTATTGAGTGGGGAGAACTTTTGAGCGAGTTACCAGCTGATTATTTAGAAGTGAAACTTTCTCATATTAATGAAGGGAGACAGCTAGACATGATAGCTTATGGTACTCAGAGTCAGTTGCTTTTGGAGGCTTTTGGAAATGGCTGAGCAGGAATTGATGATTTGTGAAGCACAGTTGGAAGATGCTGAAAGTTTAGCTGAGACATTGAAGCTGGTTCAAGAAGAGTCTGATTTTTTAACGCGAGACAATGAAAGTCCTACCCTGTCACCAGAACAAGCAAGAGATTTCATTGAAAGTCAATTACAAAAACCAAATGCGATTTGCCTAGTTGCTAAAATTAGTGATCAAGTCGTAGGTGTTCTAAATGTATCAGCGGGTTCTTTTGCTAGAATTGAGCATATTGGTGATGTTTTTATTGCTGTGAGAAAATCCTATCAGGGCTATGGAATTGGTAGTTTTCTGATGGAAGGTTTGATGGATTGGGCTGAACATACGCCAGTTATTCGTCGTCTAGAACTAGATGTACAAGTTCGTAATGAAAAAGCGGTGGCGCTGTATCAAAAATTTGGTTTTGCCATTGAAGCCACTAAACAACGTGGTGCTAAAACTAAGAATGGAGAATTTCTTGATGTTTATGCTATGGCAAAACTGATAGATTAAGGAAAACAATGAAACTTGGAAAAAAAATTATCTTAATGCTGTTGGCAATTATTGCGACAACAGTAGCTGCTGCTGGTATCTATGTCACCTCAGCTTTCAGATATTCAACGGAAGAATTCAAAAAAACCTTCAAAGAGTTGGATACTGGCTCTGTTAGTAACGCCATTGAACATACGGAACCTTTTTCTATTCTATTGATGGGAGTAGATACAGGATCCGGGGATCGTAAGGATCCGTGGGCAGGGAATAGTGACTCAATGATTGTTGTAACTGTCAATCCTGTGACCAAAAGAACGACGATGACCAGTCTTGAGCGGGATATTTTAACAACTCTAACAGGTCCAGAAGAAAATGACATGAATGGTGTTGATGCTAAGTTAAATGCGGCTTATGCGTCTGGTGAAGCGCAGATGGCGATTATGACGGTTGAAGATTTGCTAGATATTAAGATTGACAAGTATATGCAGATCAACATGCAGGGCTTGGTTGATTTAGTTGATGCCGTAGGTGGAATCAAGGTCACAAATCCATTTGACTTCGATATTTCTATTGAGGAACAAGAACCCCAATACACTGCAACGGTTGCTCCTGGAACTCATAAAGTTAATGGTGATCAGGCACTGGTGTTTTCAAGAATGCGTTATCAGGACCCAGAAGGGGACTATGGGCGTCAGCGTCGTCAACGTGAGGTGATTGGCCTTATTGTCAAAAAACTGCTGGCGTTGGATAGTGTTGGTTCTTATAAAAAAGTTCTAAAGGCTGTAAGTAATAACATGCAGACTAATATCGCAGTAACAGATAAAACGATTCCTAATTTATTAGGCTATCGTGCCTCGCTTGGAACATTGGAAAATTACCAATTGCATGGAGAAAGTGCGACATTAGAAGATGGTGGATCTTATCAAATTGTGACCACCAAACATCTGCTCGAAACTCAAAATCGTATCAAAGCAGAGTTAGGTTTGCCTACTTTAGCTGCTTTGGAGAACACAAATGCAGTCCTCTATGAGACGCTCTACGGCTATGAACCAGAGACTTACTATCCAGATGAAAATGCCCCGAAGACAGAATTGACAACAACCTCTAGTACGGAAACTGTCAATACTGAAGTTATCGCAGAATAAGCAGAATAATAAATGTGACCAAGAGCCTACGGGCTCTTTTTGTGTGACAAAATTGTCACTTATCTTGTCATTTTCAATCATCAAAAACTTGCTACAATAGATTTAAGAAAAAATCAGTATGAAAGAGGGTTAATGCTATGGAAATGATTTCTTGTCAACAATTGAAAAAAGTATATGGAGAAGGAGAGAATCAAGTTATTGCGCTTAATAATGTTACTTTGTCGGTTGAAAAGGGCGAATTCATTGCAGTTCTTGGGCCATCTGGCTCAGGTAAATCAACTCTTCTTCATATGTTGGCTGGTGTTGATAAGCCTGATAGTGGGAAAGTGTTTATTGCAGGAACGGATTTATCACAGTTAAATCAAGATAAGTTAGCGATTTTTCGTCGTCGTCATGTAGGTTTGGTCTACCAATTTTTTAACCTTATGCCTGTGTTAACAGCTGAGGAAAATATTACTTTGCCTCATTTATTAGACGGGCGGAAATTAGATAAAGCAAGGTTAGATGAGGTGTTACACTATTTGGGTTTGGAAAATCGTCGTAGCCATCTCCCGAGTGAATTATCTGGTGGGCAACAACAACGTGTTTCTATTGGCCGTGCTTTATACAGCCGTCCTGATATTTTGCTCTGCGATGAACCAACAGGTAATTTAGATCGGAAAGCAACACAGGATATTATGCTCCTATTAAAAGAAGCGAATCGAACTCTAAAACAAACGGTTATGATGATTACCCATGATGAAAGTTTAGCCTTACAGGCAGATCGCTTGATTTATATTGAAGATGGCAAGATTATGAGAGATGAGCGTATCCGCCATCAGATGAGGAATCAGAAGGAGAAATAATATGACGAATCACAAACTCATTCATATGGTAACCAGACGCTATCTTTTGAAAAATCGAAAGCGTTCTCTTGTTTCGCTTATAGGAATAGTTCTGATGACCTTGTTGATGACCTGTGTCTTTGTTGGTAAAGATACCTTAATAACTCATCTCACGCGCTCAGGTGAATCGGAGTATGGGAAGTGGGATTTGGTAGGCTATGACTTATCTGAACAAGGTTATAGGAAACTACTTGAAACAATTTCTTCACAGGAAATTGCTCTATCAACAGATAATTACTATAGTGATTTTACAGAAACTGGTAATCCTAATCGTCCTTTTATTAGTGTGAGACGCTATAGTCAATCCGCTTTTGATTGGCATCGTATCCGATTAGTGACAGGTCATTTACCAGAAAAAGAGGGGGAGGTTGTTCTCAGTCAAGCGGTACTTGATGAGGGTAGTAAAGTAGCTATTGGTGATGAACTATCGGTTAGCACGTATAGGCGCTATCTTGATAATAAAGGGAGTACAGAGCTGGTCTTTCCCTTTATTAATCTCACCTTACCTGCGATGACTAAGACAGAGTTACCACGGCATTTTGCCTATTTTGGAAATGATTCATCTTTTCCAAAGGAATATAGTGAAGTTCATGAAGAAACAGGCTTTGAAAGTCGTTATCGGGTGGTTGGATTTATAGAGCCGCCTTCGGAGGAAATAGGAGCTGCTTATACAGCACTAGCTTTTCTTGGTGAGGGCTCTTTTCCAACTAAGGATGTTGAAGTTAATGTTTCTTTTAATTTAGAAGATACCTCACAGGTGGCAAGCTTGCGAGAACGTTTAGGTGAACTGGGAGTAAAGACTGTCGAAACGAATAATAATGTCCTAGCCTTGAAAGGTGCTTCAACGGATACTACGATTAATGGCATTGTTATATTTGCACAGCTTTTCTTTACATTGCTAATCTCAGGAGTGTCTATCGTACTAATCTATAATCTTTTTAACCTCTCTTACGATGAGCGCTTGCGCTATCTAAGTTTGTTAACTAGTGTTGGAGCAACGCGTAAGCAAAGACGAGCTAGTGTTTATTATGAGGCATTTTTATTGGTGCTACTTGCTTTGCCACTTGGCATTATCCTAGGATTAGGAGTTATCTATTTTGCTTTAAAAGTGATATCACCATCTCTTCTTTCCTTATTTGCGGTTAAAAAAGGTGTTACACTGTTGTTGGTTGTGACATGGCAGTCACTTATATGGATTATCGTTGCGACAGCAATTACGGTATTTGTAGCGGCTTATTTGCCGGCTAGAAAAATGGCAAAGCAGGTACCTTTGGAAGGGTTGCGAAGCACATTTTCTCCTAAAAAGTCACGTAAGAAAAAACAAGTTAGAAGATTATCTGGTGCAGAGACTCTCTTGGCACGAGGTTTTCTACGGTATCAAAATCATCAGGGAAAGAGTATTGTAAGGGCTCTAGCTGCTTTTGTGGCTATCCTTCTTATAACAGGGTATGGTGCGCAAGCCATGTTATCAGCTGTTGATTATAAATTGGTACAATCTAGTACCTTTGATTTTCCTAATAGGGGTGACTGGGACTACCATCTTATGGGGCACGGTGATGGTGTTGCCCTAAGTAACCAGATTGCTAAGGAGTTGGTTCAAACGGAAGGTGTTTCAAACGTTGATGTTGTGAACTATAGTATGTTTTCTGGACAACTACAGGCTGAGGATATGAGTGATGACTATCACCGGGCGGTTTATAACGTCTTAAGAGAATTTTACGATGAGAATTGGACCTATGATGATTATTGGAAACAATATCCAGATAAGGCTAGACAGTATTTTTTGAGTCTTGTTTCTTTTGATGATAAGGTTTTTGAAGAGATGGTTAAAGCGGTTGGTGGAAAGTGGGATAAATCTGAAAACTATCCGATTATCCTTTATCAAAATGGTGAAATCTCAACAACAAACAACAATGTTTGGCAAAAAGAAGCTCGTCATTATCGATTTTTTGAAATAGAGCAGATGGTTAAGAAAACGTTGGGACAAGAGTTGACGGCCAGTTTTCTGATGGATGTGATAGAGGAAAAAGGTATTCGAGGAGAGTTTCAGTTAACGGTTGTTGGACTTGGTAATAAGGACAGCCTATCATCTTGGATTAGTGTTCATGATAGTCAGCCTTGGGTGATTATGCCCCAGTCGGCTTTTGAAAAGTTGTACCAAGCGACGAATAATCATCTATATTATGAGCAATCAATTTCTTTTAATGCTGATAAGACAAACAGAGTAGCTAAGTCCCGAGTGAAACAACTAAAAATGCTAACTGTGGAAGGAATTCAATTTTTAGAAGGCGACCTTGTGGCTGTGAAAAACTATGTGTCTAACCTGACAACTGTTATCCGTATTGTGATGATTAGTTTTGTGCTGCTCACTTCCTTAATCTGCCTTTTAAATGTCTATAATGCTGTAGCGGGTCTTATGGTTACAAGACGTCAAAATTTTGTTATACTGAGGTCACTCGGAATGACAAGTCAGCAGCTCGCTACAATGATTAGACGTGAATTCTATGTGTTGTTTGCTAAAAGTTTACTGGTAGGTCTTCCTTTATCAGGATTAGCCTGCTGGCTGATTAATTGGGGTGTTGTGCAACGCTTTGGATACTTTAAGGTTATTTTACCCGTTTATTTTTGGTTGAGTATTTTGATTTGCTATGCCTTGGTCTTGTTGTTGGTACAATTGCTTATTGTACGTGAAAATAAGCGCTCTTTGATTGATGATATTCGTAGAGAAACGGTTTAGAAAGGAAGTGGCTATGCTTTTAATTGTTGAAGATGATTCTGTGATTTTACAGGGATTATCACTTTCCTTAAAAAGGGAGGGTTGGCAGATTTTGACTGCTCAAAGTCAGGAAGAAGCGCTAGCTCTTTTTAACAGTCATCAAAAGGAGTTAAAGTTGTGTCTTTTAGATATTGGTCTTCCTGATGGCGATGGTATTGACATTTGCCGCCAGATAAGGCAGGTTTCAGATACTCCGGTCATTTTTCTTACAGCACAGGATGATGAAGTGCATACTGTTTTAGCACTCGAAGAGGGAGCGGATGATTACATCACTAAGCCTTTTCGTTTTGGAGAATTGCAAGCCCGTATTCGTGCAGTATTGAGACGGCAACAGAAGCAACAAGGTCAATCTCTGATTCAGATAGGCCAGCTCTCAATTGATTCTAATCTGGGGAAAGTGACTTTGGCTGATCAAGAGATTTTACTGACTAGTCAAGAATACAGATTATTACTGACCTTGGCGCGGAATCTTGGTCGTCTTCTAACGCGTCAGGAGCTACTTGAAGCTCTTTGGGATGATGGCGCTCGTTTTGTGAACGACAACACATTGACCGTGACTATTAAGCGATTGCGACAAAAGTTGTCAGATAGTGACGGCGATTGGATTGAAACTGTGCGTGGTCAAGGTTATCGCTTAAGGAGTGAGCGATGACAGTAGCTCTTTATCTTTTAGTCTTAGCCGTTGTCCTTTTATTAGCTTATCACCTTTATCGCGAGTGGTTATTTTCTAGAGAAATGGCGGAGCTACTATCCTTTATGGTCAAAGTTCAACAAGGTCGAGAATTACCAGAAATTGAAGAACAGGCGGAAGGAAAAATGCAGGTTCTTCGTAGTGAGTTATATAAGCTAGCGAGTCTGTTACATCAAGCCTATCGTTTAGAGAAAAGGCGTAATTTGTATTTATCTGACCTCTTGTCAGATATTTCACATCAGATAAAGACGCCGTTAGCGGCGATTCAATTGATGACGAATTTACTTAAAGATGATCAGTTATCGGCAGATGAACGTCAACAATTTACAGACAATATAGACCAGCAGATCAACCGTATGAGCTGGTTGGTGACCACTTTATTGACAGAGGCGAGGTTGGATGCTGGGGTATTGCAATTGAAAGAGGAAATTGTAGTAGTTCGTCAT
Source organism: Streptococcus hillyeri (assembly GCF_003686955.1). Taxonomy (GTDB): domain Bacteria; phylum Bacillota; class Bacilli; order Lactobacillales; family Streptococcaceae; genus Streptococcus; species Streptococcus hillyeri. The sequence goes on from NZ_RCVM01000009.1 coordinate 10,049, forward strand.
TTCCTAACGGATATTGTGAGTGGTTTGCAGCCTCTAGCTGATGATAAAGCAATTAGCTTAAGCTTATCCTGTCCAAACGATTTAGTAATGACTTGCGACAGACGATGGACGGCAGAGGCTTTGTCGAATATCATTAAAAATTGTTTAGAACATACTGCTGATGGGAAGGTTACCATTTCAGTTAGCCAAACAAACATCGCGACTGATATTGTGATTTCAGATACCGGTTCTGGCATACGTCAGCAAGATCTTCCTCATATTTTTGAACGGTTTTATCGTGGGCAGAGTTCTGTAAATGATAGTGTAGGAATAGGGCTTTCTTTGGCAGATAACATTATTAAAAAACAAAACGGTCGAATTACTGTGACGAGTCAAGAGGGACAGGGAACAACATTTCATATTCGTTTTTATAGTATCTAACCAAGAGCCTACGGGCTCTTTTTGTGTGATGACATGATAGGCTTAGGTAGCTCTGCTATTTTCCGAAAGCCTTAGCGTGAGCTTTCCAAAAAATCTGGGAATATGCTATAATAATAAGGATTATAATATTATGGGAGAAAGCATGAGTATAGACGACTATTTGCCCACCTTTGTGGTTGAGGCTGTTTATGATTTGAAACCTGAGATGTTACGTGAGCATGGGATTCGTGCTGTTTTAGTGGACCTGGATAATACCTTGATTGCTTGGAATAATCCAGATGGGACCCCAGAGTTACGTGAGTGGCTTGATGATATGACCGAAGCTGATATTCCTGTGGTTGTGGTCTCAAATAATAAATATAGCCGTGTCGAGCGTGCAGTAGAGCCTTTTGGCGTGGATTTTGTCAGTCGTGCAATGAAACCTTTCACACGTGGGATTGACATGGCTATTGAGCGTTATGGCTTTGATCGTGACGAAGTGGTCATGGTAGGTGATCAATTGATGACGGATATTCGTGCCAGTCACAGAGCTGGAATTAAGTCCATTTTGGTGAAACCACTGGTGAAATCAGATGCTTGGAATACCAAGTTTAATCGTTGGCGTGAGCGTCGTGTGTTGAAAAAAATTGAAGCCAAATATGGCAAAATTACTTATAAAAAAGGAATTTAATGGAAGAATTATTTTGTATTGGCTGTGGGGCGAGAATTCAAACCACAGATAAAGAAAAAGCGGGTTATACCCCAAAGTCAAGTATTGAAAAAGCAGAAGAAACAGGTGAACTATACTGTCAACGCTGTTTCCGTTTGCGTCATTATAATGAGATTGTTGATGTGCATATCACAGATGATGAGTTTTTGAAACTCCTCCATGAAGTTGGTGACAGCGATGCTCTTGTGGTTAATGTTGTTGATATTTTTGACTTTAATGGTTCAGTTATTCCAGGACTGTCACGTTTTGTGTCTGGAAATGATGTGCTCTTGGTGGGAAATAAAAAAGATATCCTACCGAAATCCGTTAAAGATGGTAAGGTCACTCAGTGGTTAACAGAACGTGCTCATGAAGAGGGCTTGCGACCAGTTGATGTCATTTTGACCAGTGCTCAAAACCATCACGTCATTAAAGAGCTAATTGAACGCATTGATGACTTGCGTAAAGGACGTGATGTTTATGTGGTTGGGGTGACTAACGTTGGGAAATCAACCCTTATCAATGCCATTATCAAAGAAATTACTGGAGACAAGGATGTGATTACCACCTCACGTTTCCCAGGGACAACTCTAGATAAGATTGAAATTCCACTGGATGACGGAAGTTACATCTTTGACACGCCAGGGATTATTCACCGTCACCAAATGGCGCATTATTTGACGGCTAAAAACCTCAAATACGTTAGCCCTAAGAAAGAAATCAAGCCAAAAACTTACCAGTTGAACCCAGAACAAACCCTCTTCTTGGGTGGTCTTGGTCGCTTTGATTTCGTGTCTGGAGAAAAGCAGGGCTTCACAGCTTATTTTGACAATAATCTTAACCTTCATCGTACCAAGCTTGAAGGAGCGGATGCTTTTTACGACAAGCACTTAGGAACCTTGCTAACACCGCCAAATACTAAGGAAGTTGCCGATTTTCCTAAACTCGTCCGTCATGAATTTACCATCAAAGATAAGATGGACATCGTGTATTCAGGGCTTGGTTGGATTCGGGTCAATGGCAATGCGGAGAAACCAACAGTCGTTGCTGCCTGGGCGCCAGAAGGTGTCGGAGTTGTCTTGCGTAAGGCGTTGATTTAAAAAGAAATTAAAGGAAATAAAACATGCTAACATCAAAACAACGTGCTTTTCTAAAATCAGAAGCACACAGCTTAAAACCGATTATCCAAATCGGGAAAAATGGTCTTAACGACCAAATCAAGACCAGTGTTCGTAACGCTTTGGATGCGCGTGAACTGATTAAGGTCACTCTTTTACAAAATACGGACGAGGACATCCATGAAGTGGCTGAAATTTTGGAAGATGAAATCGGATGTGATACCGTTCTTAAAATTGGACGTATCTTGATTTTGTTTAAAGAATCAGCTAAAAAAGAAAATCGCAAACTGTCTCCAAAAGTCAAAGCGATTAAACACGGATAATGAAAAATTAGAAAATGAAGGAAAGCCTATGGCAATAGAATTACTCACTCCCTTTACCAAGGTTGAGTTAGAGACTGAGGTCAAGGATAAGAATCGTAAACAAGTTGGGATTTTAGGTGGTAACTTTAACCCCGTTCACAATGCCCATTTGATTGTTGCTGATCAAGTGCGCCAGCAATTGGGTCTGGATGCCGTTTATCTCATGCCTGAATATGAACCGCCACATGTTGATGAAAAAGAGACTATTGATGAAAAGCACCGCCTGAATATGTTGCTATTAGCTATCAATGGCTTAGAAGGTCTGGATATCGAGACGATTGAGATTGAGCGCAAGGGTAAAAGTTACACCTACGACACGATGAAGCAACTAACAGAGGCTAATCCTGACACCGATTATTATTTCATCATAGGTGCGGATATGGTCGAGTACCTTCCTAAGTGGCACCGCATTGATGAGCTGGTTGAGATGGTTCAATTTGTCGGTGTGCAACGCCCTAAATACAAGGCAGGGACAAGCTATCCAGTCATTTGGGTTGACGTACCTCTCATGGACATCAGCTCGAGCAACATCCGTGATTTCATCAAAAAAGGTCGTACCCCAAACTTTATGACGCCAGCTCCCGTGCTTGATTACATCAAAAAGGCAGGGCTCTACAAATGACCTATGAAACGTATACCGGACTTTCTCGCTCTGCTATTTTGGAAAAAGTGCAAAGCGCCATGAGCGAAAAACGGTTTAAACATGTACTTGGTGTAGAGGAGTCTGCTGTGGCATTGGCTAAGCGCTACGGAGCAGATGAAACCAAAGCAGGCCTTGCGGCACTTTTGCATGACTACGCTAAAGAGCGTCCAGATGAGGATTTTTTAAGTGTCATTGATGACTGTGACTTAGACCCTGACCTAAAAAAATGGGGCAACAACATTTGGCATGGTATAGTGGGATCTTTTATCATTAGCCAAGAATTCAACCTTGAAGATGAGGAGATTCTTATCGCCATAGAACGCCATACGGTTGGCGATGAGGACATGTCTTTGCTTGATAAAGTGCTTTATGTGGCGGATTACATCGAGCCAGGTCGTGATTTTCCTGGTGTTGATGAGGCTCGCCAAATCGCTCAAGAGGATTTGGACAAGGCTGTCGCTTTTGAGACGGCTAGAACCATCGCACATTTGGCAAGCAAAGCGCAGCCGATTTATCCACAAACGCTAGAAACCTATAATGCTTTTGTGAAGTATTTGAACTAATGGAGAAATAAATTTGAATAAAAATGAACTTTTAGAACTTGTTGTCCGTGCCGCTGATGAAAAGCGTGCCGAGGACATTGTCGCACTTGACTTAGAAGGTTTGACTAGCTTGACCGACTACTTTGTCATCTTGTCAGCGATGAACAGCCGTCAATTAGAAGCTATTGCGGAAAACATCCGTGAAAAAGTCAAAGAAGCTGGTGGCGATGCCAGCCACATCGAAGGTGAAAACGGCTGGGTGCTCCTTGACTTAAATGATGTCATCGTTCACATCTTCTCAGAAGAAGAACGTGCCCACTACAACCTTGAAAAACTCTGGCACGAAGCCCCACTTGTGGACGTGTCAACATGTCTTGCATAATAGATAGACCTTGCCGATGGCAAGGTTTTTAAGGAAAAAAGATGAGAGAGGTAGGGCGGGAAAAGCGAGCCCGACAGGCCATTGTTGCCACTGTAGTGAAAAGAACCTAGCGTTTGCGAGCTAGGTTCGAGGGAAATCGAAAAAACTAGATTTTCGATTTAAGAATGGAACTGCGAAGCAGGTCGCTTCTGACTCCACTACCAAAGGCAACAATGAAAAAATAAAAAAGATTATGGAAAAAAATTACGAAAAATTCGCATCGGTCTACGATGCCATCATGGACGACTCACTTTATGATTTGTGGACAGACTTTTCGCTCCGCCATTTGCCAAAAGCAAAAGATAAAAAGAAACTCTTAGAATTGGCTTGCGGGACTGGGATTCAGTCGGTTCGTTTTGCGCAGGCAGGCTTTGAGGTGACAGGATTTGACCTCAGCCAAGAGATGTTGAATATTGCAGAAAAACGAGCGGCATCTGCTAAGAAGCACATCGCTTTTCAGCAGGGCAATATGATGGACCTGTCTGAGCTAGGAACGTTTGATTTTGTGACTTGCTACTCTGACTCGCTTTGCTATTTACAGGATGAAGTGGAAGTTGGCGATACCTTTAAGGAGGTTTACGCGCATCTCAATGAGGGTGGTGTTTTTATCTTTGATGTGCACTCGACCCATCAGACGGACGAGGTCTTTCCAGGTTACTCCTACCATGAAAATGCGGATGACTTTGCCATGGTTTGGGATACTTACGAAGACGAAGCGCCCCACTCTGTTGTGCATGAGCTGACCTTCTTCCTTCAGGATGAGGATGGCCGCTTCACCCGCTACGATGAAATCCACGAAGAACGTACCTACGATATGTTGACCTACGACATCCTCTTGGAACAAGCAGGATTCAAATCGTTCAAAGTTTACGCTGACTTTGAAGATAAAGAGCCAACAGAGACAAGTAAGAGATGGTTCTTTGTGTGTCAGAAGTAGGGAAGATAGATAACTATCTGATTTTCTACTACTCTGTAAAAGCCCAAGGCTCGGTACAAATATGTACTGAGTTTTTTTAATGCTACGCCAGATATAAATCCGTAATGAAAGATGGGTTCCGTTTGACAACTGACACTATCTTTGTTATCCTAAACATACAAAAGGAGTTGGGCTGCAACCCAACTCCGATATAGGACCGTTTTAAAGACGGGACGGATAGATGATAACAGTAAAACCGCTACATTGAACCATGCAAAGTTAGATAGGTAGCGGTTTTACTGTTTTACTTTTTTCTATCGTTAAAAGTCAGAATGGCTATCATCAATAGACCAAACTCTAACATCAGCTGTAACGCCTCTGCAACAGTCATGACAGGAACTCCTTAATTTAGTAGGTTTAGCCATAAGCATCACCCCTTCAAATTGGATTTCCGTCCCGCTCCTTTTGGAACTTTCCTATATCTATTTATTCGGAAATTTTGAGAAAATTGTAGTGATAGTTAAATAGGCATAAATACTCCATCTTAATCAAAAATCAGATATTTATATGATACGTTTTTCTTGTTCAAAAAACGATAACTGTTAAACTAGTTGTCAATTGTGAAACAAGTAGAAAGCCCTAAACCAAGGGCTTTTTGTGGTATAATGATACTATATTGATGGATGTGAGAAAGATTGATATAAAATAAATTCATAATATACACAAATAAAGAAAGTCACTGATTTATAATTTTATTTAGGATAAGGAGGGTGTAGATGGTAGCTGATAATGGCGGAGCAATTGCTATAAAAGGAATGAACTATCAGAATGCAGTGATTAGTTTAGTAGCTATTCGAAATTTTGAAAAAGAAGGATTTGAACTAGTACTTGAGGCAGATGATGATTTTGAGGTCCTATATAATAACTACCATGCTTATATTCAAGTCAAGGGAGAAAAAGCAGTTAGTTTAAGTAAAATGATAAACCACAAGAAAGATAGAATGGGAAAGATGAAAAAATCGATGCTTGACAAACACTTTGAATCTGGCGATAGTAGTTCAGAGTATAAATTTGTTGTATATGATTTTACTAAATCAGATTTAGAAAAAATGACAGTTGAAGAAGATGAATTATTTCAGCAATCTTTAAAGTTATCTGCAGAACAAGAACTTATTGTAAATAACTCTAAAGTAAAAAGATTTTCGTTGATTAAAACACCTTTTGAAAATGACATGGGAGTTGCCCAAAACTACTTACTTGGTGAAATGGCAAAGACTGGTATTGCTGTAGATAATAGAGTAGGCCAGGTCTTAGGCGAATTAACAACTATAATTTACAGAAAATCAGAATATGTTATTAAACAAGATTCAGATAGAAAATATAAGAAGTTGGTTTCTAAAGAACTAAGAGACATACTTCTGAAAGTTTCATCTTTAGAAATGTTTAGTAATATTATAGATAACTTACCCTATAGTCCATTAAAGAAGTCTAAAATCAAATTAGAAAAATCAAAAATTTCTACTCAGCAAATGTATGAAAAGCAAAGTGTTACAAAGTTCATCCAAACCGAGCTTGTTTCAGAGCTAGATGAGTTATCAGAAGTAGAGTTAATAGCCAAGTGTTTAAAACTAGATGTATTGAAGGAATTAGATGATAACATGAGTATAGCAATTATTATTTCAGCGTATTGTGATATTATTGAGGAGGTTAGTTTTGGTCAATTTCAGTATTAAAAGTCTGACTATAATTGATTATGGCTCCAAAAGAGCAAACAAGTTTAATTTTGGAGAACATACTAATCTAATAGTTAGCAAATCAAATACTACTGGAAAGTCCAGTTTGATAAAATCAATATACTACGCCTTAGGGACAGATTTGAAATCATTGCCAACTGGATGGAATATTGATGGTTATATATTTCAAATAGTCATAATAGTTGATGAGACTGAATATATAATTGAGCGACAGAATAAAATAATCTCTGTAAATGAAAACAAAACAACTAGGATATTTAAGGATTTCAGAGAGTATTCAGATTGGTTGCAAAAAATTCTAAAGATGAATCTGACTTTAGTAGGGGTTAAAAATGATATCATATCACAGGCTTATGCTAGTGCAATTTTTGCTCCAATATATATTGATCAAGATTCATCATGGGATGGTACACTATTTAAAAATACATTCAATGGTTTAGGGCAGTATAAGTCTCCAAATTTTCAGAAGGATATCATAGATTATTACTTAGGTTTAGGTGATTCGGAATTAAAAAATTATAAGCAAGAACAAGTAGAAATAAAAAAGAAAATAGATGGGAAAGCTCTTTCTATTAATGAAATTGATAATGTATATAATAGTTATAAAAAGCAACATAATGTTTCAGAAGTAGATACTATAGATATTCAGGAGTTAGAAAATCAAGTCAATGAATTTTTGGATAAAACTAATGAATTGTCTGGTAAAATCTCAAATATTATGAAAAAAATCTCTGATAATCAAGTTCTTATGGATATAAATAGACAAGATAGTCTAGAATTAGAAAAAATATCTAAAAACATAGAAAAAAGATTGGATACAATTGATTATGAGTGTAGTTATTGTCATTCAATACTTACACGAGAACAGTCTTTAACTAGGTTAGAGTTGAATGATGATTTATCACAAATTTATGCAAAGAAAAGAGAGATTGATTTTCAAATTGTAAAACTACAGGACGTTGGAACAAAAAATAAAGTTCAACTTAAGCAATTAAAAAATGAATTTGCAGAATATAAAGAGAGAATTTCAGAGATTAATGATTTAATTAGTATAAAAAAATACGTAAATCAAAATGTATTAAATGAACTTGGAAAATTAAGAAGAAAAGAAAATAATGATAAAGAGGCGCTAAAGTCAACCTATGATGATTTAGCTAAAGAGATAAGAAAAATTCAAACTGAAATACGAAAGAAGAAGTCAGATATAAATCAAGAATTTGAAATTCTTAAAAATAATATTGAGACAAGTATTGGAACATTAGGAATCTCAAATCGTAAGTATGGTGAATTTTCTAAAGTTGGTGGTAGTGGCACTGAAAAGAATAAGCAATTATTATCTTTATACCTGATTTACATTAATCTTTTAAGCGCACATTCAAATTACAGATTTCCTATTTCAATTGATTCATTTACTAAAAACGAGTTAGATAAAGCCTCTGAGAAAAATATGTATCAGTCTGTGAATGATTACTTTTTGACTCTACCTAATCAAACTATATTCGCTATAATAAAAGATAATTTACAGTATATTGAAAAGAAAGATGTACAAATTATTGAAGTGAGTAAACCACTTTTATTAGAAAGTATGTATGATGAATTATTTAATAAATTATTATCGAAACAAGAGAACTAAGTATCGTATCTTAAAAGTAATATGAAACTTGTTTCGAAAAGAATAATAGTATTATAGAAGCTATATAAGATAAAAATGTCTCTATATTTTCTCTGGTTTCAATAATGTTATAGGCATAATTGACAGCTTATCCCTCAGCAATCATCAGAATGATGCTACTGTTTTTATCGAATTTATGTTAGATGCCATTTTAGAAACCTTACAGGAGTATTCGTTTACGCCGATGAGCGATAAAGAAATCGCAGTTTTTGAGCAAGTGAGAACCTACCTACAAAAATACGATGAGATTTCACATAGTCAATTACAAAAACTAGAAGGGCTTAGTGAAGCGTCAGCCAGCTGTTATCTGGCTAAGTTTGTCAAGATTGATTTATTAACACAGAGCAGTACCAATCGCAATCACCGTTACCATTTAAACTAAGGAGCCACACATGACCGTAACAGGCATCATCGCCGAATTTAACCCTTTCCACAATGGGCACAAGCACCTTTTGGCGCAGACTAAAGGGATGAAGATTGTTGCCATGAGTGGGAATTTCATGCAGCGGGGGGAGCCTGCCCTCATTGACAAGTGGACGCGGGCGCAGATGGCGCTGGCACATGGGGCTGACCTCGTGGTGGAGCTCCCCTTCCTCGTCTCTGTCCAGTCCGCCGACCATTTCGCCCGAGGCGCAGTTGACCTCTTGCATCGCCTTGGCATCGACACACTGGCATTTGGCACGGAGGAAGTCCTTGATTATCAGCGGTTTTCGGCTATTTATGGGGAAATGGCAGAGCAGATGGAGGCTTTTGTCCAAACGCTACCAGATGCCATGACTTATCCACAGAAAACACAGAAAATGTGGGAAACTTTTGCTGGGATAAACTTTTCAGGAGATACCCCAAATCACATTCTAGGGCTTGCTTACGCCAAAGCCTGCGCTGGAAAGAATATACGACTACAGCCCATCCAGCGTATTGGAGCAGGCTTTCATTCGGAAGAAAAGGTAGCCATCGCTTCTGCGACAGCCATCCGAAAACATCTTTCTGACCAATCCTTTGTGGAAAAGTCAGTACCAAGTAGCGACTTGATACTCAATTCTCCACAGGTTTCTTGGAATAACTATTTCCAATTGTTGAAATATCAGATTTTGACGAATCCAGATTTAACCCAGGTTTTTCAAGTCAATGAGGAACTAGCAAGTCGTATCCGCTCTGCCATTCGGAGCGTAGCGACGGTAGAAGACCTTGTGGAAAAAGTCGCCACCAAGCGCTATACCAAAGCGCGCGTGCGACGATTGTTGACCTATATCTTGGTCAATGCTGTGGAAAAACCGCTACCAGAAGCCGTCCATATCCTCGGATTCACCGACAGAGGGCGCGAGCACCTCAAAGCTGTGAAAAAGTCTGTGGAAATCGTCGCTCGAATCGGCGCAGAACCTTGGGACGCCCTCACGCAGCAAGCAGACGCCATCTACCAGTTGGGAGACGGCAGAATCGCAGAGCAGACCTGGGGCCGGGTGCCGCTAATTCGAAAATATCAGTGTCATTGTTGTGGCTATTATACCTTGGATGAAGTACCAGATGGTTCTTATGAAATTTGTGAGGTTTGTTTTTGGGAAGATGATTGGCAACAAAGGCAAAAACCTGCAATGCGCGGTGGAGCCAATACCGTTAGCTTGATAGAAGCAAGGGAAAATTTTACAGTTATGGGTGCCTCAGAGAGACGGATGCTCCCTTTTGTTAGGAAACCTAAACCATCAGAATTATCTGCCTTTCCTTCAAATCTAAGGTCATAACGTCGGAAAATGCTAAAAGCAATTTGAATGACGAATAGTATAGTAAGGGAGGTTTTATGCAATTTACTTATCGTGTTCGTCGTTCTAATGATGTGAAGTTTATGATTGTGGCAATCTTTTTTATGGGAATTGCTTGTTATGGTTTGAATGTTAAAAATGAGTGGATGGCTGCTCTTCCATTTCTGTCTGAACTCTATTATGTCATTCTTATGTTTTATGGCATCATCTTACTTGCTGCTTTGGCTCGATTTTTGAGAAATGCTCCTTGCCTTTGGGGAGATAGCGATTTTATCTATTATACATTCTTTATTTTTTGGAGAAAAAAGCTAAGCTGGCAGGAAATTGTGTCTCTGAGATTTGAAAAAGAAACGCATCGGTCGCAGGGAGGTGTTGAACGTCGTATGTTTATGACAATAAAGTCCAAAAACCACAAAGCTATCAGATTTGAGATTACTGATTGGAATGTCTATCGTGATGATATCATTTACGATTTTCAAAAACAGAATCCTAGAATCAAGCTACGCTATTGATAGTAACTAAAGGGTCCATCCTAGTGTGATGGGCCTTTAACCTATTTTAGAATAATATCTTTCATAGCGTCAACTTTGTTCCTCCTAAAAATTTTAAAAATAATATTAAAATAAATTGACAGAAAATTCAACCAAATTTTTAGAATTATGGTAAAATAGATAAAAATCAAGGTAAGAGGATAGTGCTATGACTGAAAATAATCTAACTAACCTGCGTCATCGCTCTGCGATTTACGATAGTATGGTCAAGTCACCCAACCGTGCTATGTTGCGTGCGACAGGGATGACGGATGAGAATTTTAAGCAGCCGATTGTTGGGGTTATCTCGACTTGGGCTGAGAATACGCCGTGTAATATTCATTTGCATGACTTTGGGAAATTGGCCAAAGAGGGTGTCAAGGATGCTGGAGCATGGCCTGTTCAGTTTGGAACCATTACCGTAGCTGACGGGATTGCTATGGGGACGCCTGGGATGCGTTTCTCCTTGACGTCCCGTGACATCATTGCAGATTCTATCGAGGCTGCGATGGGTGGGCACAATGTGGATGCCTTTGTCGCTATTGGTGGCTGTGATAAAAACATGCCTGGTTCCATGATTGCCATTGCTAACATGGATATTCCTGCGATTTTCGCCTACGGTGGTACCATTGCTCCTGGAAATCTGAATGGCAAGGACATTGACCTTGTATCTGTTTTTGAAGGTATCGGGAAATGGAATCACGGCGACATGACTGCTGAAGAAGTGAAGGCTTTGGAATGTAATGCCTGCCCTGGCCCTGGTGGCTGCGGCGGTATGTACACGGCAAATACTATGGCAACGGCTATCGAAGTCATGGGAATGAGCTTGCCAGGCTCATCATCTCACCCAGCGGAATCAGCAGAGAAAACTGCCGATATTGAAGAAGCTGGTCGTGCCGTTGTTCGTATGCTTGAGTTAGGTCTGAAACCGTCTGATATTTTGACGCGAGAAGCCTTTGAAGATGCCATTACAGTAACTATGGCGCTCGGTGGGTCAACCAATGCCACCCTTCACCTGTTGGCAATCGCTCACGCGGCTAATGTTGATTTAACCTTAGAAGACTTTGATGCGCTTCAAGCAAAAGTGCCTCACTTGGCCGATTTGAAACCATCTGGTCAATACGTTTTCCAAGATCTCTATGAGGTTGGAGGTGTACCAGCTATCATGAAATACTTGTTGAAACATGGCTTCTTGCATGGCGACCGCATCACATGTACTGGTAAAACAGTCGCAGAAAACTTGGAAGCCTTTGATGACTTGACACCTGGTCAAAAGGTTATCATGCCACTCGAGAATCCAAAACGTGCCGATGGTCCATTGATCATCCTTAAAGGAAACTTGGCACCAGATGGAGCTGTGGCTAAGGTATCAGGGGTTAAGGTTCGTAACCACACGGGTCCAGCTAAGGTCTTTGACTCGGAGGAAGCTGCTATTGAAGCGGTTCTTACCGATGAGATTGTTGACGGTGATGTGGTAGTTGTGCGTTACGTTGGTCCAAAAGGTGGCCCAGGTATGCCTGAAATGCTGTCATTATCATCTATGATTGTTGGTAAAGGTCAAGGCGATAAGGTTGCCCTTCTGACCGATGGTCGTTTCTCAGGTGGGACTTATGGTCTCGTTGTCGGACACATTGCCCCAGAGGCGCAGGATGGTGGCCCGATTGCCTACTTGCGTACAGGCGACCTTGTCACTGTTGACCAAGACACGAAAGAAATCACCATGCATGTTTCTGATGACGAAATAGCAGAGCGCAAGAAAACGACTGTTATCCCACCACTTTATAGCCGTGGGGTTCTCGGTAAATATGCCCACACCGTGTCATCAGCGGCAAAAGGTGCTGTTACCGATTTCTGGAACATGGACCGTAGTGGTAAAGCTTAAGGAGCTCAAAAATACTATTATGACTGTGTTTAACAGTACCGCTCAGCTATTGTCAAGAATAATGGAAGGAAAACATGGATCTATTAGATGAAAGATTTCCCTTTTCGGGAGCGAAAATTGCCCTACTAAATGGGGACAATATTCTCAGTATTTTGCGTGATGATATTCCAACCATCCCCTATCCAAATACTTGGGACCTAGCTGGAGGTGGTCGTGAGGATAACGAAACGCCCTTTGAGTGTGTCCAACGCGAGACGTTTGAAGAGTTAGGGATTACGATTTCCAAAGAAAGCATCCGCTGGGTTAAACAATATCCAGGTATGATCGATCCAACAAAAGACTCTATCTTTATGGTCGGAACGATTAGCCAAGCAGACATTAATCAAATTGTCTTTGGAGATGAGGGACAGGGTTGGAAGATGATGCCGATCGAAGCATTTTTAAACGATGATCAAGTTTATGGCAGTCTCAAAGCGCGATTGAAGGATTATTTAGAACAGAGAAATTAAAGGCGGTCGTTTTTCTCTGAAAGATTGCTTGATAAACTAAATAAAACATAAAAAGCATAGAATCAGTATTAGTAATAAAATAGCTGATTTTATGCTTTTATTTTGATTGTTGACATTTGATTTTATGATGTCCTTATACTCATCCAAAATCAAAATTAGCATTTTAAAGTCAATTAGTTTTTATTTAGTATTTTTGTTAGCACTTCTCCTAATGTGGTGTGGGGCGCTCAAAAGGTTCCCCCAAACCTTATCGACTGTGACGAACTCTGTTCGTCTTATTTCCCACCTCCAAAGGTCTCCCAGACCTTTGGAGCGTCCGCACTTTTAAGAAAGAAACAAAAAGTAATTTTTGATTTTTGTTAAGTATTAGAGACAAAAAATAAAAGAATTCGTAGTTCTATGAGGGTGAGTCTTATAGGGATTTAAATTGCTGAATAGTGGTTAATGTGTTAAAATGTATATACAAAATATACAAAGGAGAAAGAATGGCTACGATTCAAAAGAATTCTCAGTTTAGTTTTCGGACGGGTGCAGATTTATTGCAACGTGCGAAAGAGATTGTTGGTTATGAAAACTTAGATATGACGACCTTGTTTAATAATCTGTTACAGACTGTCGTTGAGCAAGAGCGTGTGCCTGCTATGCTATTAGACAATGAAAAGTCAAAAAAAGATCGCATTGTAGATGACCTCTTCTCTGAAATTCAAAAAGGCTATACCAGCTACCTTGATGGTAAAGGGAAGTCGGTTGATGAGGTATTTTCAAAATATGGTTCGTAAGTTGCGGATTATGCCTGAAGCCGAGGCTGATTTAGATGAGATTTACCACTATATTTTGAAGCGTTTTTTAGCACCTCAGGCTGCCGAAACAACCATGACCAACATTCGTTTAGCAATAGAGTGGCTTTTAGAAGTGCCAGACCTAGGTATTGATGTGTCAGAACGCATAGGGAGACAATTTTCCAAGGACCATACGCTATGGATGACACTTGCTGGGAACTATCTCGTCTTTTACATCGTCGATGACAAAGCCATCGCTGTATTGCGAGTGCTGTACCAAAAGCGCAATTGGATTGAGGTGTTTAGGTAGGGGGAGCTAAGTAAGGAGAGAAAAATGACTCAATTATTTTTTGGAATAAAAGCGCTAGTACTAAATGATGATTGAATTTATTAGTGCCGCATTTCAAAAAATCATTGGAAGACATAGAACTTGGTAACTTGTCTTAAATAAAACAAATAGAAAGGAAATAGTTTAGTTAGTGTATCTAACTGAACCCGCCCTAAATAAATTTAGAAAGGAAATCGTTTAGTTAGTTCGTCTAACTGAACACGGGCTAAATCCTCGGAAAAAAGATAGAGCTCGTAAGTTCACACGTAAATTATGTCTGAACTGATTTCTCAATAAAAACAACTAGAAAGGAAATGGTCAGTTAGTATGTCTAACTGAACCCGCCCTAAACACTGTGTCAAAAAGATAAAGTTCTCCTAGATGCAAGCATCGTCGGAGTCTTTCCTATTTTGACGTTGTGTTTTACGGGCTTGGTATCTTAATGATGAACAACTGGAAGGAATTAACGGTTCACGTGCATCGTGAGGCAGAGGAGGCTGTTTCAAATTTATTGATTGAGACAGGGAGTCAGGGGGTTGCGATTAGTGACTCGGCGGATTATATTGGGCAGGAGGATCGTTTTGGCGAGCTGTATCCTGAGGTGGAGCAATCTGAGATGATTGCGGTAACGGCTTACTATCCTGATACTATGGATTTGGAGGCGGTCAAAGCTGAGATTGAGGCTGGTCTTGCGGAATTGCCTGATTTTGGTGTGGCGACAGGGGCTGTTCGTATTGACAGTCAGGATTTGGCTGAGGAAGATTGGGCAGAGAACTGGAAGAAATACTATGAGCCTGCTCGTATCACGAGTGACTTGACCATTGTGCCGTCTTGGACGGACTATGAGGCGACGGCTGGGGAGAAAATCATCAAGTTAGACCCAGGTATGGCATTTGGTACTGGGACACACCCAACAACCAAGATGAGCCTATTTGCTCTTTCGCAGGTGCTTCGTGGTGGGGAGACGGTGATTGATGTGGGAACAGGTTCAGGCGTTCTTTCCATTGCCAGCTCGCTCCTTGGGGCCAAGGAGATTTTCGCCTATGACCTTGATGATGTGGCGGTGCGCGTGGCTCAGGAAAATATTGACATGAACCCGGGCATGGAGAATATCCATGTGGCAGCAGGAGATCTTCTTAAAGGCGTGACGCAAGAAGCTGATGTCATCGTTGCCAACATTTTGGCGGATATTTTGATTCATCTGACCGATGATGCATACCGTTTGGTCAAGGACGAGGGCTATCTCATCATGTCTGGAATTATTGCCGAAAAACTGGATATGGTCCTCGAAGCGGCTTACAGCGCAGGCTTTTTCCTCGAAACGCACATGATTCAGGGTGAGTGGAACTGTGTGGTCTTTAAGAAAACCGACGATATGTCGGGCGTGATTGGAGGCTAAATGCAGCAGTATTTTGTAAATGGCAAAGCAGAAAAGCTAGTAACCATCACCGATAAGGATACTGTTAAGCACATGTTTCAAGTCATGCGCTTGACGGACGGTGATGAGGTTGTTTTGGTCTTTGAAGATGGCGTGAAGCACTTGGCGAAAGTGTCAGACAGCGCAGCCCATCAATTTGAATTGGTAGAAGAGTTAGCTGACAATGTGGAAATGCCAGTGCAGGTCACCATCGCCTCAGGCTTTCCAAAGGGAGACAAGCTAGACTTGGTCACACAAAAAGCAACAGAACTAGGTGCCAGTGCTATCTGGGCCTTTCCAGCGGACTGGTCTGTGGTCAAATGGGATGGCAAAAAATTAGCCAAGAAAGAAGAAAAGCTGGCGAAAATTGCCCTCGGCGCTGCAGAGCAGAGTAAACGCAATCGTGTTCCAAACGTCACTTTGTTTGAGAAAAAGGCAGATTTTGTAGCGCAGCTATCAGCTTTTGACAAGATTTTCATTGCCTACGAAGAAACGGCTAAAGCAGGTGAATTATCAGCCTTGGCGCGTGAATTAAAGACGGTGAAAGAAGGGGACAAACTTCTCTTTATCTTCGGTCCAGAAGGTGGCATTTCACCAAAAGAAATCGAAGCCTTTGAACAAGCAGGTGGCATCAAAGTTGGTCTAGGTCCTCGAATCATGCGTACCGAAACGGCACCGCTCTACGCCCTAAGCGCAGTGAGTTATGCCTTGGAGATGGCGCAATAAGAAACAAAAAAGTAGTTTTTGAATTTGCTTAAGTATAAATAGAACTAAAAACGAGGAATCTCTCTGACAAATGGAGTAGATTCCTCGTTTCTTTTTTGATTGATTCAGTTTTATAGTCGCCATAAATAGGTGAGGTTGTTTTGAATGGTGATGCTAGATTTCTTTCCCGCTCACGACAAATCGGATATGGGAGTAGTCGCGTTCAAGGTCCTTATCTGCCATAAAGGTTTTGGCATCTTTTTTGACTTGAATGAGGTCGATGCCTTGGGCTTGGGCTCCGAAGACACAGCCGCAGTAGCATTGGCGGTAGATGTCGTATTCAGCACACATTTCGACAGAGCGTTTGTAGCCTTGGTTTTTCTTGAAATCACTAGGGAGATACTGGGTATCATAGATTTTTTGCACTTCCAGACCGACGGCATTGATGGTCTGGGAGTTTTTGTGTGGGCTGATGGTTAGGGCACTGCCAAAGTAGTCAAAGCCTAGCTCGACAGCCTTGGCTGCGGTTTTGTCTAAGCGGTAGTCGTAGCAGACCTTACAACGGTCACCGCCTTCTGGTTCGTCCTCAAGTCCGTGAACTTTTCGGAAAAATTCATTAGGCTCATAAGGGGCTGCTAAGAATTGCACATTTTGACCAGTATTGCGATTAAAGTCGTTGACAAATTTTTGCGTGACATAGCTACGGCGTTCATATTCGACTTTAGGATGAATGTTGGAATTGGCAAAATAGATGGTCACATCACAAAATTGGGTGATGTATTCTAGAGTGTAGGTGCTACAAGGGGCGCAGCAGACATGCATAAGGACACTTGGTCGGGTATTTTCTGTCTGCCATTTTTTGACCATTTGTTGCATGACCTTATCGTAGTTGACTTTTTGATTAGGAGTCATGCGTGAGAGAATCTCTTCAACGTTAATCATCTGGATGCCTTTCATTAGTTCTTATTTTCTAGTCTAACATAGAAAATGGGAAATCGCACAGCTATTTTACAAAAAAACACCGCTGAAAATCATTTAGTGTGAGATGTTTTTTCACTTTTATCATTGCTATTTTCTAAGATAGTAGGGCACTTTAAGTTTTTGAGTTGACAGTTTTTTAGAAAATGCTATCCTAAGGCTATTAAGAAAAAATAGGAAAGAAAATAGTGATATGGCAACTATCAAAGATGTCGCAAAATTAGCTGGCGTCTCCGCATCGACCGCTTCGCGCGTGCTCCACAACAATAGCATGATTAGTGAAGCTACCAAGGCCAAAGTTAGAAAAGCAATGGAGGAGTTGAATTACTCTCCCAACTACTCAGCCCAAAATCTCGTCAAACGTGATTCTAATATGGTCGGAATTGTCTTACCAGTGCGTGAAAATCAGGAATCGCTTGGTAATAACCCTTTTTTCATGCAAATTATTCAAGGCATTAGCAGCGTCTGTACGGATTATAATTTCATGGTTAGTTTAGCTACCGGGCGTAGTGAAGCAGAGCTACTTAAAAATGTTGAAACGCTCATTCGTAGTGGAAACATCCGTCGTCTCATCTTTCTTTACGCTAAAAAAGATGACCCTGTCTTTGAGGCTGTACAAAAAGAGAAAATCCCCTGTGTCGTCGTCGGGCAGCCCTATAGTGAGGTCCCTTCGTGGGTTACCTTCGTGGATAATGACAATTGCAGAGCAGGAGAAGATGCGACCCGATTTCTGATTGAAAAAGGCTATAAAGACTTAGTTTATGCCTTTACAGACATGGCAGAGCTGGTCCAAGCAAACCGTTTTGAAGGTTACTGTTTAGCGATGGAAGAAGCAGGACTATCACCTAAATTACTTCACCTTCCAAGGCAAGAAGATGATACTAATCAAGAACGGTTGTCACAGTATTTAGCCAAAGAAACTGTCACAGGATTTGTTAGCATTGACGATATGCTAGCTCTACGCTTACAACGCTTTTTATTCCGAATTGACAAATCACCGAGCGACTATGCCATGATAAGTTTCAATAATTCAATGATGACAGAACTTGCTAGTCCCTCTCTGACGTCTGTGGATGTTTTCCCATACCAATTAGGAGAACTAGCCGCTAAACAGTTGGTTAGCCCAGATGACACCCAAGACAACCTGATTGTCGTACACGAAATCATAGAACGCAACTCTTCAAAAGTCTAATTGGAATTTCTGATTAGGCTTTTTGTGCTAAATATGACCGATATGAAACGTAAGATTTAATCCAGTTAAAATTGATGAAATTTTTCCAAGAAAACGCTTTACAAAACAAAAAAGTGTGCTATAATGAACTTATCAAAAACAACGCAAACGTTTGCGAATAAATGCAAACGTTAGCATAGGAGGAATTATGAAAACCTTAAAAGAAAAATTCGGTTTTGAATTTTGGCAAAAGTTCGGTAAGTGTTTAATGGTTGTTATCGCTGTTATGCCTGCTGCTG
Organism: Streptococcus hillyeri; assembly: GCF_003686955.1. Classification (GTDB taxonomy): domain Bacteria; phylum Bacillota; class Bacilli; order Lactobacillales; family Streptococcaceae; genus Streptococcus; species Streptococcus hillyeri. The sequence goes on from NZ_RCVM01000009.1 coordinate 28,940, forward strand.
GATTGATGGTCAGTATTGGGAACTCGATTCCACTTATTGCACCAGGTAATGCTGTTCTAGCAACGATTGGTAATGTGGTAGCACAGATTGGTTGGGCGATTATCGGTAACCTTCACTTGCTCTTTGCTTTAGCTATTGGTGGAAGCTGGGCTAAAGAACGTGCTGGAGGTGCATTTGCTGCTGGTCTTGCCTTTGTCTTGATTAACCGTATTACTGGTGCGATTTATGGTATTTCTAGTGCTATGCTATCTGACTCAGAAGCTGTTGTTACGAGCTTCCTTGGCACTAAAATGGCAGTCGCTAACTACTTTACTAGCGTTCTTGAAGCGCCAGCGCTTAACACAGGTGTCTTTGTTGGTATCATTTCAGGTTTTGTGGGTGCGACAGCTTTTAACAAATACTACAACTACCGTAGACTCCCTGATGTGCTTTCCTTCTTTAACGGGAAACGTTTTGTACCATTTATCGTGATTTGGCGCTCAGTATTAACAGCTCTTGCTCTTGCCTTTATCTGGCCAGTTATCCAATCAGGAATTAATGGCTTTGGTATGTGGATTGCGACCTCAAAAGAATCAGCACCATTCTTTGCCCCATTTGTTTATGGTACCTTGGAACGTCTTCTTTTACCATTTGGTTTGCACCATATGTTGACCATTCCAATGAACTACACAGCGCTTGGTGGTACTTATGATGTTTTGACAGGTGCCGCTCAAGGGACTCAAGTATTTGGGCAAGACCCACTCTGGTTGGCTTGGGTAACAGACCTTATTAACTTTAAAGATGCAGGTGATACAGCAGCTTACAATGATTTGTTTACAGCATTTACTCCAGCTCGTTTCAAAGTTGGACAAATGATTGGTGCGACTGGTACACTTATGGGTGTAGCGCTAGCCATGTACAAAAATGTTGATGCTGATAAGAAAAAACAATATAAAATGATGTTCATCTCAGCAGCGGCAGCTGTATTCTTGACTGGTGTTACCGAACCACTTGAATTCATGCTCATGTTCGTTGCAATGCCACTTTATGTTGTTTATGCCTTTGTTCAAGGTGCTGCATTTGCGGTTGCCGATCTTGTTAACCTTCGTGTTCACTCATTTGGTAATATTGAACTTTTAACACGTACACCAATGGCGATTAAGGCAGGTTTGGGTGGTGACTTGATTAACTTTGTTTGGGTATCACTTCTCTTTGCCGTAGCGATGTACTTCATTTCTGATATCATGATTCGTAAAATGAAACTTGCAACTGCTGGTCGTCTTGGTAACTATGAAAATGAAGAAGCGTCACAAGATGACGAATCAGCTACAGTTGATACAAATTCACAAAGTGTTCAAATCATCAACCTTCTCGGTGGTCGTAGCAATATTGTTGACGTTGATGCTTGTATGACACGTCTGCGTGTGACTGTCCAAGATGCGTCACAGGTTGCCGATGAAGAAGCATGGAAAAAAGTTGGTGCCCTTGGTCTCTTCTTGAAAGATAACGGTGTTCAAGCGGTTTACGGACCAAAAGCTGATATCCTAAAATCTGATATTCAAGACCTCCTAGATTCAGGTGTGACGATTCCGACAACTGAAAAATAAACGTGATTATGGAATAGCTGAGTGATGGTCTGCTCAGCTTTTTCCATTATTAACAAACACAGTAGAGTTGATAGCGACTAAAGGAGAGATTATGAAATTATTAACCCTAAATACCCATTCTTGGATGGAAGAGTTCCCAGAAGAGAAGCTGGAACAGTTGGTGGAGCATATTCTGCGAGAAGACTACGATGTGGTCTGTCTTCAAGAAATTAACCAGTTGATGACGACTTCACATATAACAGCACCAGCGGATTATCAAGCCTTGCCTTCTGCGCCAGTTTTACATGAGGATCATTATGCTTACCTTTTGACGGAGAAGCTAGCACAAAAAGGCAAACGTTACTATTGGTCTTGGTCTTATAATCACATTGGTTATGACCGTTACCATGAGGGAGTTGCTTTGCTCAGTAAAACGCCAATTGATGCTCAAGAACTTTTGGTTTCCGAGGTCGATGACGAGACAGATTACCACACGAGGAGGATTCTTTTGGCGACGACAGAGGTTAAAGGCAGAGCGGTGACCTTAGCCAGTCTTCACCTGTCATGGTTTGGCAAAGGCTTTGAAGATGAGTGGGCGATTATCGAAAAACACTTGTTATCTTATCAAAATCCACTCGTTTTAATGGGCGATTTTAACAATCCAACTGACCAAGAAGGGTATCAGATGATTGTCAATAGTCCCTTAAATCTGGTTGATAGTCATCAAGCGGCGGGTCAGGTGTCAGGAGAGTATACGATTTTAGCGGATATTGATGGCTGGGAAGATAATCAGCAGGCTCTAAAAGTTGATCACGCCTTTGTCAGTAAAGCATTGAACGTTGTTTCTTCAAAAGTTATTTTTGATGGCAAGGTAACCCCAATACTTTCTGACCACTTTGGATTAGAAATTGAGATAGCATTTGATAAGGTATAGGATGAGGGTGCAATTCCCTCTTTTTTGTCTCTTATTTTATGGTATAATGATTAAAAATCACTTGAAGGGGGATGAAGATGGAAGTTATTGAAAAAGCACCAGCCAAGATTAATCTTGGATTGGACATTGCTGGGAAACGTCCAGATGGTTATCATGAGCTGTCGATGATTATGGTCAGTGTTGACTTAAATGATTATGTGACCTTAACCTTGCTTGATAGTGACACGATTACAATGACCTCTGATAGCCACAAAATGCCTCTTAATGAAAAAAATGATGTCTATAAAGCAGCTCTGCTTTTGAAAGAAAAATACGGCATCACAAAAGGAGTTGAGATCACGCTTCAAAAATCAATCCCGATTTGTGCAGGTTTAGGCGGTGGATCTAGCGACGCAGCCGCAACTATTCGAGGCCTAAATAAGCTATGGAACCTTGAGATGACTAGGGAAGAGATGATTGAGGTTGGGTTTCAGATTGGAAGTGACGTGCCCTATTGCTTGGAAGCGGGTTGTTCCTTGGTGACAGGTAAGGGAGAGATTGTGGAACGCCTTGAGACATCACTTTCTTCTTGGGTCGTTCTCGTCAAGCCTCATTTTGGCATTTCGACACGAACAGTTTTTCCTGAAATTGATTTAGAAACCATTTCGAGGGTTGATATTTCTGCTTTGAAAAAAGCGCTGCTGGCTAAAGACTACGAAGGCATGATAAGCCATATGGGGAATTCTTTGGAAGACGTGACTATCGCGCGCAAGCCTTTTATCCAAAAAATCAAGGACCGTATGCTTAAATGTGGCGCCGATGTCACACTGATGACGGGCTCTGGACCAACTGTTTTCGCCCTTTGTCCAACAGAAAAACGTGCCGATCGTGTGGTTAATAGCATGAAGGGATTTTGTAAAGAAGTTTATAAAGTTCGTATTTTGCAGGGGTAAATCTTGCCCCTGCCTTTTTATTGTGGTATAATTAACCAGTTAATGAAGCGTGATGCTTCACCAATGAAAAAGAATCAAATCATATGATGTGAATGAAAGGAATCATTTTCAAAATGATTTCTCCCTGGAGGTTTAAGATGACAGAATTAGCACACCAATTAGATGCCCTAATCAATCGCATTCTCTTAAAAGCAGAAAATCAGCATGAATTACTGATTGGTTCTTGTGAAAGTCATGTGAAAGTGACCAATACTCAAGAACACATTCTCATGCTTTTGTCTCAAGAAAATTTGACAAGTTCTGACCTTGCTAAGCGATTGAATATCAGTCAGGCTGCTGTGACGAAAGCTGTTAAAAGTTTGGTCGGAAAAGGGATGCTTGAGACGACTAAAAAAGAAGAAGATGGTCGCAGTCTACATTTGACATTGACTGCTGATGCCGCTCCGATTGCTGAGGAGCATAGCCATCATCACGAAAAAACACTTGCTGTATACGACGAACTCTTATCAGAATTTTCTCCTGAAGACCAGTCTGTTATCAGTCAATTTATTACGACATTTTCACAGAAATTGGAGGATTAGATGCGCTATATTACCGTTGAAAATCTGTCGTTTCAGTACGATGGAGAACCTGTGCTTAGTGAAGTCAGTTATTATTTAGACAGTGGGGAATTTGTCACGCTGACAGGTGAAAATGGCGCAGCAAAATCCACGCTAATTAAAGCCACCTTGGGTGTTTTAAAACCTAAACAAGGACAGGTGACAATTTCCAAGACAAATAAGGATGGAAAAAAGCTCCGAATTGCTTACCTGCCCCAGCAGATTGCCAGCTTTAATGCAGGATTTCCAAGTACCGTTTATGAATTTGTCCGCTCAGGGCGTTATCCAAGACAAGGTTGGTTCCGCCGATTGACCAAGCATGATGAAGAACACATCAAGGTTAGTCTTGAGGCGGTTGGCATGTGGGAAAACCGTCATAAACGTTTGGGAGCCTTGTCTGGTGGTCAAAAACAACGTGTTGTGATTGCGCGAATGTTTGCTAGTGATCCAGATATTTTCGTCCTCGATGAACCAACAACAGGAATGGATTCTGGTACGGCTAAGACTTTCTATGAGTTGATGCACCATTCTGCCCATAAGCATGGCAAGTCTGTTTTGATGATTACTCATGACCCAGAAGAGGTCAAAGACTATACGGATCGCAATATTCATCTGGTTAGAAATCATGACCTTCCTTGGCGTTGCTTTAACGTACATGAAACTGATGAGGGAGGAGAGACACATGTTCACTGAGATTTTAGCCTATGATTTTATGCAACGTGCTCTATGGGCAGTAGTTGCCATTTCAATTTTTGCCCCAATTTTAGGAACCTTTTTAATCTTGCGTCGTCAAAGTCTTATGTCTGATACGCTTAGTCACGTGTCCTTGACTGGGGTAGCTCTTGGTGTCATCAGTGGTGTTAACCCTACCTGGACGACGATTTTAGTCGTAACCATTGCGGCAGTCATTTTAGAATATCTCCGCACGGTTTACCGTCACTATATGGAGATTTCAACAGCGATTTTGATGTCAATGGGTCTGGCCTTATCTTTGATATTGATGAGTAAATCAGACTCATCGTCAGGTGTGAGCTTGGAGCAATATCTTTTTGGGTCGATTATCACAATCAGTCAGGAGCAGGTCGTTGCCCTCTTTGTGATTGCAGGAGTTGTTCTTTTGTTGACTGCCCTCTTTATTCGTCCCATGTATGTGCTGACCTTTGATGAAGATACCGCCTTTGTGGATGGTTTGCCTGTTCGCCTCATGTCTACCCTCTTTAATGTTGTCACGGGTGTGGCGATTGCCCTTACCATTCCAGCGGCAGGAGCCCTTCTCGTATCAACTATCATGGTTCTTCCAGCCTCTATCGCTATGCGCCTTGGCAATAATTTCCGTTCCGTGATTGGCTTAGGCATCGTGGTTGGCTTTATCGGTATGGTGTCAGGGATTTTCCTTTCTTACTACTGGGAAACACCAGCTAGTGCGACGATTACCATGATTTTTATTATCCTATTCCTCTTGACAAGTTTGGTTAATGTTTTGGTAAAAGATTAATTCAAAAAACTGCTTCGGCGGTTTTTTCTTTTTGGGAAAATAGCAGAGCAAAAAAATGTCAAAAAAATTTTACATTTTTTGTAAAACACGCTTGATATTTTATGTAAAGCAAGCTATACTTATTTTGTAAAGCAAACTTGACAAAAAGGAGATAATCAAGATGAAAAAGCTAACAGAAAAAAAGATTCTATCAGATGCTAAGCAAACTCTATTTGCAATACCAGTTTTATTAGGATTTTTTCTGTGGCAAGCTATCCAAAGCAATGACTGGATTTTATTTATAGTAATGACAGTTTTGTTAGTTTTAGCAGATGGTTATAAAAATACTCGTTTACTATTAGATAAAACCTATCGTAAGCGATACCTTATTAAAAAGAATGATGAACGAAATGTTCAGGTTGAGAATCTCACTTATCGAAAAATGCTGCAAATCCTAATGGTTGGAGGAGTCTTTCTTTCTGGAACTGTTTTTGGCTATTTATATGATGAACTAACGGTAGAACAAAGAGGGCTGATTGTACTAGTCATATTTGGATTTAGTTTAGCGATTTTTGGACTGTTTCATGCAATCAAATATTATTATTCACGTCAACTTTGATAAAAAAGAAAGGAACGTTTAGGTGTAAACGAGGGATTGATATGCTTAGAACCTTAAGGTGTGATTATTATGGAAACTAAAATTCAAGAGCTAAGAAAAGCTCAAAAGCTCAGTCAGGCGGAGTTGGCAGATGAGATGGAAGTCACCAGACAAACCATCATCTCCCTTGAAAAAGGTCGCTACAATGCCTCACTAGAGCTAGCCTATAAAATTGCTAAATTTTTTGGAAAAACCATCGAAGAAGTCTTTATCTTTGAAGATTAGGAGGAAATGAAAGATGAAAAAAATGTTTAATCTATTTATTATTGGTATTGCGATGGGAATTGTACTTTATAGTATTTGGGAGAATTTGCTCGGCTTAGTGATATTAGCCGCTGTTGCCATTTTTGGTCTTAAGAAATTACGTGATAGTGGAAAAGCCATCGAAGAAGTTTTTATATTTGAGGATTAGGAGGACATGAGAAATGAAAAAACCATTTAAAGAAACTATTATAATGATGGGAATTGTTTTTGGAGCAAGTCATGCGATTAGTGACTATACACTACTTCAACGTATTGGAATGGTGATAGTAGCGGGTCTTGTTTATTTTACGGGACAAGTCGTCATGAAACAGTTACGCCAAGCAAATTAAGGGAGAGTTAATCGTGTTAAACATATTAAATGATGTCTTACAAAACTTTGGAAAACAACAGCCCAAAGAGCGTTTTAAAAAAGAGATGGCTGCAAAAGCAAAATTTGGGATGGTATTTAGTTTACTGGTCTTCCTATCGCTTTTTCGCTTATCATTAAGCTCTTACACGCTAGGATTTTTAATAGGTATAGCCATTGGTGTCTTGTCGCTCAGTCTAAGAGTTCTTATCTTAGTCGGAAATGAGAAGTCCTTTAATCGCTATTACATTTCCTATTATGATGAGAGGAGTCGTCATATCAGAAATTTAGCAGCGCAGCTAACCTTTGCCCTATTAGTTTTATTTATCATGATTCTTATCGTCTTGTTTGCTTTTTGGCAGGTAAAACTAGACTATCATACCTTGCTGGTTGTGCTATTATTTACCACATTGTTAGGTCAAACAGTGATTAAGGCTATTTTAGACAAATTAATTTAAAAATAACTGCCTAATACTCATCCAAAATCAAAATTAGCATTTTAGAACTTCTAATATTATTGATAGACCACCGAACGAAGTGAGGTTAAAACGTTTCTTTCGCTATAGTGGTATTCTTATTAGTGAAACTGTCCAGTGGACAGTTTTAGCCCAAGCTCAGAAATAAAAAAGCGAGGGTAATTTGCCTGATAAGAACGGACTTTTTGAGACTTAGGCTCAAAAAGTAGCAATGAAACTCCATAGGAGGTTGCTTGCGTCCGCACATTTAAGAAAGAAACAAAAAAGTAATTTTTGATGTTTGTTAAGTATAAAATAGTCATTCAAGATAAAAAACTGACATTTCAGGACAAAGGTGTTTAAAAAGGTGATAGGTATTATATACTAAGGACATCAAAGGGACAATACAAGAAAAGGGGAAACTAATGAAAAAGACGGTTATAACTTGGTTGTTGGTGTTAGTCGTATGTGCGATTCAATTGAGCATCACTTACTTGGTAAGAGAAGGAGTTCTAGGAGATGTGGCATTTTATAGCATGACAGGTTTTATCATTGCTCTAGTAGCATTACTGCACAAGAGGACTAACAAACAAAACTAAGGATAGTTAATGGAGGGAATAATTATGGTGATTAAGGCATCAAACTTAACAAAGCATTTTGGAACACAAGTGGCTTTGGATAAGATTTCATTTGAGATTGGGAAAGGCCAGATTTTTGGTTTCCTTGGTCCTTCTGGTTCAGGAAAGACCACGACCATCAACATCTTAACTGGTCAGTTGTTGGCGACAGAAGGTTCGGCAGAGGTTTTTGGAAAAGCTGCGCAGGCTTTAACATCAGATGACCTAGCGAAGATTGGTATTGTCAGTGATGTCAGTGGCTTCTATGAAAAGCTGACGCTTTATAAAAATATGCAGGTTTACGCTAAACTTTTCGGTGTGAGTAATGAACGTGTGGATGACTTGCTTAAAGCCGTTGGCATTTATGAGTCAAAGGATAAGCTAGCTGAGAAATTATCAACAGGGATGAAGCAACGCATGCTGTTGGCGCGTGCGCTCATCAATCAACCTGAGGTGCTGTTCTTAGACGAACCAACTAGTGGACTTGACCCGTCAACGTCTCGTGTGATTCATGAGTTATTGTTGGATTTAAAAGCGAAAGGAACAAAGATCTTTTTAACAACGCATGACATGCACGAAGCAACGCTACTTTGTGACAATCTAGCCCTCCTTCACCAAGGAAAACTCGTCGAAACAGGTAGTCCAGCAAGTCTTATTAAGAAATATTATACTGACAAAAAAGTGGTTGTTGCTTATCAAGATGGTAGCACGAAAGAAGTTGCTTACCCAGACCTAGCCACTTTAGAGCTTAATGCTATCGAAACCATTCACTCATGTGAACCAACCTTAGAAGATGTCTTTATCACATTGACAGGAGGTACCTTAAATGTTTAAACAACTGAAAGCCCTGCTTTGGAGCAGAAAAGAACTCCTTTTAGCGAATAAGCAAAATTCTATTGCCCTATTATTTCCTTTGATTTTTACGGCAATTTATAGCTTTATGTATAAGGATATGCCTGATGGTAATCAATTTATCTTCATGTTTACGACAGCGACCTTATCTGGAATGGTAGGAATGATTCTTCCCATTACCGTTTCAGAAGAAGATGAGAAGCATAACCAACGCAGTTTACTGTTGTCTGGTGTGACTTATGAAGTGTATCTCCTAGCGAATATCATCATTCCTTTAGTGGTCATTATTCTTTATTTACTGACCTTACCACTGTTACTGAGAGTGGGTTTGACTAATTGGTTGGCTTATTTAGCGGTTAATATTGTGACTAGTTTTGTGATTTTAACCTTATATATGATTGTCGCTCTGCTATGTGACACCCAATCAAAAGCGAGTCTAGCAGCAATGCCAGTCATGTTTGCGACCATGCTTTTACCAATGTTAGCAATGGGTGATGAAGGACTTGCTAAAATGATTCATTATACCCCACTAGGTGCTTATACAAAATGGAATGTCGAGGGTGCTGAGTATGTCTTGACAGACAAAACCTTCCTCATCTTACTAGTATGGCTAGTGCTGGCGCTTCTTATCGCTGGGGCTTTAATCAGACGTAAAAAAGTGAAAGAATAGGGGAATATAATGACAAAAACAATTACCAAATCTTTAATTTCTGGACTAATTGCGTTAGGTTTATTTTTTGGCATTCAATTTGCCCAGCTACCAATTTTTTACTTCCTTGAGCAAAATAAGGAGTCGGCATTAACAAGCATGCAGTCGCTTATTGCCATAGGTGCTTATTTGACTTTGATTGTCATAACATTGATCATAGGTATTTATGCAAAAGTAATAGATTTGAAGCATAAGTTAAATTGGAAATATTTAGCACTTGCTATTTTTGCAGGAGAGGTGGCAATCTTTGCCTTCAGTTTGATTGCGGTTATTATTAAATTGATTATGGGAGATGCTGCTGTTGCTGCTAACCAAGAAATCGCCAATGATTTGATGCAACAAGTACCGATGGTGCTCATGGTTATAATGCTAATCCTTGGGGCACCAATTGTTGAAGAGAGTATCTTTAGAGGGTTTATTCCAGAGATGTTTCCTGAAAAATGGCAATGGGTAGGGCTTCTCATTGGTGCAGTGTTATTTGGGCTCATTCATAATCCAACAGATTTAGGAAGTGTGATTCAGTATGTTAGCATGGGAATGGTGTTTGCTCTTGTTCGCTATTTTGGGAAACGTATCGAATACAGCATTATCCTACATGCGATACACAATGCACTTGTATTGGCAACTATGATTAGTCAATTAAAATAGCATGATTATTCCTACAGGGGTTGGGACATAAATATCTCAACCTTCTATTCTTAATGGTATTAACAGATTGATGCAGTGGTTGATTGGAAGTCCTAAACCCTTGCTACGCAATCGTTAGCGGCCATCCTAATCAACTGTGCGGAGGTGGGACGACAAAATCGAAATCGTCATTTTTTGACGATTTAACGATTTTTGTCCCACTCTCCTTTTCTTGTCCTAGTACCTGTAAAAATGATTACAATCTGAAACTGTAGACCCCATATCGTGTGGTGTAAAATGATAAGAGTGTGTCAGACGATCATTTGTATTGGAAATTCAACCAGATTGATGGGTTATATTGGGGATTAGAGTCCTGTTAAAAACTTATTTTCAGGTTAAACTTCTTAGCATTAGCTTAAAATGCGACTGGAAGGTTGATGGAAATAAACTCCTATACGAATGTGATGAACGTCGTTCATTTTATATCCAACCTCTAAAGGTCTCTCAGACCTTAACGATTGTGGGGAATGAGAGTGGGAGTTTCTCAAGATCTTGGGTTTGAAAATAAGCAATAGAAACTCCGTTAGGAAGGTTTTTTAAGATGGTTCTGTCAGTTTTATTACCCCTTTTTAGCATCTAAACTATTAAGAAAAGAAACGAAAAGTAATCTTTGATGATGTTGAAATATTAAAACAATCTTTAGATGATATGATTTTTCTAAAGATAATCTTAAGATTTCATAAATTATGTGAAGTTCTATTGACAGTATCAATTCTTTTTTGTACGATGTAACAAAAAGCGAGAGGGATACAATCAAATGATTTTAAGACAGGTGATGGAAAAGGGAAAACTTCTATTACTGACAGTAGCGATACTGTTTATGACTTTTCCGGAAGTCTATATTCCAAATGCTTGGTGGACGGGTCAAAGTTGGCAACCCTTATTAGCCTACGGTCTCTATGCAATGACTTTAGGTTTACTTAGCGCATTGATTTTTTGGGTTATTAGGCATTATAAGGTGAGAGCCTTTAGTTTAGAACATTTTCAATGGCGCTATTTAGGCTATGTTGTGATTGGTTATGGCGTGATGTTTCTGGTAGATTATCTTGGCTTATTATGGCTTTACGCGCTAGGTGAGGTAACAACGGCTAATGAACTTGCCCTCATTGAAGAAGCGGATAAACTACCTATTGTGATTACTGCGATAGGGACAGTTATTTTTGGTCCAATTGCAGAAGAAGTTATTTGCCGTAGCTTGCTGAATAAGCTATTTTTTCCCCATTGGCGGTTTATTGGTATTCTAGCGAGTTCTTTATTATTTGGAGCTTTGCATGGACCAACAAATCTTCCATCGTGGATTATTTATGGTGGTAGTGGATTGATTTTTGCTACGGTTTATGAAATAACAGACGATATAGCCTATCCCATAGCACTTCATATACTGAACAATAGTCTGGTTCCATTATTTTGGTAATTTTGAGTAATGAAAAACCTTGTAGATTTCTACAAGGTTTTTGCTTTTTCGATGGTTTTGTCAATAGCAGAGCTGGTAGCGTGGGTCATACCCAAGCGTTCTAGTTCCATCAGACCAGCTATAGTTGTACCGCCAGGGCTACAAATCTTGTCAATCAAGTCATGAGGACTATCTGGTCCAGACAAGATAGTCTGAGCGGTTGCTTGAACCGTTTGGGCAACGATATTCAGAGCTAACGATTTTGGAAAACCATTTTTGACCCCAGCTTTTGCAAGAGCTTCGATGAATAAAGCAATGTAAGCAGGACTAGAACCCGCCAAGGCTGTAAAGGTATCGAAGTCTTTTTCAGCAATCTCAAAGGTGGCTCCAAAACTATTGCAGATTTCCTTAGTTACGTCAAGTAAATCTGAGGGTACCTTATCATTGGCGCAGATAGCCGTTGAGCTGGCTAATTGTTGCGCATTGATATTTGGCATGAGACGAATGAGTGGCAAATCAGGATTAGTCAGCTGTGCCAAGCATTTCAAGCTGATACCAGCTGCCATTGATAGGACAGGTTGTTTGAAGGTCAAGGGAGCTAGTACGGTTTCAAATAATTGTGGTTTGATTCCCAAAATGACCAAATCGGCTTGTTCAATCAAGTCTTCATGTGACTGAGCAAAATCAACATGAAGCTGCTTTGCAATTTCCTGAGAACGTGCTAAAGAAGATCCTGAAATGATTAGCTCATGCTCGGTGGTCTTTAAGCCGGTGATAATCGCGCTAGCCATTTTGCCAACGCCAATGAACCCTATTCTCATTTGTAACCTCGGATTGTATCAACAGTTGAACGGTCAAGTCGCTTCACGATAGCTTGTAAGAAAGCTTGTGCTTCTAGGAAATCGTCCATGGCATAAAGCGTCTGGTGACTGTGAATGTAACGAGCGCAGACACCGATAGTAGTTGACGGCACACCACCATTTTTAAGGTGGGCTGCACCAGCGTCGGTACCACCTTTACCACAATAATACTGGAATTTAACCCCAGCTTCTTCGGCAGTAGTCAGCAAGAAATCTTTCATGTCTTTGAGCATGATGTGACCTGGATCGTAGAAGCGAAGGAGGGTACCATCACCGATTTTTCCTTGGTCACCGTAAATGTCACCGGCAGGTGAACAGTCTACCGCAAAGAAAAGCTCTGGGTCAAATTTAGTGGTTGACACGTGTGCTCCACGAAGACCAACTTCTTCTTGAACGTTAGCACCAGCGATAAGCGTGTTTGGAAGCTCTTGACCTTTTAAGTGCTCTAAAAGTTCTGTTACCATAAGGACACCGTAACGGTTATCCCAAGCCTTGGAAATGATGTTTTTCTGATTAGCAGTTAAAATGGTTTCAGATTCTGGGATGATAATATCTCCTGGGCGCACGCCAAAGCTTTCAGCCTCAGCTTTATCAGCAAAACCAGCATCAAAAATAATATCAGCCACACGAGGTATACTAGGAGCTCCGCCATTGCCACGCATCAAGTGTGGTGGAACAGAACCAGAGATAACTGGCAACTTGTCACCTGCTTGTGTGTGGAGAACAAAACGCTGTGAGCTGACAACGAGTGGGTTCCACCCACCGATTTCGACCACGCGGAAAGTACCGTCAGCCTTGATATCGCTAATCATGAAACCAACTTCATCCATATGTGCAGCCACCATGATGCGAGGGGCGTTATCAGCCTTACTGTGTTTGATACCAAAGATCCCCCCTAGGCCATCTGTTTCGACTTCATCAACAAGTGGGGTGATTTTTTGGCGCATAAAGTGACGGACATCGTGCTCAAAACCTGCGATCCCGTGCAATTCCGTAACTTCTTTGATTTTTGAAAATAAATGATTCATTTTGGTCTCCTCAATCTGAATAGTTATGTTTTATTTTATCACTATACGGTCACTTTGTCAGTTTTTTATCGAAACATTAGCGAACTTTCTTCATTCAATTGAGACAAAAGCAGTGCTTTTATGATAAAATAATGATTATGAAACAAAAGAAATTTGCCTTCCTAGCAGGCTTATTAGGGCTAGGTGGTCTAGCAGCTGCTGGGGTAGTTGCCAGACAAAAGCAGTTAGAAAAAGAGCGGCAGCAAATCCTTATGGAAGTGCGTGAGTTTTTTGAGTCCTTTGGAACCATTTCAGTTGTCTATGTCAATGATTTTGAGTCCATTAGGAGGTTGGTGACAGGTGGTGTAGTCTTTGAAGATGGCGTAACCTTTTATTTTAGTTATGATCATGGTGATATTAACTATCGCTTAGAGGAGGATTTGGATAAATGATTATTCCTAAGTCTGTAGAAGAATTGGCAACATATGTCGAGAGTTCTGAGAAAGTCGTTTTCTTTTTCACGGCAGATTGGTGCCCTGATTGCCAATTTATCTATCCAGCTATGCCAGAAATTGAAGCGCAATTTCCAGAAATGACCTTTGTCAGAGTGGATAGAGATGAGCATATTGAACTGGCTCAAACATGGAATATTTTTGGCATTCCAAGTTTCGTTGTGACTCAAGATGGAAAAGAGTTGGGACGATTTGTTAATAAACTGCGTAAGAGTAAAGAAGAAATTATAAGATTTTTAGAGGAGTTAGCATAAGCGGATGATTTTTGCATACAATAAAGAACAGGTCGGAGATACCTTATTAGTTATTTTACAAGATACAGCTGATGTGAAACGGAACGTTGAGCGCCGTGGTAAGGTTGCGCGTGTTTATGCCGAAGCGACAAATGAAACCTTAGCTTGGAATATTTTTGAGGTATCTAGTCTGATTACTGTGGAAGGCAATGGTCAGGTCATTTTGTCAGATGAGGATGTTGCAACTTTAAATCAGGAGCTTTCTAAAGAAGGTTTCAAAGAAGAACTTGTGAATGATGAGGGTCCGTTTTTTGTAGTTGGTCAAATTGTAGAGATGGAGGCACATCCTGATAGTGACCATCTCAATATTTGTCAGGTTAAAATTGCGGAAGACAAAACGATTCAGATTGTAGCAGGAGCGCCTAATGCAGCAGTTGGACTTAAAACGATTGTTGCTTTACCAGGAGCGATGATGCCAAGCGGAAGTTTGATTTTTGCAGGTCAACTTCGTGGAGAAGATAGTTTTGGCATGATGTGTAGCCCGCGTGAGCTTGCTTTGCCAAATGCACCACAGGTTCGTGGGATCATTGAACTAGACGATTCGGCAGTGATTGGTGAGCCATTTGATGTTGCAAAACATTGGAGAGCCTAAGAACAGTTAAAAAATCCGCGAAAAACCTCTATTCTAGGGGTTTTAGCTTTTTCCGAAATATGTTATAATGAAAAAAATATAGAACTTGGAGTCTTATCGTGAAAAAAAGCTATCGCGTCAAGCGTGATAAAGACTTTAAGCTAGTTTTTCAGAAAGGCACGAGTGTCGCTAATCGAAAATTTGTAGTTTATAGTCTTCCAAAAGATCAACCCCATTTTAGGGTGGGTCTCTCAGTTAGTAAAAAGCTGGGCAATGCGGTAGTCAGAAATCGTATCAAACGTAGACTCCGTCACCTAGTCAAAGACTTGTCGCCTCATCTTGTGACGACAGACTTTGTCATCATTGCCCGTAAGGGAGTTGAAACACTGACCTATCAGGAAATGAAAAGTAATCTCGTTCATGTGTTAAAACTTGGAAAACTTTATCAAAATGACCATCAGGCTACTCTCTCAGAAAACAGTTTTGATGAGGCATGACACAAGATTTAATTGTTATCAGGAAGGAAATCAAGGTGAACAGAAAATTAAGATTCAGCGGGTTGATGTTGGCTGGTGGTGTTCTACTCTCAGCGTGTAGTCGTAACCCTCAGGATATGGCTCCTATCACAGCAGAAAGTACAGGCTTTTGGGCTAAATTAGTTTATTTATTTGCGCAGGCGATTGATGGCTTGTCGTTTGGACATATTGGTGTCGGGATAATCCTTTTTACCATTTTGATTAGAACAGTGCTTTTGCCACTGTACAACATGCAAATCAAGTCCAGTCGTAAAATGCAAGAGTTGCAACCAAAGTTGAGAGAGCTACAAAAACAGTATTCTGGTAAGGACAATGAAAGTCGTCTTGCTTTGACGGAAGCTACAAATGCTCTTTACAAAGCAGAAGGTGTCAATCCTTATACAAGCATGTGGCCACTTTTCATTCAACTTCCTCTTATGATTGCCCTCTATCAAGCACTCTTAAGGGTTGAGTTTCTTAAAGAAGGTTCATTTCTTTGGTTCAAATTGGCAGAGCCAGATCACTTGTTTATTCTTCCAGTCTTGGCGGCAGCATTTACCTTCTTATCAACATGGTTGACTAACAAGGGAGTTAGAGAGAAAAATGTTGCAATGACCATTATGTCAGTTGTGGCTCCAATTATGATTTTGATGGTTTCCCTGAACATTGCTAGTGGTGTGTCCCTTTATTGGACCGTGTCAAATGCTTACCAAGTCGTCCAAACCTTACTGTTCAATAATCCGTTCAAACTCATTGCAGAGCGGGAGCAATTGGCGCAAGCCGAAAAAGAAAAAGAAGCTAGGATTCGTCGTGCTAAAAAGAAAGCACATAGACGTAAATAAGGAGAAATTATGGCTATTTTTACAGGAAAAACGGTAGAAGATGCTATTGAAGCAGGGTTGCGTGAGCTAGGTTTGCCACGTATGAAAGCACATATTCGTGTCGTTTCAAGAGAGAAAAAAGGTTTCCTTGGTTTTGGCAAAAAGCCTGCGCAGGTTGAAATTGAAAACATTGATGAGAAAACGGCGCATAAGGCAGATCAAAAGGCTGTAAAAGGCGTACCAGATGAGGTTAACCAACAAAATGCCCCTGTGACAACCAGTCTTGAAGATACAATCGAATTGAGTAAAGTGACTAGTCTCATTAAGGAAATGGAAGCGCGTGGGGAACTTGAGGTTGATCAAGAGGTCAAAGAGCAATTTTTAAACAATAAAAAATCGCCACAAACGATTTTAGAGGAAACAGGTCATATCGAAGTCCTCAAAGAATTGCAAGGTAAGGAACCAGGTGAGCCTCTTGAAGCAGTAGAAGAAGTTGTTTCAGAAGAGTTGACAGAAACGGCTAAAGAAGATGATTTCCAAGCCTTTGTTTCTAGTGAATTTAGTCAAACGGAACAAGAAGAAGTTGTTTCAGAAGAGATTGAGACTGCTGCTAAAGAAGTGGCTGCCTACATTGAAAAAATCATCTATGAGATGGATGTTGAAGCAACCTTGGAAGTGGGCATTAATCGTCGTCAAATCACCCTTCAAATTGAAACGCCTGAAGCTGGTCGTGTGATTGGTTACCACGGAAAAGTTTTGAAATCAATGCAACTTTTAGCACAGAATTTCTTGCATGACCGCTATTCACGTTATTTCTCAGTAGTTCTTAATGTTCATGACTATGTTGAACACCGCACGGAGATTGTCATTGATTTCACCAAGAAAATGGCAAAACGTGTCCTAGAAACAGGTCATGACTATGTGATGGATCCAATGAGTAACAGCGAACGCAAAATCGTCCACAAAACCGTTGGAAAAATTGCAGGCGTTGAAAGCTACTCTGAAGGAGATGACCCTAACCGCTACGTCGTGATTAGTAAACTTCGTTAATAGCAAACTAAGCCAGTTGCAGCTGGCTTTTTATTATTTTATCAGCCTTAGGGCTGATTTTTTCTTAATCAAAATGGTTGGTTAAGCCAAGAAAGAAATAGCTGTGATATAATTTTCTTATGACATTTTTAGAATTATTGAAGAAAAAATTTTTACCTAGCCAATATCAAAAAGAAAAGGCTGAGCTCCAAAGGCAACAAGACGCAGTTGATATGGATATGGCGACTGATGAAGAAGTAGATCAGAATGACGTTGATATTGCTCAGCCTGAGCTTGCTGAGACTGAAGAACCAGTTTCACGCTATAAACGTAGCCGTAACCATCAGCAAAAAGAGGTGAGGAAGCCTGAGTTTTTGAAGCAGGCGGATCGTTTAAAGCTAGCCCCTCAAAATCCTCTGCGTCAATTCTGGCGTCGTTACCATCTTGGGAAGATTGTCTTGATTACCATGGCAGGCTTTGTCCTACTGGTTAGTGGTTATCTTTTTTACCTCGCAAAGACTGCTAAGGTTTCTGACCTTCAAGAAGCCCTCAAAGCGACGACAGTCATTTATGATCGCAATGAGGAATATGCAGGCTCTTTGACTGGACAAAAGGGAACCTATGTTGAACTCGATGCGATTTCTGATGATTTGGAAAATGCGGTGCTGGCAACGGAGGACCGTACCTTTTATGAAAATAAAGGGATTAATTTTAAGCGTACGATTTTAGCAGTGCTGACCCTTGGGAAATCGGGTGGTGGCTCTACCATCACACAACAATTGGCAAAAAATGCTTACCTCACTCAGGACCAAACGGTAAAGCGTAAGGCACGAGAATTCTTCCTTGCACTAGAACTAACCAAAAAATATAGCAAGCAAGAAATCTTGACCATGTATCTGAACAACGCCTACTTTGGAAATGGGGTCTGGGGAGTTGAAGATGCCAGCCAGAAATATTTTGGTACCAGCGCAGCTAATCTTTCTCTAGATGAAGCAGCCACCCTAGCTGGAATGCTTAAAGGACCGGAGATTTATAACCCTTATTATTCTATTGAACAGGCGACCAATCGTCGTGATACCGTCTTACAAGGAATGGTTGAGGCAGGCTATCTCAGCCAAGAAACGGCTGATAGTGCGATGACTGTGGGAATGGGAAACCGTCTGGCAGATACTTATTCTGGAAAAATGGACGATTATAAATACCCTTCTTACTTTGATGCGGTTATCAGCGAAGCGATTGAGACTTATGGGCTGAGTGAAAAGGATATCTTAAATAATGGATATAAAATTTACACGGAGCTTGATCAAAATTATCAAACGGGTATGCAGGCGACGTTGGATAATGATAATTATATTTTTGTTGCAGCTGATGGGCAAACCACTCAGGCTGCCAGCGTAGCCCTTGATCCTAAAACTGGAGGAGTAAGAGGTTTGGTTGGGCGTTCTAATAGTAGTGAGAATGCAGCATTTAGAAGCTTTAACTATGCTACTCAGGGACGCCGTAGCCCAGCTTCAGCTATTAAGCCACTTCTGGTGTACGCCCCTGCTATTGCGTCAGGTTGGAGCATTGATGAGCTCTTGCCAAATACTCGTCGCGATTTTAATGGCTATGCCCCATCAAACTACGGAGGAATTGAGACGGAGGATCTACCAATGTATCAAGCTTTGGCGAATTCCTATAATATTCCAGCTGTCTATACCCTAGACCAAATCGATGTGAAAAAATCCTTCTCCTATGGGAAAAAATTTGGTTTTAATATGTCGGATGTCCCAGAAGAATTAGGAGTAGCATTAGGTTCTAGTATGGCCGTCAGTCCTTTGCAGATGGCGCAAGCTTATGCCACCTTTGCTAATGATGGAGTGATGAATAAGGCGCATCTTATTACTCGAATTGAAACAGCTAGTGGTGAAAAAGTTAAGGCCTATACACCATCAGCTCAACGTGTAGTAAGCAAGTCTGTCGCTGATAAGATGACAAGTATGATGTTGGGAACATTTACTAATGGTACAGCTACTTCGGCGAATGTTTACGGCTATACGATGGCTGGTAAGACTGGCACGAACGAAGCAAGCTTCAACCCAGATGTAGTCAGTGACCAGTGGGTTATTGGTTATACACCCGATGTCGTGATTTCACAGTGGATTGGTTATGACAAGACGGATGAGGGCCATTATATTGTTGATCCTTACGGAAATTCCTCAGCTCTCTTTAGTGCGGTAGCTAGCACGGTTTTACCTTATACACAGGGGACCGATTTTTCGGTGACGAATGCCTACTTTGCTAATGGCATTGAGGCTGTCTATGATGCCTCAGCACAAGACATCCAGGAAGAATCGCGTAGCATTATTGATGATTTGAGAGATTCAGCGACTAAGGCCAAAGAAGACTTAGAAAAAGCTTTGCAAGACTCATCTATTCAGGAGAATGCTGAAAATATTTGGAATAGTATTGTTGATTACTTTAGATAAGTTGCAAAGAGCATGTTAACATGGTATAATGGCAGTTATGGAGGCAGTATGGCACAGAAAAAAGCAAGTTTAGCGTGTGCAGATTGCGGTAGTCGTAACTATTCCATCTCTGTTGGTAGCAATCCAAAACCGACACGCTTAGAAGTTAAAAAATTTTGTAAGCACTGTAAAGGATATACTCTACATAAAGAAACACGCTAGTGGTGATTGAGAATGGGGTAAAACAGTTAGTATTTGAGTTTCGCAGTAGTGCGATAGCTAAAGTTGTTTTATCCTAGGTTTTCAATACCTATTAAAAGTAATATACGGATTTGAATGAACCGTTTAATTTAAATGAGGAGTACAAAAATATTATGTTTATCAAAGGCATTTTTCAAGTTTTGAAAAATACAACTTGGCCAACTCGTAAACAACGTTGGTATGATTTTATCTCAGTTCTTGAATATACCGCATTTTTCACTTTGATCATTTTCTTATTTGACCGTTTGATTTCAGGTGGTCTCTTGAGTTTATTTGATAAATTCTAAGAAAAAGTCTTATAAAATAAGCAGATGTTATGGCTTATTTGGTCAAAACTGTGGTATAATATCAGTAAGACATAGAGCCGCATCGCCGGCTTTTTTATATCGTTTTTTTTCAGGTCTTATGGTACCATCTAAAATTCAAGAAAAACAAAAGACTATAATTATTCAAAGGAGCATGAAATGTTAGATTCATTTGATAAGGGCTGGTTTGTCCTTCAAACTTATTCAGGTTACGAAAACAAGGTAAAAGAGAACCTTTTACAACGCGCTCAGACTTATGACATGTTAGATAATATCCTACAGGTTATTATTCCAACACAAACCGTTAGTTTTGAAAAAAATGGAACAACTAAAGAAGTTGAAGAGAATCGTTTCCCTGGTTACGTCTTGGTTGAAATGGTGATGACAGATGAAGCTTGGTTTGTTGTTCGTAACACGCCAAACGTTACAGGTTTCGTTGGATCACATGGTAACCGTTCAAAACCAACACCACTTTTGGAAGAAGAAATCCGCGCTATTCTCATTTCAATGGGACAAAAAGTGGATATCATTGATACCAATATTAAAGCTGGTGATGTTGTTCAAATCATTGACGGTGCCTTTATGGGACAAGAAGGTCGTGTGGTAGAAATTGATGGTAATAAAGTGAAATTAATGCTCAGCATGTTTGGTACAGAAACACAGGCAGAAGTGGAACTTTATCAAATTGCTGAATTGTAAGTTGGTCTATCTATGATAACAAAAGTGGTTGAGAATTGTCTCAATCTCTTTTTTGTTCGTCAATAACGAACGAATTTTAGAAAAATACAAAAATGATAAAAAGTTATTGACGGTTTCTTAAGATTCTGTTAGAATACTTTTTGTCTAGAATAAGTATCCAAAAGATGTTTCTAGCAAATATACCCCGAGTAAAAAATGCCTACGGACAGGCAGGGGAATGCCGAAGCGGGAATCGTACAGTAATGTTCTGCTCCCATTATTGATTGGGTTAGAAGCCCAAATTTTACAGTTGATGTTAGGAAAGATTCCTAATTCATAGTTATTTTAGTGTGGTGAAAGCACACGTCATCTTGTGAAACGGTCAATAAAGTACGTCATATTTGCACTTGAGAGTAGGAAACATCTAGCCCCAGATACTCATAAAGAAGAAATCAAAACGTGAACAAAAAACGATTGTAGAGCAGGAGCATACCCTGCTCTTTTTGTTTGACAAGAGACAGAAAGAAACGGTTTGGAAAGGCATTTTCAACCGTGAGAAGATGGTAGGAATGGAGAGACAGTGACAAGAAAAAATCAACACCGTGCACCCATTTACGATGGGTTGGTGAATTTACGCAAGAAACGCATTGTTCCCTTTGATGTGCCAGGGCACAAACGTGGTCGAGGCAATCCAGAATTAGTGGAACTCTTAGGCGAAAAATGTGTTGGGATTGATGTCAATTCCATGAAACCCTTGGATAATTTAGGCCACCCCGTGTCGATTATCCGAGAGGCTGAGGAATTGACGGCGGATGCTTTTGGCGCAGCACATGCCTTCTTGATGATTGGAGGGACAACGTCGTCAGTCCAGGCGATGATTTTAGCGACCTGTAAGGCTGGAGATAAGATTATCTTGCCACGAAATGTGCATAAGTCTGCGATCAATGCCTTGGTGCTTTGCGGTGCGATTCCGATTTACATTGAGATGAGCGTTAATCCTCGAATTGGAATTGCTCTGGGCTTGGAAAATGACCGAGTGGCACAGGCTATCAAGGAACACCCAGATGCTAAGGCTGTATTAATCAATAATCCAACCTACTATGGCATTTGTTCAGACTTGAAAGGTCTGACAGAGATGGCACACGCAGCAGGAATGAAAGTGTTGGTTGATGAGGCACATGGTGCCCACCTACACTTTACGGAGCAATTACCGATTTCTGGAATGGATGCTGGCGCTGATATGGCAGCAGTATCCATGCACAAATCAGGCGGTAGCTTAACACAGAGCTCGATTCTTCTGCTTGGACCGGATATGAATGCGGAATACGTGCGTCAAATCATTAACCTGACACAATCCACATCAGCATCTTACTTGCTCATGTCAAGTCTTGATATTTCTCGACGCAATCTGGCTCTTCGTGGCAAAGAATCCTTTGAAAAAGTTATTGAACTGTCGGAGTATGCGCGTCGTGAAATCAATGCGATTGGTGGCTATTATGCTTATTCCAAGGAATTGATTGATGGTGTATCGGTTTATGATTATGATGTGACCAAGTTATCAGTCTATACACAAGGAATTGGCTTGACTGGTATTGAGGTCTATGACCTCTTGCGAGATGAATATGATATCCAGATTGAGTTTGGCGATATTGGTAATATTCTAGCCTACATTTCGATTGGAGACCGTATTCAGGATATTGAACGTTTGGTCGGTGCTTTAGCAGATATTAAACGCCTCTATTCACGAGATGGCAAGGACTTGATTACGGGAGAGTATATTCAACCAGAGGTGGTTATGTCGCCACAAGAAGCTTTCTATGCTAGCCGAGAGAGTGTTAGCCTGCAAGGGGCTGTTGGGTCTGTCTGTGGTGAATTTGTCATGTGCTACCCACCGGGGATTCCTATTTTAGCTCCGGGTGAGCGAGTAACACAGGACTTGGTTGATTACATTCAATTTGCCAAAGACAGAGGCTGTTCGCTTCAAGGAACAGAAGATCCAGATGTTAATGTCATCAATATTATCAAGGAGGGCTGCTAGATGGATATGTGGTTTTCAGAAGTTCACACACCAGATGTGAAATTATCGCTTCGTACCGCGCAGCAATTGTACTCAGGAAAAAGCGAATGGCAAGATATTGCGGTGTTGGAAACACCTGCTTTTGGTCGAATTCTTGTCTTGAATGGGCATGTCCTTTTCTCAGACGCAGATGACTTTGTGTACAATGAGATGGTTGCTCATGTACCGATGGCAGTTCACCCTAATCCTAAAAAAGTTTTAGTATTAGGTGGTGGTGATGGTGGTGTTGCTCAGGTATTGACCATGTACCCAGAGTTGGAACAAATTGATATTGTTGAGCCTGATGAGATGTTGGTTGAGGTTTGTCGCCAGTATTTCCCTGATTTTGCTCAGGGTTTGGACGACCCTCGAGTGAACATTTACCACCAAGACGGTCTGCGTTTTTTGAGAAATTGCGAAGCAGAGTACGATATTATCATCAACGATGCTACAGATCCTTTTGGACATACGGAAGGTTTGTTTACCAAGGAATTTTATGGCAATAGTTACCGCGCACTGAAAGAAGATGGGATTATGATTTATCAGCATGGAAGTCCCTTCTTTGATGAGGATGAATCGGCTTGCCGCAGCATGCATCGTAAGGCTACCCAGTCTTTCCCAATTAGTCGTGTGTATCAAGCGCATATTCCAACCAGTCCAGCTGGTTATTGGTTGTTTGGGTTTGCGTCAAAAAAATACCATCCCATTGAGGATTTTAAAAAAGACCAATGGAAAGAGCGCCAGCTATTTACCGAATATTATACTGCCAATTTACATGTGGGGGCCTTTATGTTGCCCAAGTACGTTGAGGATATTTTAGAAGAGGAAGAAGGAAGAAAATGAGTCGTTTATTAGTTATTGGATGTGGGGGCGTTGCCCAAGTTGCTATCTCAAAAATCTGTCAGGATAGCGATACCTTTCAAGAAATTATGATTGCCAGCCGTACCAAGTCAAAATGTGATGACTTGAAGGCTAAACTAGAGGGGAAAACAAGCACGAAAATTGAAACAGCAGCCCTTGATGCGGATAATGTGGATGAAGTTATTGCGTTGATTAACAGCTATAAACCAGAAGCAGTCTTGAACGTTGCTCTTCCATACCAAGATTTGACCATTATGGATGCTTGCTTGGCAACGGGTGTGCACTATATTGACACAGCTAACTATGAGGCTGAAAATACTGAGGATCCAGAATGGCGTGCCATTTATGAAAAACGCTGTGAGGAACTTGGTTTCACAGCTTACTTTGACTATTCATGGCAATGGGCTTACCAAGAGAAATTCAAGGAAGCTGGTTTGACTGCTCTACTTGGTTCTGGTTTTGACCCAGGTGTGACGAGCGTTTTCTCTGCCTATGCTTTGAAACATTATTTTGATGAAATTCACTACATTGACATTTTGGACTGTAATGGTGGTGACCACGGTTACCCATTTGCGACAAACTTTAACCCTGAAATCAATCTTCGTGAGGTTTCAGCACCAGGTTCTTATTGGGAAGATGGTAAATGGGTTGAAGTAGAGGCGATGTCAATCAAACGTGAATATGATTTCCCAGAAGTTGGTCAAAAAGACATGTACCTTCTTCACCACGAAGAAATCGAATCTTTGGCTAAAAATATTCCAGGTGTGAAACGCATTCGCTTCTTTATGACCTTTGGTCAAAGCTATCTCACTCACATGAAATGTTTGGAAAATGTTGGTTTGCTTCGTACAGACACAATCAACTTTAATGGACAAGAAATCGTCCCAATTCAATTTTTGAAAGCCTTACTTCCCGATCCAGCCAGCCTTGGCCCACGTACGGTTGGTAAGACAAATATCGGCTGTATCTTTACTGGTATCAAAGATGGGGTTGAAAAAACCATCTATATCTACAATGTTTGTGACCACCAAGAATGCTATGCAGAAGTGGGTTCTCAAGCCATTTCTTACACAACAGGTGTGCCAGCTATGATTGGAACAAAATTAGTGATGGACGGTACGTGGAAACAGCCTGGCGTCTTTAACTTGGAAGAATTGGATCCAGACCCATTCATGGAAGCTTTGAACAAATACGGACTTCCGTGGGTAGTGGTTGAAAATCCTCAATTGGTGGACTAATGAGATTGGAACAAGTCCCAACGCCTTCTTATGTCATTGATGAAGGGCAGTTGGAAAAGAATTTACAGATTTTGGCGCGTGTTCAGGAGGAAGCAGGCTGTAAAGTTTTATTGGCTCAGAAGGCTTACTCCCTTTATGCGACTTATCCCTTGATTAGCCGTTACCTTTCTGGAACAACAGCCAGTGGGCTCTATGAAGCTCGTTTAGGACGTGAAGAATTTCCTGGGGAAGTTCACGTTTTTGCTCCAGCTTTTAAAGACAGTGAGATTGATGAGGTTTTGGAAATCTCAGACCACATCGTCTTTAACTCGGAGCGCCAGTTGCGCAAGCATAGTGATAAATGCAGAGCGGCTAACGTTAGTGTCGGTTTGCGGATCAATCCAGAGTGTTCAACGCAAGGTGACCATGCCCTCTATGACCCATGTGCCTACGGTTCACGCTTTGGCGTGACGATTGACAAGTTTAATCCAGAGGTGATGGATTTGGTGGATGGTCTCCATTTCCATACCCTCTGTGAGCAAAATTCCGATGACTTGGTCACAACCTTGGCAGCAGTTGAGGAGAAGTTTGGACAGTATTTGTATCAAGTCAAGTGGTTGAATTTTGGTGGTGGTCACCATGTGACGCGTGAGGATTATGATGTTGACTTACTGATTTCTGAAATCAAGCGCATCAAAGCCAAGTACGATGTGGACGTTTATATTGAACCGGGCGAGGCTATTGCCCTTAATGCTGGTTATCTGGCGACAGAGGTCTTGGATATCGTCGAAAATGGGATCAATACTTTGGTTCTAGATACATCAGCGACCTGTCACATGCCAGATGTTTTGGAAATGCCGTATCGTCCTCCACTTCGCAATGGTTTTGAGGCTAATGAAAAGCCCTTTACCTATCGCCTGTCTTCAAATACTTGCTTGACAGGGGATATTATCGGTGATTATAGCTTTGAAAAGCCTGTCGAAATCGGCGACCGCCTTTACTTTGAAGATATGGCCATCTACTCTTTTGTTAAAAATAATACCTTTAACGGTATTGGACTACCAAGTCTCTACCTTATGGATAAGAATGGGGATTGCCGTTTGATCAAAGCCTTTGGCTACGAAGATTTCAAGGGGAGGTTATCTTAATGACGTCACCGAAACAATTAGGCTTTCGCATGCCTGCTGAGTATTATCCTCACCACGGCACCCTGATGATTTGGCCAACAAGACCTGGTTCGTGGGCCTATGATGGAAAAGGTGCTAAGGAAGCCTTTACGCGTATCATGACAGAAATTGCCAATAGTGAAAAGGTGTACTTGATTGTGGATGATGCCCACCGTGAGGAAGCAAAATCCTATCTAGGAGATGCGGTTACCTACCTTGATATTCCAAGTAATGACGCTTGGGCGCGTGATACGGGGCCGACAATCTTGACCAATACACAAGGTGATAAATTGGCACTTGATTGGGAATTTAACGCTTGGGGCGGTGATTTTGACGGTCTTTATCAAGACTATCAGGAAGATAATTTGCTAGCGGATGCCGTGGCTCGTCATCTGAATATGCCTATTTATAATGCTAAACCTTTTGTGCTTGAAGGCGGAGCTATTCACACAGACGGTCAAGGAACCTTATTAGTGACAGAGTCTTGTTTGCTCAGCCCAGGGCGAAATCCTGAATTAACCAAGGAAGAGATTGAAGAACGCTTAAAAGAATTTTTAGGAATGGAAAAGGTTATCTGGTTACCATACGGCATTTACCAAGATGAGACGAATGAGCATGTGGATAATGTTGCAGCCTTTGTTGGCTCAGCCAAGGTTGTCCTTGCTTGGACAGATGATGAAAATGATCCTCAATATGCCATGTCATTAGCTAATCTTAAAGTCTTAGAAGCAGAAACAGATGCCAAAGGACGCCCGTTAACGGTTTATAAAATGCATATTCCAGATAAAACTCAGGTCATTGATGAACATGATTTGCAAGGTTATCAATTTGCTGAAGGGGAAGACGAACGTGAAATTGGAGAACGTCTTGCAGCTAGCTATGTGAATTTTTACATTACCAATGACGCTGTGCTTGTTCCTCAATTTAATGACTCTAAAGACAAGTTGGCCTGTGAACTTTTGCAAGAGTTGTTCCCTTATCGCCGAATTGTAGGTATTCCAGCACGTGATATTTTATTAGGTGGGGGAAATATTCACTGTATCACCCAGCAAATTCCATTGTAGAGAAAGGAAAATGATGAGACATGTAACCGTTGCTGCCATTCAGATGCAGTGTCAGCTTGATGTGGCTGAAAACATTAAAACAGCAGAGCGTTTGGTTCGCCAAGCAGCAGAGCAAGGGGCGCAGATTATTCTCTTGCCAGAATTGTTTGAACGTCCTTATTTCTGCCAAGAACGCCAGTATGAGTATTACCAATATGCTCAATCCGTAGAAGAAAATACGGCTATTTTACACTTCAAACCAATTGCTAAAGAGTTGCAGGTGGTTTTACCGATTAGCTTTTATGAGAAAGATGGTAATGTCCTCTATAATTCCATTGCTGTTATTGATGCGACAGGTGAGGTGTTAGGTGTTTACCGTAAGACCCACATTCCAGATGACCATTATTATCAAGAGAAGTTTTACTTCACTCCAGGAAATACTGGTTTCAAAGTTTGGGCTACACGCTATGCCAAGATTGGGATTGGCATTTGTTGGGATCAATGGTTCCCAGAAACAGCACGAAGCCTTGCTTTAAACGGTGCAGAATTATTATTCTACCCAACAGCAATTGGATCAGAACCTATTTTGGATACAGACAGTAAAGATCACTGGCAACGCACCATGCAAGGTCATGCTGCAGCTAATATTACACCAGTTATTTCAGCTAACCGCTTTGGCGTGGAGCATGTGACGCCATCTGTGGAAAATGGTGGACAGGAATCGAGCTTGAATTTCTACGGTTCGTCCTTTATGACAGACGAGACAGGAGAAATATTAACTGTTGCTGAGCGTGAAGGAGAAGCGGTTCTTATCGTAACTTACGACCTTGACAAAGGTGCCAATGAGCGTTTGAACTGGGGGCTCTTCCGTGACCGACGCCCAGAGATGTATGGCAATATCAGTCAATAAATGAGGAGGCTACGGCCTTCTTTTTAACCATTTTTTTGGAAATTTTGTTATAATAATCACCAAAACCATGAAGGAGGATAGGGAGATGACTGTTGGATTGGTATTGGAAGGTGGCGGTATGCGTGGACTTTATACCGCTGGCGTTTTAGATGCGTTTTTGGATGCAGGAATCAAAGTTGATGGGGTTGTAGCTGTATCTGCAGGTGCTCTTTTTGGTGTTAATTTTCTTTCTCAGCAAAAAGGCAGAGCTCTTCGTTATAACAAGCGTTTTATCAAAGATAAAAATTACATGGGATTTCGTTCTTGGGTGAAAACAGGAAATGTTGTCAATAAGGATATGGCTTACTATAAAATTCCTATGGAATTAGATAAATTTGACCAGGAAAGATTTGCTCAGTCAGGGACTCCTTTTTATGTGGTTACAACTGATATTGAAACAGGCAAACCAGATTATATTAAAATTGATGATGTTTTTGAACAAATGGAAGCCCTTCGTGCCAGCTCTGCTTTGCCCCTAGCCAATGAAATTGTCTCTTATAAGGGGAAAAAGTATTTAGACGGTGGTCTTTCGGATTCGATTCCCGTAGATTTTGCGAAAAGTTTGGGTTTTGATAAGTTAATTGTGATTTTGACGCAACCACTGGATTATCGAAAGAAGTCTTCAAGTGGCAGACTTTACAGACTTTTTTATCAAAAATATCCTAACTTTGTGGCAGTGGCTTCAAAACGTTATCAGCATTATAACACTCAGGTTGAAAATATTATTCAGATGGAAAAAGAAGGACAGTTATTTGCTATTCGTCCAAAAGAAGCCCTAAAAATAGGTCGTCTCGAAAAAAATCCTGATAAATTTGATGAGATTTATGGACGTGGTGTCGGTGATGGTGAGAAAATCATTCCAGCTCTCAAAAACTATTTAGGATGTTAAAGGCATAAATTAACTTAATTTTCTGAAAAATATCTTGGAAAAGCATTTTTGAAGTGGTATAATAGAAACAATTTTTATACTGAAATAAAAAAACAAGCGGATGAATTCACTATGACCAATATCGGATGTTGTGATAAAAGAATCTGAGTTTGCTGGAAGTATAAATTGGAATAAGAAAGGAGATAGGTCGGGGTGTGTCTTTGGTTAGCGAGGAACACTTTCAAGGAAAGTAGCGCTGTTGTGTGTTAATGGCCCTATTTTTTGACCTAAAGATTAAGCGATGGCTATTCATCAAAAATCTGCGACGATTGACGTTGCTAAAGTAAAAGAATTATCAAAATTAGAAGGCCAGTTTTTGGCTGATAAAATAGCACGTGATGAAG
Organism: Streptococcus hillyeri; assembly: GCF_003686955.1. GTDB lineage: Bacteria > Bacillota > Bacilli > Lactobacillales > Streptococcaceae > Streptococcus > Streptococcus hillyeri. The sequence continues at coordinate 58,288 of NZ_RCVM01000009.1, forward strand.
AATTATCACGTATTATAAAAGGGGAAGATGACCGTATCCTTTTAGTGATTGGGCCTTGTTCGTCAGACAATGAAGAGGCAGTCTTGGAATATGCTAAGCGCCTATCTGCTCTCCAAGAAAAGGTCAAAGACAAAATCTTTATGGTGATGCGTGTCTACACGGCTAAACCACGCACCAATGGTGATGGCTATAAAGGATTGATGCACCAGCCAGACACCTCAAAATTACCAGATTTAATCAATGGTATTGCTGCGGTACGTAATCTTCACTACCGTGTCATCACTGAGACAGGGTTAACCACAGCAGATGAGATGCTCTATCCATCAAATCTCAGTTTGGTTGATGATTTGGTGTCTTACCATGCGATTGGTGCACGTTCTGTTGAAGATCAAGAGCACCGCTTTGTTGCTTCAGGAATAGATGCTCCAGTTGGGATGAAAAATCCAACCTCTGGAAACCTCAATGTGATGTTCAATGGCATTTACGCCGCTCAAAACAGTCAGAATTTTATTTTCCAAAATGCTGAGGTTGATACAGATGGTAACCCACTTGCCCATGTTATCCTTCGCGGAGCGGTGAACGAGCATGGCGAAAACGAGCCAAACTATTACTACGATATTTTGTTGAAAGCTATTACCCAGTATGAAAAAATGGGATTGGTGAATCCATTTATTGTGATTGATACCAACCACGATAATTCAGGCAAGCAGTATTTAGAACAAATTCGTATTGTCCGCCAAACGCTTATCAACCGTGATTGGAATGAGAAAATTCGTCAATATGTTCGTGGTTTCATGATTGAGTCTTACCTCGAAGATGGACGCCAAGATAGTCCAGAAATTTTTGGTAAATCTATTACAGACCCATGCCTAGGTTGGGAGAAAACTGAGGAACTTGTTCAGGAAATTTATGCGACTTTATCAAAGTAGTGGTATAATAGAAAGAAAGCTAGCTTAGGCTGGTTTTTCTTTTTGGAAAAGGAGAACCTATGATTTACGGACATGGGATTGATTTGCAGGATATTTCTGCTATCCAACGGGCTTATGATAAAAAGCAGAACTTTGCCCATAAAATTCTTACAGCAAAAGAATTAGAGCTCTTTCAGACGCTTAAAGCTCCTCGTACCTATGAATTTTTAGCGGGACGTTGGGCGGCAAAAGAGGCTTTTTCAAAAGCCTTGGGAACTGGATTTGTTGGCTTATCTTTCCAAGATATTGAAATATTGAAAGATAGTAAGGGGGCGCCGATTGTGACTGCCTCACCATTTGAAGGGAAGGTGCATTTATCTATCTCTCACAGCGGTTCTTTTGTCCAGGCTAGTGTCATTTTAGAAAGTATTGAGGAAAATGAAAGGAATTGAACCCGAACGGAAAGCTCGGAATTTAGATAAATCGCCTTGTGTGCAAGCACACTACGTTGATTTCCTAAAATTCTAATCGCTTTCTCGGCGTTCTTGGGATCTTATACTATGGTTACAAGCATTCATCGTCCAACTAAGGCAACGGTTGATTTATCAGCCATTGCTAGCAATATTGAGACTATAAAAAGTCATCTGCCAGAAAATACTCAGAGTTTTGCGGTTGTTAAAGCAGATGCCTATGGGCATGGTGCAGTTGCAGTTGCTAAACACATCGAGCGTCAGGTGGATTATTTTTGTGTATCTAATCTTGATGAGGGGCTTGAATTGCGGCAGGCAGGGCTTATCAAACCAATTTTGATTTTAGGTGTGATCATGCCGGAGGAATTACCATTAGCAATCTCTCAAAAAATTACTGTTACTGTAGCTAGTTTAGAGTGGTTGGATTTTGCGCGTTCTTATGATTTGACAGGCCTAAAAGTCCACCTCAAGTTGGATACAGGTATGGGCCGTATCGGTTTTCGGAAAAGTTCTGACACTAAACAAGCACAGCAGCGATTAAAAGAATTAGGTGCTCATGTTGAAGGGATTTTCACCCACTTTGCGACAGCTGATGAAGCTGATGATCGTCATTTTTTGGGACAATTGCAGAGCTTCAAACAACACTTGTCTGAGTTGGAAGAGATACCTACTCTTGTCCATGCTAGTAATTCAGCAACAAGTCTCTGGCATCAAGAAGGCATTTTCAATGCTGTGCGACTAGGGATTGCTATTTACGGACTAAACCCTAGTGGACAAGTTTTGGAATTACCTTATCCAATGAAACCAGCTTTGACGCTTTCGACACAGGTTATTCATGTCAAAAAACTTCCAGCTCTGAAAACGATTGGTTATGGTGCGACTTATCAAACTAAAAACGATGAGTACATTGCGACAGTTCCGATTGGTTATGCGGATGGTTGGACACGTGATACTCAAAATTTCCATGTTTTAGTTGACGGAAACTATTGTCAAATTGTTGGCCGTATTTCCATGGACCAAATGACCATTAAGTTGCCAAAATCCTATCCTCTTGGGACAGAAGTTACTCTGATTGGTAAAAATGGTGATGAGGCTATCTCAGCAACTGACATTGCTCAGCATCGTGATACCATCAACTATGAAGTGCTCTGCCTTTTGAGCCAACGTGTGCCACGCCAATATTTGTAGTGTTATAGTTTTTAACTATACAAAAACCTTAGTTTTAACAATTTGAAATCTATAGCTACCTATGGCATAATAGTCACATCTTAAAAAATTAGAAGAGGTAAGGATATTATGACATTGAAAAAAATTCTAGGATTAACAACAACTTTGGCAGCAGCAGCACTTTTGGCAGCCTGCGCACCATCTTCAGGTAAAGAAGACAAAGCAAGCGACAAGGGTGAAAAATTAACGGTTGGCGTTATGGCATTTGATGATACAACAGAGCCACTCTGGGATGAAATTTCAGCTTTGGCTAAAAAAGAAGGTGTTACTTTAGACTTTGTTCAGTTCACTGACTACACACAACCTAACACTGCACTTGATAATGGTGAAGTGGATGTCAATGCTTTCCAACACTATGATTTCTTAAACAACTGGAACAAAGAAAATGATGGTGACTTAGTAGCCGCAGCGGACACACTTCTTAGTCCAATCCACCTCTTCTCAGGTGCTGAAGGTGGCAAAGCTAAGTATAAAGAGGTTTCTGAATTACCAGAAGGTGCTGTGATTGCAGTACCAAACGATGCGACAAATGAAAGCCGTGCCCTCTATGTTCTTGAAAGTGCTGGTATCATTGATCTTGAAGTACCTAAAGGTGAAATTGCGACGCTTGATAGCATTGTTAAAAACAGCAAGAACGTTACCATTAAAGAAGTTGCAGCTGATCAACTTGCAGCAAACCTAGTATCTGTGGATGCAGCTATTATCAATAATGCTTTTGCACAGTCTGCAGGAATTGACTATAAAACTTCTCTTTACAAAGAAGAAGTAAACGAAGGTTCTAAACAATGGGTTAACATTATCGCAGCTCAAAAAGATTGGGAAAAATCAGACAAGGCTGATGCCATTAAAAAATTGATCTCAGTTTACCAAACGGATGAGATTGCCAAAGTGCTTAACGAAACATCAAAAGGAATTGACATTCCAGCATGGGAAGGCGCTCCAACATTTAACTAAATTGTCAATAAATATCAGCGTGTGAAAGCACGCTATATTTGTTTTTTTAGAGGATATCTAGTGAGGGATTAGGAAATGGTAGATAACAACGATCAAAAGCAGTTGGAAAAATTTTACAATGATGCGACGGCACAGTATTATTTTGATAAATTAAAAGAATTAGTTGCCATTAAAAGTGTTTTTGCTCAAAATATTGGTTTAGATGATGCTGCTCACTATTTAGTTACCCTATTTGAAGAAGCAGGTGCAGATGTGGTTTTAGATGATAGTTTTGCTGCTCCTTTTGTCATGGCGACATTTGCCAGCCAAAAAGCGGATGCAAAGACACTTGTTTTCTACAATCACTATGATGTTCAGCCAGCAGACAGTGACCAAATTTGGACTGCTGCGCCTTTTACTTTGGATGTTCGTGATGGTTATATGTATGGGCGTGGAGTTGATGATGACAAGGGACATATTGTTGCACGTTTGACAGGCGTTCAAAAATATCGTAAAGTAGTGACTGAATTGCCAGTAAATATTATTTTCATCATTGAAGGTGCCGAAGAATCCGCATCGGTTGATTTGGAGAAGTATTTAGCAAAATACCAACCTGAATTATCAAAGGCAGAGCTTTTGGTTTGGGAGCAAGGGATTTTTAATGCTCAAGGTCAGATGGAACTTTCTGGTGGGACAAAGGGGATTGTTACCTTTGATGCAGTTGTTGAAAGTGCAGAGGTTGATATCCATTCAAAATTTGGCGGTGTGATTGATAGTAGTAGTTGGTATTTAATCAATGCCCTATCAAGTCTTCGTGCGGCTGATGGACGTATTTTGGTGGACGGCATCTATGATGGTGTGACGCCACCAACGGCTCGTGAGCTTGATTTAGTACATCAATTTGCCTACATTGAGTCAGAGGATTTACGTGACCTTTATGACTTAAAACTACCGTTTTTGACGGATGATAAAGCAGAGCTTCTGAAGCGTTTATTCTTTGAGCCATCATTGACCATACAAGGACTAAGCACAGGTTACCAAGGGCAGGGTGTTAAAACGATTATTCCTTGTCAAGCCTCTGCTAAATTAGAAGTACGTCTGGTGCCTGGTATGGAACCCCATGATGTCTTGACGAAAATTGAAAAGCAGCTGCAAAAAAATGGTTTTGATAAGGTCAAACTAATTTATACTTTGGGTGAAGAAGGCTACCGTAGTGACATGACTGCGCCAGCTATTTTAAATACTATTGACATTGCTAAAAAATTCTCTCCAAAGGGCGTCGCTGTTCTGCCAACAACAGCTGGAACAGGTCCGATGCACCAAGTTTTTGCAGCGCTTGAAGTACCGATTGTATCTTTTGGCCTAGGAAATCCAAATAGCCGAGACCACGGTGGAGATGAAAATGCAAAAATGGCAGATTACTACACCCATATTGAAATGATTGAGGAGTTAATAAAATCTTATGAGTAAACCCATTATTCAACTAGAACATATTGATATCACGTTTCACCAGAAAAAACGTGTGATTGAAGCAGTTAAGGATGTCTCTGTGTCCATTGACAAGGGACAGATTTATGGTATCGTTGGCTATTCAGGAGCGGGGAAATCAACATTAGTCCGTGTGATTAACCTTCTTCAGGTGCCGACAGCTGGTAAAATTACAGTGGCTGGTGATGTGACTTTTGCAGATGGCAAAGTGCAGCTAAGTCCTGCTCAGTTGCGCCAGAAACGTCAAAAAATTGGGATGATTTTCCAGCATTTTAACTTGATGGCACAAAAAACAGCTCGTCAAAACGTTGCTTTTGCGCTTCGTCACTCTCATTTGACAAAAGCAGAGCGTGCGGCGAAAGTTGAGGAACTATTAAGTTTAGTTGGCTTGGCGGACCGAGCTGATAACTACCCTGCTCAGCTTTCAGGAGGGCAAAAACAGCGTGTGGCGATTGCGCGTGCCCTTGCTAATGATCCAGAAATTCTAATTTCTGACGAATCAACTTCAGCGTTGGATCCAAAGACAACTAAGCAAATTTTAGCCTTGTTGCAGGAGCTTAATCGCAAGTTAGGACTTACCATAGTCATGATTACTCACGAAATGCAAATCGTTAAAGACATTTGTCACCGTGTAGCAGTCATGCAGGACGGTCATTTGATTGAGGAAGGTTCTGTTCTTGACATTTTCTCAAATCCTAAAGAGGCTTTGACACAGGAGTTTATCACAACAGCGACTGGCATTGATGATGCCTTGGTCAAGATTGAAAAACAAGAAATTGTCCAAAATTTGGCACAAAATAGCCTACTAGCTCAGCTCAATTATGCAGGGCACACCACGGATGAGCCTATCTTAAATGAGATTTACAAACGTTTTGAAGTGACGGCTAATATTTTGTATGGTAATATTGAAATTTTAGATGATACACCAGTTGGTGAGCTGATTGTCGTCTTATCTGGAGCAGCAGGTTCCTTGGCAGCTGCGGAGCATGCTATCTTAGAGGCAGGTGTGGGATTGACAGTATTGAAAAGAGGTGAAAAATCATGATAGAGTGGATTAAAACAAATCTTCCTCACGTTTATAAAATTGGATTGACAGGCGAAAACGGCTGGCTAGCAGCTACCTACACAACATTTTACATGACTTTTTGGGCATTTATTATTGGTGGTAGTTTGGGACTTTTGACAGGTCTGTTTCTTGTGTTGACAGCTCCTGGTGGAGTTCTTGAAAATAAAACAGTCTTTCATATCCTTGACAAGGTAACGTCAGTCTTTCGTGCAGTGCCTTTTATCATTTTATTAGCAGTTATTGTCCCAGTGACAAAGCTGTTAGTAAATACTAGCCTTGGTCCAACGGCGGCTATTGTCCCTCTATCAGTTGCGACTTTTGCCTTCTTTACACGTCAGGTTCAGGTTGTATTGGCAGAAGTTGATCGTGGAGTTATCGAGGCGGCACAAGCATCAGGAGCCACAACGTTTGATGTCATCCGTGTGTATTTGGGAGAAAGTTTACCCGATTTAATTCGTGTATCGACAGTGACCTTAATTTCCTTAGTTGGAGAAACGGCAATGGCTGGCGCTATCGGTGCTGGCGGTCTCGGTAATGTTGCTATCTCTTATGGTCATGGACGTTCACACCATGATGTGATATGGGTGGCAACCCTGTTAATTCTCTTGATTATTGTGATGATTCAGTTGGTAGGGGATTTGCTGACGCGTAAAATCAGCCATCGTTAATAAAAAACGCTAGAAAATTTTCTAGCGTTTTTTATAGTAGTTTTTCAATTTCAGCAATCAATTTTTCAGGTGCAGTTGTTGGTGCAAAGCGTTTAACCACATGACCTTCGCGGTCAATGAGGAATTTTGTAAAGTTCCATTCAATCACTTTTCCAAAAGCACCTTTTTGCTCTTCTTTCATCCATTGGTAAAGAGGATGAGCAGCTTTGCCATTAACCTCAATCTTAGCAAAACGTGGAAAGGTTGTATTGTAATTTAAGCTACAGAAAGTGTTAATTTCCTCTGCTGTCCCTGGGCTCTGCTGTTTGAACTGGTTACACGGAAAATCGAGTACTTCAAAACCTTTGTCCTGAAACTGATCATAGAGCGCCTGTAACCCTTCGTATTGAGGCGTTAAACCGCAACCGGTGGCTGTATTAACAACGAGAAGGACCTTGCCTTTATAGTGCTCTAAGCTAAATGATGTGCCATCTTGCTTTGAAACAGAAAAATCATAAAATTGTGTCATAGTATAACTCCTTTTAGACTATCTTAGCACTTTTAGTAGAACCGGTCTATTGGGAAGAATAAAAATGTCAAAATGACGACTAAGAATAGAAGAACCTTAAAAAAGATGCTAAAATCGAAGAAAATAAAGAGGTTGGGCAAGACAGATTTTCGCTCAACGCAAGATTGATGTGGAACCTGTTTTTGGGCAGATAAAGGCTTGTTTGGGTTACAAGAGATGTAATCTAAGAGGTAAACGTCAGGTGACAATTGACATGGGATTGGTACTCATGGCTAATAATCTCCTAAAATACAATAAGAGAATAACTCAAAATTAAAAAGCTAGAGTTCCACTATTGGGAATCTCTAGCTTTTTTGTGACTGAGAACTATTTTGTCCCAGCCTCTTTTTAGGATATTTACTTCTCCAACTCTGCACTATACGCAACAATTTGATCAACGGTATCGCTGAGGAATTGGATGGTATCGCGGAGCGGTTTTTCGGTTGAAATATCAGCGCCGATGATAAGGGATGAATCAAGTGGTGTCTTGCTGCCGCCTGATTTGAGGAAATCAAGCCACTGGTTCGCTCCGTCAGGGTTATTTTTGATGTTAAGGTAGCCAGCAGTTGAAATCACGAGACCAGCTGAATAAGTGTAGCTGTAAAGCCCCATGTAATAGTGTGCTTGACGCATCCAAGTGAGTGCGGCATCGTCATCAATTTCGACAGCATCTCCCCAGAACTTGCTAAGGACGTCTTTCATAATGCTGTTGAGTTTTTCCGCTCCGAAGGTTCCACCATTTTCAATCAAGGTATAGACTTCGCGTTGGAAGGCTGCTTCGAGCAAATGAGTGATGAAGTTGTGGAAGTAGGTGTCTGTCAAACGATGAGCAAGTGCGAAACGTTTTTGACGTGGGTTGTTAAATTGATTTTCGAGATAATCGCTAAGGAGCAATTCATTCAAGGTTGACGGAGCTTCTACGAAATAGGTTGACATGTGGGCATTGAAGAAACTTTGGTTGTTATCTGAGAAGATAAATTGGCCAGAGTGTCCGATTTCATGAATCAAAGTATAGACATCAGACATACGACCAGTCCAGCTCATGAGAACATAAGGGTGGACGCGGTAAGGGTCAGCGGCATAACCACCAGAATCCTTGTTTTCATTAGCAGCAAAGTCAACCCAGCGCTCAGATTGGTAGCGAGCTACTTCTTGCGAATATTCTTGACCAAGCGGAGCAACTGATTTCATCACTAAGTCGTAGGCATCATCAATGGAAACTTCTGGATTGAGTTCATTGTCAATATCGAGTTTCCAGTCAGCGAAGGTCATTTTTTCAAGACCGTTAACAGCTGCCACATGTTTAAGGTAGCGTTGAGCCACAGGACCAAATTCGTTCATGATAAGGTCAATTTGGCGGTCGAACATGGCACGGTCAACCTCTTGTTCGTCTAGGAGGTAATCAAAGACAGAGTCATAACCACGCATATCAGCCAATAATTTTTCCGATTTTACCTTAGCTAAGTAAGCAGCGGCAGCGGCATTTTGATGAGCGCGTAAACCTTTTGAAAACGAACGAAAGGCTTTTTCACGAACCACAGCATCCTCGTGATTTTGATAGAAATTTTCATAGGTCACAAAACTATTTTTATAAACCTTGCCATCAATTTCAAAATCGTCCATAGCAAAGTCACCAGCACGCATCTTCGTATAGATGTCATAAGGTGCCCCTAGCACTTCACGGAGATTAGTGATGGCTTTTTCCACTTCAGGAGCTAGCAGGTGGGCCTTTTGGCGTTTGGCCTGACGAATAGCAGAGCTAAAATGAGGATTTTTTTCGAGTTCATCAAGAACGGCATCGTCAGCCTCTGCCAATGCAGTGTCAAAGAAGCTGAGCGCTACACTAGCTTTGGTCATGAAATCATCACCACTGGCAGCAATTTCAGCGAATTCTTCATTGCTAAAATCAGTTGTTTGTGGCATGAAAGAATAATTGATGATGTGGCTCTGTTGGATATAAATTTGTTCCAATTCATAAAGCGCAGCGGTGAAATCATCTGTGGTTTTCAAGTTGCCTTCGTAATTTTGTTTGAACTGAGCAACATCAGCCAAGGCTTTCTCGATAGCGAGTAAAAAGTCTTCGCGATCTTTGTAGAGGGCTGTTAAGTCCCAAAGTTCATTTTCTGGGAATTCTGAACGTGGTTTGAGTTCCATAGGAGGCTCCATTTCTATATTAATAATCTCATTCAGTATAGCAAAAATAGCTGTTTTTGTCAGTTTGCTATTGCAATCAGGTATTTTACGAACAAATAGCAAGTTAATTGTTTTTTTAGTGTTCTTTTCTGATAAAAAATAGTAAAATGAGAACATTAGATTATAAATGATTTTTACACTATACCTTATTAACAGGGAGTTATCGCATGGAAAAATTAGAAACTGCAAGTACAGGACAGGTTATCAGAGAAGAAGTCGTCATTTTGACAGACTTGCTTGATGAAACCGTGCAACATTTAGCAGGACAAAAAGTTTTTGATCAGATTCAACACTTAACCCAGCTATCTAAAGACAAACAATACCAGCTTTTAGAAAAGGAAATTGCAACTATTTCAACAGAGGACATGGAAGTCATTGCACGTTATTTTGCAATCTTGCCACTTCTGATTAACATTTCTGAAGACGTGGATTTAGCTTATGAAGTCAATTACCAAAATAATATGAGCAAAGACTATCTGGGTAAGTTGTCGACAACGATTGAACAAGTTTCACAAAATCCAGAAGCTCTTTCCGTCTTACAAAATGTCACAGTTGTGCCTGTCTTAACCGCCCATCCCACTCAAGTGCAACGCAAAACCATGTTGGGCTTAACCAAAAACATTCACGTATTATTGCGCCGTTACCGTGATGTCCGCATGGGCTTGCTCAATAAGGACAAGTGGATGGATGATCTTCGTCGCCAGATTGACCTCATGATGCAGTCTGATATTATTCGTGAGAAAAAGCTCAAGGTAAAAAATGAAATCACCAATGTAACCGAGTATTATCAAACCTCATTGATTCCAGCGATTACGACTTTGACCACTGAATATCAGCGCCTGGCGACAGAAAAAGGCCTTCCTCTTAATGCTCCAAAACCGATTACGATGGGCATGTGGATTGGTGGAGACCGCGACGGTAATCCTTTCGTAACGGCGGAGACCTTGCGTTTATCAGCAGAAACTCAGGCTGAGGTTATCCTGTCTTATTATTTAGGGAAAATAGCGGAGCTTTATGAAGCCTTTGCCTTGTCAGTTGGATTGGTTGGCACATCTGATGGTGTCAAAACATTAGCAGAGCAATCTTCTGATACTTCTATCTACCGTGAAAAAGAGCTCTACCGTAAGGCGTTTCATTACATCACAGAAAAATTAACCAATACTAAACGCTATCTGACAGAAAATCAGGATCTCTCTCCTCGCTATGATAAGGCGAGCGATTTTAAAGCAGACCTGATCACCATCAAACAATCTCTTCTTGAAAATAAGGGTGAAAATCTGATTAAGGGTGACTTGGCAGAGTTACTAGAAGCGGTGCGTATCTTCGGTTTTTACCTAGCATCAATTGACTTGCGTCAAGATTCTTCTATCCAAGAAGCCTGCGTAGCAGAATTACTAAAAGCTGCCAATATTGAAGCTGACTATTCAGCACTCTCTGAACAAGATAAAGTTGCTCTGCTTTTGACAGAACTAAAAGACGACCCACGCCTCTTATCAGCTACCCACGTTGAAAAATCAGAACTTCTAGAAAAGGAACTCGCTATTTATCAAGCTGCTCGTGAGCTTAAAGATAAATTGGGCGAAGAGGTTATCAAACAGCATATCATTTCTCACACGGAGAATGTCTCAGATATGTTAGAATTGGCTATTATGCTAAAAGAAGTTGGTCTCGTTGATACGGAACGTGCGCGCGTGCAGATTGTTCCTCTATTTGAAACGATTGAAGATTTAGATAGAGCCTCTGAGACAATGACAGAGTACCTGGCGCTTGATTTAGTGAAAAATTGGATTAGCAGTCAGAACGGCTATCAAGAAATCATGCTCGGTTATTCAGATTCTAATAAGGATGGTGGGTATTTATCATCAGGTTGGACGCTTTACAAGGCTCAGAATGAGTTGACGAAAATTGGTCAAGACAATGGAGTGAAAATCACCTTCTTCCATGGTCGTGGTGGTACCGTTGGTCGTGGTGGCGGTCCTTCTTACGATGCGATTACCTCACAGCCATTTGGTACGATTAAGGACAGAATTCGTTTGACAGAGCAAGGTGAAGTCATTGGTAATAAATACGGCAATAAGGATGCAGCTTATTACAATCTTGAGATGCTAGTATCAGCAACCTTGGGTCGCATGGTCACTAACCAGATTGTTGACAGCACTAAAATTGATGGCTATCGTGCCGATATGGACAAAATTGTAGCAGATAGTAACCGGATTTATCGAGACTTGGTTTTTGGCAATCCTCATTTTTATGACTACTTCATGACGGCTAGTCCGATTAAAGAAGTGTCAAGTTTAAATATCGGATCACGCCCAGCAGCTCGTAAGACGATTACTGAAATTTCAGGTCTACGTGCCATTCCTTGGGTATTTTCTTGGTCGCAAAATCGAATCATGTTCCCTGGCTGGTATGGTGTCGGATCTAGTTTCAAGCATTTTATTGACCAAGATAAGAGTAACCTAGCAAAACTTCAAGAGATGTATCAAAATTGGCCATTCTTTAAATCACTATTGTCAAATGTCGATATGGTACTCTCAAAATCAAACATGAACATTGCCTTTCGTTATGCTCAAATGTGTGAGGACCAAGCAGTGCGCGATGTTTTCAATGTGATACTTGACGAATGGCAATTAACCAAAAATATCATTTTACAAATTGAACAACACGATGACTTGTTAGAAGAATTGCCAAATCTTAAAGCTAGTCTAGATTACCGTTTACCATATTTCAATGTTCTCAATTATATCCAAATTGAATTAATCAATCGCCTGCGTGCAGGAAAATTAAGTGACAAAGAAGAGAAATTGGTTCACATCACCATTAACGGTATTGCAACAGGTTTGCGAAATTCAGGTTAAAAAGAACTAAAGAGAGGGAGAGACTCAAAAGTGTCCTGAAAATGGGACGAATGAGGATTCGCTAAATTCCCAAACTAACTTCCACCGTCTGTTAAAGTGGAAGTTAATCTGATAAAACCTCTAACAACCAGTGGAAATCCGTGTCAGGGTAAGTTCCACTGGTTTTTATAATGGTTGATTTTATTGC